>CANQRV010000047.1 GCA_947626355.1 uncultured Muribaculaceae bacterium
TGTATCGGGGCATATATCGCATCCTCGGCCCATTTCACAACCTCAATTTTACGCCATTTACTGAATATCCCTACTTACAACACCAGTGTAGGCCTGAGCATCCTCAACCCTTTCGACAAGTCAGTGAAAAGCGGCGAGAGGACAGTGGCTGAAGCCCCGGTCGACAACCGAAGCTATATCTATCAGAAAGACCTCTGCAATATGGTGCGTATCCACTTCTCCTGGAATTTCCAGTTCGGAAAGAAACGGATCAACGAGAAGCAGTCGATCAAGATTAGCGACGACGAGACCGGAATCCTTACCAAATAAGACACCAATTAAATCGAGTAGGAGGTAAACACTAATCGCAGGTGTTTACCTCCTACTTTCATGTTTACCGACCTCTCAGTATGGGACTGAGAGGTCGGCCTTGCGGAACTCCCCCTGTTGTGTCCTCATACTTATGTCCGACCATTACGCCTGCGTTGAGACACTTGTGTATCAGCGATATGACCCTGCCGTCCTTTATTGTCTCGCCGAGCAGCTGGATAAGTTTACCTCAGGGCTTCCATGGATAAAGAATATTTAAGGACTCTTCTTAAAAACTATGGATTCTGGTGCGGTTGCCCTGGAATGCAATCGGGCGCCCCCCGCAGGATGGAGGGCGCCCGGAAGCGCTGTAATGCCGTGTCATTTGTAGCGTGCCCAGCGTATGAGGTCCTTGATCGTGGGCTTCTTGCCATACATGAAGATGCCGACCCTGTAGATCTTGGCGGCGATCCACGCCATTACCACGAAGGAGGCGAACAACACCACAATGGATACCCAGATCTGCCAGGAGGGAATGTCGAAAGGCACCCTCGCGAGCATCACCATAGGCGATGTGAAGGGGATGAACGACGTCCAGAGGGCAATGGGGGTATTGGGATCCTTGCCGACGGAAAAGGCCACCATGAGCGCCAGGATGATGGGGAGCGTGGCGAAGGTCTGGAGCTGCGAGGCGTCCTGCGCGTTGTCGACGGCACTGCCGATGGCCGCGAAGATCGATGCGTAGAAGAGGAATCCTCCCACCAGGAAGAAGAGGATGTAGATGAACAGCTTCGCTATATATCCCACCGATGAGAAGAGGCTCAGGGCCTTCACCATATCGGGGTCGAAGGTGCTCGTGGAGGCGTTGAAGGTGCCGGCGCTCATCAGCGCCATCTGGTCGGCGAGCCCCTCGGGGATGAGGAGGGGCAGCACGAAGGCGCTGACACAGCATACGAGAATGCCCCATATCACCACCTGCACCACGGCCACGAGCCCTATGCCGAGTATCTTGCCCAGCATAAGCTGAAGGGGCTTCACCGACGACACCATCAGCTCGAGCACCCTGTTGCTCTTCTCCTCGATGATGGAGCTCATCACAAGCTGGCCATACATGAGCAGGAACATATAGAGGGTGAGTGTCATGACAAGGCCTATGCCAAAGGATGTTATGGAAGAGACGCTCTTCTCCTCCCCCTCATCGTCGATGCGGAGGGTGGTGAGATGGGAGTCGACGGCCACATCGCCGAGGATCGTGTTGAGGTTGGCGATGTCGTAGCGCTTCAGGCGCTCGGTCTCCACCGCGTCTTTCACCGCGTTGTTGACAGTCGACTCAAGGTCGACTGAGCCGGTCTCATGCACGTAGAGGGTCACCTTGTCGGGATTGTCGACCACATCGGGATTCACATTGAGCACCATGTCATACTCTCCGCCGGCTATCAGGCTGTCGGCCGTAAGCGGAGAGCGCACCACGGTGAGCCAGTCGAGCCCCCCGGCCTGCTTCTCGAGCTCGGGATAGACGATGCCGGAGGCGTCGACCACGGCCATCGTCTTCTTGCCGGGGGAGGAAAACTCCATTACCAGGGCCGGCAGCGCCATCATGATGATCATGAGCACCGGCATAAGCAGGGTGGTGATGATAAAGCTCTTCTTCACCACACGCTCGCGAAACTCGCGGGCTATAATGACGTTGATATTCGATTTCACGATTCTGAGTTATTGGAGGGTTGTGTCGGTATTTCAGGATGGATGTCGGGCGGGACCGCGCCCGAGGCTGTGGGAGCGGAGGCGTTGGCTTTCTCCACCGTCTTGATGAAGATCTCGTTCATCGACGGGAGGGCCCTGTCGAGCGTCACGATCTCCACGGCCTCATTGGCAGTAGAGATGAACTCCCTCATGTCGACTCCGGGGTCGAGGGTGAATTCCGAGTTGAAGATCGGCCCCTCGGAGGTGTGCTCCGGCGGGTCGAGCCGGTAGGATGCCACCCGCTGTCCGAGGCGTTCCATCAGAGTCTCCGGCGAGCCGTGAAACGAGAGGCGGTAATGGTTGCGTCCCATCTCGCGCCTGATTTCGGCCACATTGCCGGAAAGGATGTTGCGGCTGCGGTTGATGAGGGTGAAATTGTCGCATATGGCCTCCACGCTGCTCATGTTGTGGGTGGAGAAGATGACGGTGGCCCCCTCGTCGCGCAGACGCAGGATCTCGTTCTTGAGGAGCTCGGCGTTGATGGGGTCGAAGCCGGAGAAGGGCTCGTCGAAAATCAGAAGGCGCGGACGGTGGAGCACCGTGACGATAAACTGCACCTTCTGTGCCATGCCTTTGGAGAGCTCCTCCACCTTGCGCCCCCACCAGTCGGATATGCCGAAACGGTCAAACCATTTCCTGAGCTCCACGGTAGCCTCCCGGGTCGAGAGACCCTTGAGCCTTGCGAAGAAGAGGGCCTGGTCGCCCACCTTCATTTTCTTGTAAAGGCCACGCTCCTCCGGCAAGTAGCCTATGCTGAAGACGTCGTCGGCCACCAGACGGTGGTCGCCAAACCACACCTCGCCGCTGTCGGGAGCGGTGATGTGGTTGATGATTCTGATGAGGGTCGTCTTTCCGGCGCCGTTAGGGCCGAGCAACCCGTAGACCGAGCCTTCCGGGATGCTGACGCTCACGTCGTCGAGGGCCTGATGATTGGTATACCTCTTGCTGATATGCTCAGCGCGTATTATGTCCATATAAAGTATTTTTGAATATTTAGACGCCGCGATGGCGGCGGAATGTCAAAAAAGCCCCGGTTTTTCAAGCCGGGGCTTTTTCGTATAGCTAAAGCCTTGAGATATCAGTCATGCTGCGAGGCCTCGATGGCCTCGGCCTCCTGGATCACCACCGCTTCGGGATCGTCGGTGACATTCATGGCGGCATATTCGTCTTTGTTGACCACAAGGAGCTTGTCGTATTCGCGCAGGCCGGTGCCTGCGGGGATGAGGTGGCCGCAGATCACGTTCTCCTTCATTCCCTCGAGGGTATCGGTCTTGCCGTTGATGGCGGCCTCATTGAGCACCTTGGTGGTCTCCTGGAAGGATGCGGCCGACATGAAGCTCGATGTCTGGAGGGCGGCGCGGGTGATGCCCTGGAGGATCTGCTCCGAGGTGGCGGGCACGGCGTCGCGCACTGTCATGATGCGGAGGTCCTTGCGCTTGAGGGCGGAGTTCTCGTCGCGGAGCTTGCGCACGGTGATGATCTGCCCCTTGAGGTAGGTCGTGGAGTCACCGGCGTCCTCGATATATTTCTTGCCCCAGATGTAGTCGTTCTCCTCAAGGAACTCGCGCTTGTCGACAACCTGCTGCTCGAGGAAGCGGGTGTCGCCCGGATCGATGATATTGACCTTACGCATCATCTGGCGCACGATTACCTCGAAGTGCTTGTCGTTGATCTTCACGCCCTGGGTGCGGTAGACGCTCTGCACCTCGTTGACGATATAGTCCTGCACGGCCGTGGGGCCCTTGATGTTGAGGATGTCGGCCGGAGTGATGGCTCCGTCGGAGAGCGGGGTGCCGGCACGCACATAGTCGTTTTCCTGCACGAGGATCTGCTTCGACAGAGGCACGAGATATTTCTTCACCTCGCCGAGCTTCGACGTCACGGTGATCTCGCGGTTGCCACGCTTGATGCTTCCGAGCTTCACCTCGCCGTCAACCTCGCTGACCACGGCGGGATTCGACGGGTTGCGGGCCTCGAAGAGCTCGGTGACACGGGGCAGACCGCCGGTGATGTCACCGGCGTTACCGGTGGCACGCGGAATCTTCACGATCACCTTGCCGGCCTGCACGCTGTCGCCCTCGTTGATGAGCACATGGGCGCCCACAGGCAGCGAATAGCTGCGGAGCACGTTGCCGCCGCCGTCGACAATCTGCGCGGCGGGCACGATACCCCTCGCCTTGTCTTTGGCCTCTATCACGATCTTCTCGCTCATGTTGGTGCCCTCGTCGACGTCCATGCGGTAGGTGACGCCCTCCTCGAAGTTCTCGAAGCGGACAGTACCGTTCTCCTCGCAGACGATCACGGCGTTGAAGGGGTCCCACTCGCAGATCATGTCGCCGGGATGCACCTCGGCGCCGTCCTTGAAGAATAGCGTGGAGCCATATGGGATGTTGGCGGTGGTGAGCACCATGCCGGTCTGGGGATTGACAATCCTCATCTCACCCATACGGCCCACCACGATATCGTGGTCTTCCGAATCCTTGATGGTGCGGAGCTCCTCCATCTCGAGACGTCCGTCGTAGCGCGACGTGATGTCCTTGACGGCTGCCGTGTTACCGGCCACACCGCCGACGTGGAACGTACGGAGGGTAAGCTGTGTACCGGGCTCGCCGATACTCTGCGCGGCGATGACGCCCACGGCCTCTCCTTTCTGAACCATGCGGTGGGTGGCCAGGTTGCGGCCGTAGCATTTGGCGCAGACGCCTTTCTTCGATTCGCAGGTGAGCACCGAGCGGATCTCCACTGCCTCGATCGGCGATTTCTCTATGCGGTCGGCGATGGCCTCTGTGATCTCCTCGCCGGAAGCCACGATGAGCTCGTTGGTCTCCGGATCGAAGATATCATGCACGGAGACACGGCCGAGTATGCGCTCGCTGAGCGAAGCCACGACCTCCTCCTTGTCTTTCACCTCGCGGCATTCGAGGCCGCGGAGCGTGCCGCAGTCCTCCTCGGTGATGATCACGTCGTGGGCCACGTCGACCAGACGGCGGGTAAGGTAACCTGCGTCGGCGGTCTTCAGGGCGGTGTCGGCGAGACCCTTGCGGGCACCGTGGGTGGAGATGAAGTATTCAAGCACTGAGAGGCCCTCCTTGAAGTTGGCGAGGATAGGGTTCTCGATGATCTGTCCACCCTCGGCGCCCCTCTTCTGGGGCTTGGCCATAAGGCCTCGCATGCCGGAGAGCTGACGGATCTGGTCCTTCGAGCCGCGGGCTCCGGAGTCGAGCATCATGTAGACGGAGTTGAAGCCCTGCTGGTCCTCCTCCATCACCTTCATCAGGGTATTGGCCACACGGTCGTTGACGTGTGTCCAGATGTCGATCACCTGGTTGTAGCGCTCGGTGGCGCCGATGGCTCCCACCAGATAGTTGGCCATCACCTCCTCCACCTGACGGTAGCCTTCGGCCACGTATTCGGCCTTGGCCTCGGGAATGATCACGTCGCCGAGGTTGAACGAAAGGCCGCCGCGGAAGGCCATGAGGTATCCGAGGTTCTTGATATCATCGAGGAATTGGGCGGAACGTGTCACACCGCAGGCTTTGATCACCTTGCCGATGATGGTGCGGAGCGACTTCTTCGAGATGATCTCGTTGACGTATCCGATTTCCTTGGGAACGTATTCGTTGAAGAGCACGCGGCCCACAGAGGTGTTCTCCTTGAGCACCTTCACGTGGTTGCCGTCGGCGTCGATGTCGTCGACAAGCACCGAGACAGGCGCGTGAAGGGTGACACGGCCCTCGTTGTAGGCGATCTGGGCCTCCTCGGGGCCATAGAACCTTGAGCCCTCGCCCTTGTCGCCCTTGCGGAGCTTCGTTATATAGTAAAGGCCGAGCACCATGTCCTGCGAAGGCACGGTTATAGGCGCGCCGTTGGCGGGATTGAGGATATTGTGGGCTCCGAGCATGAGCATCTGCGCCTCGAGGATGGCCTCGTTGCCGAGCGGAAGATGCACGGCCATCTGGTCGCCGTCGAAGTCGGCGTTGAAGGCCGTACATGCGAGCGGGTGGAGCTGGATTGCCTTTCCCTCGATCATCTTGGGCTGGAATGCCTGGATGCCGAGTCGGTGAAGTGTCGGGGCTCGGTTGAGCAGCACGGGATGGCCTTTCATCACATGCTCGAGGATGTCCCATACCACAGGCTCCTTGCGGTCGACAATCTTCTTGGCGCTTTTCACTGTCTTCACGATGCCGCGCTCGATGAGCTTACGGATGATGAACGGCTTGTAGAGCTCCGCGGCCATGAGCTTGGGGATGCCGCATTCGTGCATCTTGAGCTCCGGGCCGACGACAATCACGGAACGCGCGGAGTAGTCGACACGCTTGCCGAGGAGATTCTGACGGAAACGGCCCTGCTTACCCTTGAGGGAGTCGCTGAGCGACTTGAGCGGGCGGTTGACGTCAGACTTCACGGCGCTCGACTTTCTGGAATTGTCGAGCAGCGAGTCTACGGCCTCCTGAAGCAGGCGCTTCTCGTTGCGGAGAATCACCTCTGGAGCCTGGATCTCCATGAGGCGCTTCAGGCGGTTGTTGCGTATTATGACACGACGGTAGAGGTCGTTGAGGTCGGAAGTGGCGAAACGTCCGCCGTCGAGAGGCACGAGCGGGCGGAGCTCAGGCGGAATAACCGGCACGGCCTTCAGGATCATCCATTCAGGCTTGTTGCGGTCGGCCGATGCAAGGAAGGAGTTGACCACCTGGAGGCGTTTGAGCGACTCCGTCTTGCGCTGCTGGCTGCCTTCGTTGTTGGCCCTGGAGCGCAGGTCGGCGGCGAGAGCGACGAGGTTGATGTCCTTGAGCAGCTCGTAGATGGCCTCGGCTCCCATCTTGCATACGAACTTATTGGGGTCGTCGTCGGGCAGGCTCTCGTTGTCGGGATACTCGCGCTCGAGACGTTCGGTGATGTCGAGATATTCCTTTTCGGAAAGGAGGTCGAGCTTCTGTGTGCCGCTTTCACCCCACTCGGCGGTGACGCCGGGATTCACCACGATATAGCGCTCGTAGTAGATCACGGAGTCGAGCTTCTTGGAAGGAAGGCCGAGCAGATATCCAATCTTGTTGGGAAGAGAGCGGAAATACCAGATATGTGCTACAGGCACCACAAGCTCTATATGGCCCATTCTCTCGCGGCGCACCTTCTTCTCGGTGACTTCGACACCACAGTGGTTGCAGACAATGCCCTTGTAGCGGATACGCTTGTATTTCCCGCAGTGGCATTCATAGTCTTTCACCGGCCCGAAAATCTTCTCGCAGAAGAGGCCGTCGCGCTCCGGCTTGTAGGTGCGGTAGTTGATGGTCTCAGGCTTGAGCACCTCACCGCTCGAATTGGCCTTGATCTCCTCGGGAGACGCCAGGCCGATCGTGATTCGGGTGAAGTTGCTCTTTGTCTTGTTGTCTTTCTTAAAAGCCATATTATATGTTTGCCTTTCTTGTAATTCTGTTTTGATTAGTCGAGAGTGATGCTCAGGCCGAGGCCGCGGAGCTCATGGAGAAGCACATTGAGCGATTCAGGAATGCCCGGGGTGGGCATCGGGTCGCCCTTCACGATGGCCTCGTAGGCTTTGCTTCGGCCCACCACGTCGTCGCTCTTGATGGTCAGGATCTCCTGGAGCACGTGGGCTGCGCCGAAGGCCTCGAGGGCCCAGACCTCCATCTCTCCGAAACGCTGGCCGCCAAACTGGGCCTTACCGCCGAGAGGCTGCTGCGTGATCAGTGAGTAGGGGCCGATGGAGCGCGCATGCATCTTGTCTTCCACCATGTGGCCGAGCTTCAGCATGTAGATGACGCCCACCGTGGCAGGCTGGTCGAAACGGTCGCCCGTGCCTCCGTCGTAGAGGTAGGTCTTGCCGTAGCGCGGCAGGCCGGCCTTGTCGGTCCAGGCGTTGAGGTCGTCGAGCGAGGCGCCGTCGAAGATCGGGGTCGAGAATTTCTCGCCGAGCTCGCGGCCCGCCCATCCGAGCACGGTCTCGAAAATCTGGCCGAGGTTCATTCGCGAAGGCACGCCCAGAGGGTTGAGCACGATGTCGACAGGCGTGCCGTCTTCGAGGAACGGCATATCTTCCTGACGCACCACTCTGGATACGATGCCCTTGTTGCCGTGGCGTCCGGCCATCTTGTCGCCGACGCCGATCTTACGCTTCTTGGCGATGTAGACCTTGGCCATCTGCATGATTCCCGAGGGAAGCTCGTCGCCGATTGTGATGTCGAACTTCTTGCGCCGCAGCTCGCTGTCGATCTCCTTCGACTTGCGCAGATAGTTGGTGATGAGGTGCATCACCATGTTGTTGATGCGCTCGTCATCGGTCCATCCGGTGAGGTTGACGGTCTCGTAGTCGAGACTGCCGTAGAGTGTGGGCGAGAATATGGAGCCCTTGGGCATCACGTCGGCGCCTATGAAGTCTTTCACGCCCTCCGATGTCTTGCCGTCGAGCAGCTGGGAGAGCTTGCTGATGAGTATGCCCTTGAGCTCGGCCTGCTTCTCCTCATACTCCTCGTCGAGGCGCGGGAGCTGGGCGTTGGCGCTCTTGTTGCTCCTTTTCTTGGTAGCCTTCGAGAAGAGGTTGGTGCCTATCACGACGCCCTTGAGCGAAGGCGAGGCCTTGAGGGAGGCGTCTTTCACGTCGCCGGCCTTGTCGCCGAAGATGGCGCGCAGCAGTTTCTCCTCGGGGGTAGGGTCGCTCTCGCCCTTAGGCGTGATCTTGCCGATCATGATGTCGCCGGGCACTACATGCGCGCCCACTCGGATGATGCCCCTCTCGTCGAGGTCCTTGGTGGCGTCCTCGCTGACGTTGGGGATGTCGCTTGTGAGCTCCTCCATGCCGCGTTTGGTCTCCCTCACTTCGAGGGTATATTCGTCGACGTGCACGGAAGTGAGGATATCCTCGCGCACCATACGCTCGTTGAGCACGATGGCGTCCTCGTAGTTATATCCTTTCCAGGGCATGAACGCTACCTTGAGGTTGCGTCCGAGGGCAAGCTCGCCCTTTTCGGTGGAATATCCTTCGGTGAGGATATCTCCCTTCTCGACGCGCTGCCCCTTCTCGCAGATGGGACGCAGGTCGATGGTTGTGCCCTGGTTGGTACGGCGGAACTTGGGTATGCGGTATTCCTTGAGCGAGGGCTCGAAAGCCACGAAGTCCTCGTCGGGAGTGCGGTCGTAGTTGATGCGGATCACGGTGGCGTCGACATACTCTATCACGCCGGCGCCCTCGGCCATGATCTGGGTGCGGGAGTCGCGGATGAGCTGCCCCTCGATGCCAGTGCCCACGATGGGCGCCTCGCTGCGGAGCAGAGGCACTGCCTGGCGCATCATGTTGGAGCCCATGAGGGCGCGGTTTGCGTCGTCGTGCTCCAGGAAGGGAATCAGCGATGCTGCGATCGAGGCGATCTGGATGGGAGATACGTCCATGAGCTCCACCTCGCCGGGAGCCACGATCGGGAAGTCGGCGTCGAGGCGGGCCTTCACCTTGTCGAGGATGAATGTGCCGTCATCGTTGAGAGGCGCGTTGCCCTGGGCGATTGTCTTGCCTTCCTCCACCTCGGCGGTCATGTAGACCACCTCGTTGTTGTTGAGGTTCACCTTGCCGTTCTCCACCACGCGGTATGGAGTCTCGATGAAGCCGAGTCCGTTGATCTTCGCATATACGCAAAGAGAGGAGATAAGGCCGATGTTGGGGCCTTCAGGGGTCTCGATCGGGCATAGGCGTCCGTAATGGGTATAGTGTACGTCGCGCACCTCGAAGCCGGCACGCTCGCGGCTCAGACCGCCGGGGCCGAGGGCCGACATACGGCGCTTGTGGGTCATCTCGGCCAGAGGGTTGGTCTGGTCCATGAACTGCGAAAGCGCGTTGGTGCCGAAGAAGGTGTTGATCACCGAGGAGATGGTCTTCGCGTTGATGAGGTCGATGGGCTTGAACACCTCGTTGTCTCTCACGTTCATCCTCTCGCGGATGGTGCGCGACATACGGGCCAGGCCGACACCGAACTGATTGTAGAGCTGCTCGCCGACAGTGCGCACACGGCGGTTGCTGAGGTGGTCGATGTCGTCGACGTCGCTCTTTGCGTTGATCAGCTCGATGAGATATTTTATGATCTCGACGATGTCTTCGCGCGTAAGCACCTTGACATCCATGGGAGTGTCGAGATTGAGCTTCTTGTTGATGCGGTAACGGCCCACATCGCCGAGGTCGTATCTCTTCTCGGAGAAGAAGAGGTTGGTGATCACCTCGCGTGCGGATGCGTCATCTGGCGGCTCCGCGTTGCGGAGCTGCCTGTAGATATGCTGGATTGCCTCCGATTCGGAATTACAGTGGTCTTTCTGTAGGGTATTGAATATAATGCTGTAGTCTACGGCGCTTACATTGGGCTTCTCTAGCAGAAGTGTCTTGGCGCCGCTCTGGATGATGGGATCTATGAGGTCTTCCGTAAGCTCTGTCTCACGCTCCACGAGCACCTCGGTGCGCTCTACTGAAGTAACCTCGCCTGTGTCAGTGTCCGAGTAGTCTTCGGTCCACGACTTGACGACCCTTGCTGCAAGCTTTCTGCCCACGGCCTCGCGGAGGTTGGTCTTGTTGACCTTGATCTCCTCGGCAAGATCGAAGATGCGTATGATCTCCTTGTCGCTCTCAAGGCCGATGGCACGCAGAAGGGTAGTGACCGGAAGCTTCTTCTTACGGTCGATGTAGGCATACATCACGTTGTTGATGTCAGTGGCAAACTCTATCCAGCTGCCACGGAAGGGTATGATACGCGCGGAATAGAGCTTGGTGCCATTGGCATGGGTGCTCTGGCCGAAAAACACACCCGGCGACCTGTGGAGCTGAGAAACGACGACGCGCTCGGCACCGTTGATCACGAAAGTGCCCTGCTCGGTCATATAAGGAATCGGGCCGAGATATACATCCTGGATCGTGGTGTCAAAATCCTCATGGTCGGGATCGGTGCAATAGAGTTTCAGCTTCGCCTTGAGAGGGACACTATAGGTGAGACCTCTCTCGAGACATTCTGCAATGGTATATCTCGGGGGGTCGATATAGTAGTCGAGAAACTCCAATACGAAATTGTTGCGAGTGTCGGCAATGGGGAAATTTTCCGCAAACACTTTATAGAGGCCCTGGTTTTTCCTGAGTTCCGGCGTAGTGTCCAGCTGCAGGAAGTCCTTGAACGACTTCAGCTGGACCTCGAGGAAGTCAGGAAACGGAAGCTGATTCTTTATAGACGCGAAATTGACGCGTGGCTTTTCGGTTGAATTTACTGACATTGGGGTTCGTATTATAAAAAGGGGGAGAGAAGCGGAATTGAAGAGAGCGAAATGTATGCCGGATATATTAAAAGATATCGAAAAAACGGCAAAAAAGGTTAAGAACACCGCTTCTCGCGTGTTCTTAACCTATGCTTTGAGAGTGTTGATACTTACTTGAGTTCAACTTCGGCGCCTGCTTCTTCGAGCTGCTTCTTCATGCCCTCGGCCTCAGCCTTGGGAAGACCTTCCTTGACAACGCCGGGAGCGCCGTCTACAAGAGCCTTAGCCTCCTTGAGGCCCAGGCCTGTGAGCTCCTTCACGAGCTTCACGACAGCGAGCTTGCTGGCACCGGCTGCCTTGAGCACTACGTCGAAGTTTGTCTTCTCCTCGGCGGCCTCACCTGCGCCACCGGCGGCGGGTGCGGCTACAGCCACAGCAGCTGCTGCGGGCTCAATGCCGTATTCGTCCTTGAGGATCTGGGCGAGTTCGTTGACTTCCTTTACGGAAAGGTTCACAAGTTGTTCTGCAAATGCTTTCAAATCTGCCATTTTCGTATGTCTTTTTTAATTTTTTCGTTTGATTAGTTTTCTTTGTTGGAAAGGGTCTCCAGAATGCCATGGAGCTTGGTTGCACCACTCTGAAGAGCGCTGACCACATTCTTGGCCGGGCTCTGGAGAAGAGCGATGACGTCGGCGATGAGCTCGTTTTTACTCTTGATGTTGCTGAGGATCTCCAACTGGTCCTCGCCAACATATACTGTCTCCTCTACGAATGCGCCCTTGAGCATGGGCAGCGTGTCGTTTTTGCCACGGAACTTCTTGATCAGCTTTGCCGGGGCGTTGCCTGTGTTGCTGAGAAGGAGAGTCGTCTCGCCGTGCAGAAGGTCGTAAAGGCCCGAGTAGTCGGTCTCGCTTGCCTCGAAAGCCTTCTTGAGGAGGGTGTTCTTCACACAAAGCATCTTGATGTCGCCCTTGAAGCACTCGCGACGGAGGTCGCTCGTCTTGGCGGCATCCAGACCGGCTGTCTGGGTCAGATAGACGCAGGCATACTGCGAAAGAGTGTCGCCGATATTCGCGATGATTATATCTTTATCTTCCTTTTTCATTGTGTTCGTGTGTTAAAGATTATTCATCAAGCGACTTGGGGTCGACCTTTACGCCCGGGCTCATTGTGCTCGAGAGATAGATGCTCTTGATATATGTGCCTTTGGCTGTAGCGGGCTTCAGCTTTATGAGAGTGTTTATAAACTCTCGCGCATTGTCCTTCATAGCCTCGGGTGTGAAGCTCACCTTGCCGATCGATGCGTGAACGATGCCGGTCTTGTCGACCTTGAAGTCGATCTTACCCTGCTTCACCTCGCGCACCGCCTTTGCGACATCCATGGTCACTGTGCCGCTCTTGGGGTTAGGCATCAGGCCGCGCGGGCCGAGGATGCGACCCAGAGGGCCAAGCTTACCCATCACGGAAGGCTGTGTGATAATCACGTCGACGTCTGTCCAGCCTCCCTTGATTTTCTGTATATACTCATCGAGTCCGACGTAGTCGGCTCCTGCCTCCTTGGCGGCTGCCTCGGAGTCGGGGTTGCAGAGCACGAGAACGCGCACCTGCTTGCCGGTGCCGTGAGGGAGCGACACTACGCCGCGCACCATCTGGTCGGCCTTACGGGGGTCTACACCCAGACGAACGTCGATATCAAACGATGAATCAAACTTCGTGAAGGTGATTTCCTTCACCTTCTCGGCTGCTTCTGCCAGTGTATATACCTTCCCGGGTTCAATCTTCGACAGAGCCAGCTTCTGGTTTTTTGTCAGTTTTGCCATTTTAATGAAGATTTAGAATTGCTCGGGGAAGGCCCCTTTGACTGTTATACCCATGCTTCTCGCCGTGCCGGCTACCATGCGCATGGCCGACGGCAGGGTGAAACAGTTCAAATCAGGCATCTTGTCTTCTGCAATAGTCTTCACCTGCTCCCATGTGATCTCGGCTACCTTAACGCGGTTGGGCTGCGCGGAGCCGCTCTTCACTTTGGCGACTTCCTTCAGCTGCACTGCCACCGGCGGCGTCTTCACTATAAAGTCGAACGACTTGTCGGTGTAGTATGTGATTACTACCGGCAATACCTTTCCGGCCTTATCCTGGGTGCGGGCATTGAATTGCTTGCAAAATTCCATGATGTTGATACCCTTAGAACCGAGGGCCGGTCCTACTGGTGGCGACGGGTTTGCTGCGCCGCCCTTTATCTGCAATTTGATCTGTCCAGCAATTTCTTTTGCCATTTCTCTTGTTGTTTAATTGTTGTGGTGAAAACTCATTTTCGCTCATCGCCTCATGCGCGTAACATCACATCAGGCTGTCGGCTCACTGCTTTTCCACCTGGGTGTTTTCCAACTCAAGATCAGTGCCACGGCCAAAGATCTTGACCTCGACCTTGATTTTCTTTCTGTCTGCATTTACTTCCTTTACAACGCCGCTGAACCCGCTGAAGGGACCGAACGTCACTTTCACAGGCTGGCCGACGATGAAATCGGCAACTCCGGCATCCCCCGGCTGACGCAAGTCGTCGGCGGCGCCGAGCATCCTCATCACCTCGCTCTCACGGAGCATCTCGGGCTCCGAAGTCTTTGAGCGCCCTCGCAGGAAGTCTATCACGTTGGTCGTGTTGCGGAGCTCATGTATGACATCTCCCGACAACTTCCAGCTGACCACCTCTCGATAGGGGCTCTCGCCTGACTTTGCCGTCTCGTCTTTCTCCCGCTTCACCACTTTGGTGAGGCTGCACTCCACAAAAACATATCCGGAATAGAGATTCAGCTCCTTAAGAACCTTCTTTCCATTACGGACTCTGTAGACTTTCTCTGTGGGAATCAATACCTGAAGCACGTGCTGGCCAAGGTCTGTGTTCTTGATGGCTGCATCAATCACTTCCTTTACCTTAGCCTCCTTGCCTGAAATGGCCCGCAATACGAACCACGCTTTCTTAGTCTCAGCCATTGAATTCGGAAAATAAGATGATGTTTAGAAACCGATGCTGTAGATAAGCTGCATCAGATGGTCAAAGATAAAATCAACAACCCATATGAACACTGCGAGGATGACGGAAGCTATCAACACAAGCACCGAGCTGTTGATCAGATCTTTCTGAGTTGGCCAAGAAACCTTATAGACAAGCTCGTTATAAGATTCCTTTATGTCTTTGATTAAATTCATAGTTTGTTTCTTTTGCACGGGAAGAGAGACTCGAACTCCCGACACCTGGTTTTGGAGACCAGTGCTCTACCGACTGAGCTATTCCCGTGGATACAGGAGCCTTCATTTCTGAAAGTGAAGGCTCCTGTCTTTATGCCTTGCCCGACTGCAATCAGTCGTCGATCACGCCTGTGATCTGGCCGGAACCTACTGTACGGCCGCCCTCGCGGATGGCGAAACGCAGACCATTGTCCATTGCAACCGGAGTGATGAGCTTAACATCGATCTCCACGTTGTCGCCAGGCATTACCATCTCTACGCCCTCCGGAAGTGTGATCTCGCCGGTAACGTCAAGAGTACGGATGTAGAACTGGGGACGGTATTTGTTGTGGAACGGAGTGTGACGACCACCTTCCTCTTTCTTCAGGATGTAGACCTGAGCCTTGAAGTGATCGTGAGGCTTTACCTGTCCCGGGTGGCAGATCACCATACCGCGACGGATCTCGTCCTTGTCGATACCGCGGAGAAGAAGACCTACGTTGTCGCCGGCCTCACCCTCATCGAGGATCTTACGGAACATCTCGACACCTGTGACTACTGACTTGCGGTCGGCACCGAGGCCGAGGATCTGCACCTCATCGCCCACCTTCACGCGGCCGGCCTCGACACGGCCAGTTGCCACTGTGCCACGGCCTGTAATCGAGAACACGTCCTCAACAGGCATAAGGAAGGACTTATCCACGTCGCGCGGAGGCAGAGGAATCCATGTATCTACGGCTTCCATCAGCTCCATCACCTTGTCAACCCACTGGGGCTCGCCGTTGAGGGCGCCGAGAGCTGAGCCACGGATTATAGGAGTGTTGTCGCCGTCATAGTCGTACTGCGAAAGGAGGTCGCGCATGTCCATTTCGACAAGCTCGAGCATCTCCTCATCGTCGACCATGTCGCATTTATTCATGAAGACAACCAGACGGGGAACGTTCACCTGACGGGCGAGAAGGATGTGCTCGCGGGTCTGGGGCATCGGACCGTCGGTGGCAGCAACCACGATGATGGCGCCGTCCATCTGGGCAGCACCGGTTACCATGTTCTTCACATAGTCGGCGTGTCCCGGGCAGTCAACGTGAGCATAGTGACGATTCTCTGTCTGATACTCTACGTGAGCCGTGTTGATGGTGATACCGCGCTCTTTCTCTTCGGGTGCGTTGTCGATCGAATCGAAGGAACGAAGTTCGGAAAGACCTTTCTCAGCCAGCACCTTGGTGATGGCGGCAGTAAGCGTGGTCTTGCCATGGTCAACGTGACCGATGGTGCCAATGTTTACATGCGGCTTGGTTCTTTCGAATTTTTCTTTAGCCATAATTCTGCTATTGTTATTTTGTTTGATTATATTCCTCCTAATGTCGAGGAGAAGGACTTGGAGCCAATGGCGGGATTTGAACCCGCGACCTCTTCCTTACCAAGGAAGTGCTCTACCCCTGAGCTACATGGGCATTTGTTTTGGAGCGGAAGACGAGGCTCAAACTCGCGACCCTCAGCTTGGAAGGCTGATGCTCTATCAACTGAGCTACTTCCGCATATCCCGGAAAGCCATGCGACTCTCCGTCTGAATGTGGGCGCGGATGGATTCGAACCACCGAAGGTATCAACCAGCAGATTTACAGTCTGCCCCATTTGGCCACTCTGGAACACGCCCGGACTTAGTCTTTCATTGTTCTTGCGCCGCCTTGCGGCAGCCTTGAGCCTCTTGTCGGATTCGAACCAACGACCCCGAGATTACAAATCACGTGCTCTGGCCAACTGAGCTAAAGAGGCAGTTTCGATGAGGCCTTGTGGCCAAATCCGAAATTCGAGTGCAAAGTTACGGCTTTTTTCCGACTCTGCAAATTTTCCGGCCAAAAAAATTCTAAAAAAATTTCATCTTTTTCGGCAGGAGCTACCGGAATCCGCGCTCATCGTCTGATTGTCAGGGGAGAAGGCCTCAACGAGCCTTCTCCCCTGTTTTTTTCGCTTTAACCTACCGTTTCCACGGTCACTGTCTTTCCTACTCCACTGTCACCGACTTGGCGAGGTTGCGCGGCATGTCCACGTTCTTCCCCTTGTTGATGGCAATATAGTAGCTCAGCAGCTGCAATGGCACGCTCGTGATGATCGGAGTGAGACACTCAGGCATCTCAGGCACCTCAAGCACGTGGTCGGCGATGTTCTTGATCACTGTGTCGCCCTCGGTCACGATGGCGATGATGTTGCCGCCACGGGCCTTTACCTGCTGGACATTGCTCACGATCTTTTCGTAGAGATGGTCGTTGGGGGCGATGATCACGCTCGGCATCTCGGCATCGATAAGTGCGATCGGGCCGTGCTTCATCTCGGCGGCGGGATAGCCCTCGGCATGGATATAGCTGATCTCTTTCAGCTTCAGGGCGCCTTCAAGCGCCACGGGATAGCTGTAGCCGCGCCCCAGATAGAGGAAGTTGCGCGCGTAGGTGTATATGAGGCTCAGACGCTCTATCCTGTTGTTGAGTTTGAGCACCTGCTCCACCTTGTCGGGAATCTGAAGGATATGGCTTCCGAGCTCCTCTATCTGCTCGGGCGTCATCGTGCCGCGCAGATTGGCGATCGAGAGAGCGAGCATCGTGAGCACCATCACCTGGCCCGTGAAGGCCTTGGTGGAAGCCACGC
This sequence comes from uncultured Muribaculaceae bacterium, assembly GCA_947626355.1. Classification (GTDB taxonomy): domain Bacteria; phylum Bacteroidota; class Bacteroidia; order Bacteroidales; family Muribaculaceae; genus Lepagella. The sequence continues at coordinate 17,134 of CANQRV010000047.1, forward strand.
CGATCTCCGGGCCTACATGGATATAGGTGCCGCTCATGGTCTCGCGGGGTATCGAGCTGCCTACGACGTTGCTGATGCCGTAGACGAAGGCGCCCATACCGCGTGCGATCTTGATTGCGGCCAGAGTGTCGGCCGTCTCGCCGCTCTGCGATATCGCAATCACGATATCGTCTTTGGTAATGACGGGATTGGAATATCTGAACTCACTGGCGTATTCCACCTCCACCGGGATGCGGCACATGTCCTGGATAAGGTATTTGCCCAGAAGGGCGGCATGCCACGATGTGCCACAGGCCACTATTATGATACGCTTGCATTCCTTGAATTTATCCTTGTTGTCATTGACGCCGTTGACCATAACGCGGTGGCCGCCATCCACCACCCGGCCGCGGATGCAGTCGTGGAGCGTATGCGGCTGCTCGAATATCTCCTTGAGCATGAAATGCGGATAGCCGCCCTTCTCCAGCTGCGAGATGCTCATCTCGAGGGTCTTGACGTCGACCTTGCTCTCCTTGTTCTCGAGGCTCACCACCTTCAGTGGCTTGCCGCGTTCTATGATGGCCACCTCGCCATCCTTGATATAGACGGCCTCCTTGGTGTATTCCACAAACGGCGTTGCGTCGGAGGCGAGGAAAAACTCGTTCTGGCCGATGCCCACCACGAGCGGGCTACTCATCCTGGCAGCCACGATCTGGTCGGGATTATCCTTCTCCACCACTGCGATGGCGTAGGCGCCCACCACCTGCTTGAGAGCCTCTCTTACGGCATCCACAAGAGAGCAGCTGTTTTTGGTTTTGATGTATTCTATCAGCTGCACAAGCACTTCCGTATCGGTTTCGGAGTGGAAGGTGCATCCGTGCTGGGAGAGGGCATCCTTGAGCACCTTGTAGTTCTCGATCGTGCCGTTATGCACAAGGGCGAGGTTACGGTCTTCGCTGAAATGGGGATGGGCATTGCAGTCGCTGGGCTCTCCGTGGGTGGCCCAGCGGGTATGGGCAATTCCGGCGCAGGCCTCCAGATCCTTGTCCTGACAGAAGGCCTCGAGATTTTCCACCTTGCCCTTGGTCTTGTAGACGTTGAGTCGTCCGTTGGGATTCACCAACGCGATGCCGGCGCTGTCATAGCCCCGGTATTCCAGACGGTGAAGACCCTTGATCAGTATATCGTAGACATTTCCATTTCCAATATAGCCTACTATTCCGCACATATATGAATTATGATTTGAGGCGCGTCGGCGACGCGCTTGATGATACAATTTGTTTAGTTAAAAACGCAAAAGGCGCCGACATATTGTGTGTCGGCGCCCTTCAGGCTTTCTCCTACTCAATTTCCGGCAGTCGAAACCCTGCGCATTCGGGCAATCTTCGGAAATGCAAGGTCATAATCCTAATAACTATGGTAGGTCATTACTATTCAATTAAATCCGCTTTATTTTATTTTCCGTTCTTTTCGCAAAGGGTGCAGTGGTTTCTGCTGCTGTTTTTCATGGGTCAGGTTCAAGGTGTGTGTGTGTTCCGTGGGTATCAGGTAAGGTCAGTCGAGTTTTCAGGCATTAGTTTCCAAAGATAGAGGTCAGTGTCTGTTGTCGTTTCCGATTCTTGACTTTCCCTCATGTTTCGGATTTCGACTTTTATCGCCGGAAATCAAGCAGTGTTGTCATTGTCCTTGATGTCAGGTTTCGTTTTGACACTGCAAAGTTAATGACACTTTAGGCATTGCGCAACTTTTCAAGCCACTTTTTTCATCGCCGCATCCCGCCTCCGGAAGAGTCTCCGCCACACTTTTTGCTCTAATCAATCACATAAGCCATAAATACCGACAGATCGCTTTCCTTTTGTTATTTTTAACTCCATTCAGCCGACACCGATATATGTTGTAAAACATATCGCAGATTTCGCATTACGACACGAAAAAAGGCCGGAACCGCGTCTTCGGGGGCTCCGGCTCTTTCGTTTTGTTGTTAAAATTTCTTAGCGAGGCTTACGCAAGGCTCACTTGTTGGTCTCGGTCAGCACCACTCCGGCGCCACCGGCTATCACGGTGTCGCCCGGCTGGGCCGGCGTTTGCTCGATGATTCCCTCGATGTTGTCGGAGGTTGTCTGGATGTCGGCCCACGACGGAGCGTCAAACCATATCAGCCCGGCATACTTGTTGATGAGGGCCACGTTCTTCTCCCCTATCTCCTCCTCGGTGCAGTTCTCTATCCTGCTGCTGAAGAGATCGAGGTCGGGGTTCTTCTCCTTCAGCTCCGCGATCTTAGCGGTGAGCTCGTCGCCCTCGGGAGAGTCGGAGGGAAGGGCATTGAGCTTGTCCTGATATTTCTGGACCTCCTCGGCGAATTTGCCGCAGTAGTGGATCATCTCGGTGTAGTCGCCTTCGCTCAGCGGCAGATTGTCTTTCACTTTGTCGGCGAGCTTCGAGGCATTGCCTCCGCCGCAGGCCGCCATCAGCAGCACGACGGCTGCCATCGCTATCAGTCTGATTATTCTCATATCTATAATAATTAGGTGTCTTACATATTATCAGGTGTCTTATATATTAAGGTAGGCATAGGCGGTCCCCGCTCAGAAGATGTCGCCCAGAGGGGTGAGCGCCGAGTCGCGCAATTTATAGAGGAGGTCTCGCTTCAGGTGGGGATTGCGGGCCACGAGCTCGGAGAGCTCCCAGTGATGGCCGGCCTCCTCGCGCAGCAGCGGCGATGTGGCGTCGACGTCATTGAGGTTCCAGGTCAGAAGCACGGTCTTGATCTTAAGTGCTTTCAGTTTCCTTACGAGCATCTCGTGGTCGGCGTCGCCGGTGATCAGCACTATATAGTCGAATTTGCGGAAGCATGCCAGCTCGTAGGCCTCGAGGGCAAACCATACGTCGATGCCCTTCTCCACCACCTGCACCACGCCGTCTTTCTCCATCTCGCGCAGGTGTTTGTAATGGAATATGACGTCGTTCTCGATCAGGGTGTCCTCAAACTTTCGCTCATTATAGAGAAGGTGTTTGTCGTAGGCGTCCTTCACGCGGAATCGACCGCGGAAATAATGGGCCTCCACGATCTGGCAGTTGGCGGGATCCACCCCCTCATCGAGCGCGATCTTGCGGGATATGAAGTCGAAAAGACTCCTCACACGTATTATCGAGCTCTCGGTGGCCTTGAGAGCACGGTTGACTTTAGCGTAATAGCCGCCGTCGATGAAGACGCCGACCGACAGATAACCCAGCATTTCTATAAATCCTATTGTTTGATATAGTTATAACCCCCTCCACCGCTTTTTGTTTACCGCCGACACCATCTCCTCCCGATTCTGTCCTGCCGTGGAATCCCGGCTGATGAATGACGAATGGCCTTATCTCCTACGCCCCGCACAACTACTTTTGTAGTTAACAAAGGTTAAATAACAATTCATCCATTGCAACTACAAAAATAGTTGTTAACTTTGCAGCGGGTAACTACAATAATAGTTATGAAAAGGAAACAGGAAGATAAACTGACTCCCAAGGAGGAGGAACTGATGCGGCTGCTGTGGGAGAATGGCCCGATGGCGATCAGCGCGCTCGTGGCACTATATCCCGACCCGAAGCCGCATTTCAACACCGTGTCGACAGTGATGCGCAGACTGGAGGCCAAGGGTTTCGTCTGCCACGAGGATATAGCCGGGACATTCCATTACTATGCCAGGGTAGCTAAGGAGAATTTCCGCAGACGAAGCTTCGGCAATCTCATAAGGGACTATTTCGGAGGAAGCTATTACGGCGCCGTGTCTTCGCTGGTGGCCGAGGATAAGATCTCAGCCGATGAATTAAAGGAACTGCTTAAGCTCGTGGAGCAGAGAGGAAATCAATGATAAAACAGCTCGTGCGGCATAAAGTCACTTTATAATGGGAGAATTGCTGTCATATTCTTTGGTAAGCGGGTGCCTGATGCTCGTGTCATACATTGTCTACCGGGTGTTCCTCTCCCGTGACAACCAGCACGGATTCAACCGTGGGGTGTTGCTGGCTATATATGCGGTGTCGCTCACGGCATATCCTGTTCTCCAACTGAGTGAAGGGCTGGGAAGCGGTGAGTCACTACAGCAAACCTTTGAGACCGATGTCCGGGAGACAACCGGCGCCGGGGTGACCGCAGCACCGACGCCGATATGGGGAAACATTCTGATATGGTCATTCATAGCCGGAGCTGCGATAGTGGCGGCAAGAACCGTAATTACATGGATCAGGCTGGTTGGCGTGATACGGTCAGGCCGTAAAATCGCGCATAATGGATACACATTGGTGGTGACTGAAGATGAGCGGTTCGCCCCCTTCAGCTGGATGCGCTATGTCGTAATCAGCCGTAGGGATTATGAAAGCGACAATACGGCTATAGCTACACATGAATCGAGCCATATAGCCTGCCATCACTGGGTGGACCTGCTGATTGCCCAGACGGCATGTATCGTCAGCTGGTTTAATCCGGCGGCATGGCTGATGCGCGACGAATTGATGCTGCTCCACGAATACCAGGCAGATATGGCGGTCATCGACCGCGGCCTTGACAGGCAGGGATATCAGATGCTGTTGATAAGAAAGGCTGCTGGCGCCAGATTCCCGTCTTTGGCCAACAGCCTCAATCATAGTAAACTCAAAAAACGAATCAACATGATGAACAAAGCAAAAAGCGGTGCGGGGCAGAAATTGAAAGCCCTCGCGCTGGTGCCTGCGCTTGCGCTGGCATTGGGCGTGGCAGGCACGCCAGCCGTCAGGGGTGCCCTGTCAACAATCAGCACTCTCAAGGTTTCTGCCGGCAAAAGTAGTGAAAAACCGTCACATCACAAAACCTCCGTGCCGCAATTCAAGGTCAAGAACATCAACAACTACGACGGCAAGACCACTGTAGTCGTCAGAGGAGAGGGGCTGGGTGATGAGCTGACTGTCTCGGGAGGAACCTTCACAACCGATGGCAAGACATACGATGCCAGGTCGTTAAGCTGCTCGATGACAGACGGCAATGCCACCATTACGGCCGTATTTCCGTTTGTGACGGTATTCGACAAGGTAGGTATGACGTTGGACATCAACGGAGAGGAAACGGCATTCGACCTTGAAGCCTTCCTCGCCAACCCGATGTAGAGCATTTATGCGGGAAGCCCTCTCCCCCGGCATCTACATCATCAGGACCGCCTCCGGAAAGACAGAGAAAATACACCTCTGACATACCAGCCGATCCAAGATCGACAGTATAACAGGCCGCATTGACGGCTTAATCAAAGCGGGCCCGCACCGAATGGATGCGGACCCGCTCTATAGGCGCTCCGCCGAAATCAGACATCGTATCTGGTGAAACCTAACATTTCTTAATGAATATTAATTTTAATTATTTTTTTGGTTAAACCACATTGACATATTTGTTTTATCAGATATGATTTCTTATCTTTGGGGCATCAATTGGATTTTTGCCACTATTTGACAACAATAGAGATTAAGTAAATTTAATGTTTATATTATGCGTGCGCGCGTATCCTATTACGTTTACAATAGAAAAGCAA
>CANQRV010000048.1 GCA_947626355.1 uncultured Muribaculaceae bacterium
AAATTATGTGAAAATGACCGCTTTTTCGGAATAAATTCGTATCTTTGCAGCAAAATAAGTATCTCTTCCGAAGAGATTTGGAAAGTTGCTAAACAAAGACGCCTTCGGCGAAGAGTCAAGGGTGAAGAGTCAAGAGTCAAGTTTGAGGGATTCAAGCCTGATTCATGCCGGTGGGGAAACATGCCGGAGGCATGTCCCTACAAGAGGGTTAAGGTCCCTACAGCTGGATTAAGCAGCAAATAATATATTATTGATATAAAAAATCCGACACCTGACGGTGCCGGATTTTTTATTGGGGGTGGCGGCGGGACGCCGCCTCTCCCAGAGCGCGAAGCGCCTTCACTCTTCACTCTTCACTCTTCTCCCTTGGCAGCTTCGCTGCCTTCCCGTATTCCTGATATAACATTATTAAATGGGAGGCCGACCAGCTGAAGTGGGGGGCTTTCAGGCGCTCGCCGGTGTGTGTGCCGTAGTTCTCGTGGATCGGCGCACCCTCCTTCAGCCCGTCGAGACGGTCGAAGACCTGGCGGGTGTAGGCGTCGGCGAGGTCGCCGTAGCCGTAGTTGCGCAGGCCGCTGATGGCGAAGTAGGTCTGGTCGAGCCAGATGGGGCCGCGCCAGTAACCCTTCGGGTTATACTTGGGATTGTCGGCAGCCACGGTCGGGAAGGGGATGTAGGTCGAGAACTTGGTGGTGTCCTGAAGCAGAGGCATCATCGCCTTCACCTGCTCGGGGCGTGCGAGACCGGTCCAGAGCATGGTGTATGCCTCGCAGCCGGGGTCGCCGACGAAGCCCTTGCCGCCGAGCCTGCGGTCGAAGAAGAAGCCGCGCTCCGGGTCGAAGAAATAGTCGGCGACGCGCTCCGTGGGGTCGGGGGCGTTGAAGGTCTCGCCGAGGATGCCGGCGAACTTCTTAAGATAGCGGCACTCGTTGGCGAGGTAGGCGTTGAGGTCGACGCTCTCCTGGTCCATGCTCCAGGCGTCGTCGAAGCCGTCGTTCCTCACCATCGTCACGCTGTCGAAGCGGATGGCGTTGTCCATGCCGCTCTCCCAGGCGGCAGCCTCGAGGGTGCCGTCGGTGGAGCCGTACTCGCAGATGCCGTTGCCGTCGTGGTCGCGCTTCGCATACCACCATTTATAATAGGCGAGCAGCTGCGGATACATCTCGGCGAGGAACTCGCGGTCGCCCGTGGCCTCCCATATCCTGTCGACGGCCCAGCACACCAACGGCGGCTTGGAGTCGCGGGCATTGTTCTCGGAGGGGTCGGTATAGATGCAGTCGATCACCATGCCGTCGGGGAGCTGATAGTCGAACATCGCGCGGATGTTGTTCTTGGCCAGCTCGGGGTCGAAGGCCGCGGCGCCGGCACAGAAGCGCCAGCTGTCCCAGGCCCAGAGGCCCACGAAATATCCCACGGCGTGGCTGGGGATGATGCCGTCGTGGAGGAGGCCGCCCCGGGCCACGCGGTGGTTGGAGACAAGCGTGGTGATGGCCTTGACGGCGATACGGTCGTAGTCGGCCGGCATGTCGGAGCGGAGCGTCTTTGAGATGTAGCCGTCCCAGCGGGCGGCGTTGTCGGCGAGGGCGGCGGCGGGGTCGGCGAGGATGGAGTCGATCTTAGCCGTGCCGGCCTCGAACGCCTCGCGGTCGGTGAAGAAGCTGACCACGACGTGGTCGCTCCTGCGGGCCGGAACGGAGGCCGTGTAGTTGCCGTCGGCGACGCGTATCTCTGTCTCGGGGGCGAAGGTGAGGGCCACGAGCTCGCCGGAGGGATGGGAGGCGAGCACGGTGTTTCCGATCTTCTCGAGCGAGACGCCCGGGGCCCAGCGTAGCCCAGCGTAGCGGAGCGGGCGCCCCGTGGTGTTGTCGACGCTGAGGAGCGCGTCGGAGGCGTCGATGAAATTGAGGCGCTGGGCTATGGAGCCGGAGGGATAGGCGGTGGCCATGAGGAGCTCGCCGGGATAGACGCACACGGAGTCGGGGCGCCCCTCGGGGCCGTCGGCGGGATTGACGGTGACGGCAGAGGCGGCCATCCACTCGCGGCGGTTCATGTCGAGGGAGAAGGGGCCGCAGAAGCCGGAGGTCCAGGCGTCGGCCTCGGGGGCCGTGAAGCCGAACCATGCGCCGGCGTCGGTGAACCAGCCGGTGCAGCGGTGGAGGGTGTCGGGGGTGTAGGAGAGGTCGAAGATGTGGGGGAAGCGGTAGCGGAGGGGCTCCGAGGCGCTTGCCCGCATGCAGGAGGGAAGGGCACATGCTCCATATAGCATGAGACCAAGTAATATCGGAAGTGATTTCATAGCTTGTTCAAGAGTCAAGAGTGAAGGGTGAAGAGTCTTCTTCATTTAGAGGGGTATCAATGTGAAGGAGAACGACTGGGCGACGGGGGAGACGGTGAACTCGGGATGCACCTGCGCGCCCCAGGTGTTGTCGCCGCCCACACCCATCATGCGGCTGTCGATGTTGACGGTCACCATGTCGCGGGGCACGATGCTGCCGCCGTGGCGGCGCTCGATGGAGGCGGGCACGTAGTCGATGTCGGAGGCGGGGAATTTCCAGGCGCCCATGTTGAGGGGTGCGTCAGGCACCACGAGCAGTCCGCGGCCGTCCTTGTCGCGGAAGGCCATCCAGCGCACGTCGCAGTGGTTTCCGGTCTCCTGGGCGCGGACGTAAGGATGATACTGATCCCAGACGGTAGACTTCCAGCGGCCGATGAGCTGCGACTCGCAGCGGTCGGGGTAGCTCTCGCCGGGTCCGCGGCCATACCACTCCATGTTGTCATACCGGCCGGGGAGCGTCAGCGTCATGCCGAGCTTGGGGAGCTCCGGGAGCTCCACCTTGCCGGGGATGAAGCGCATCTCCACGTGGAGCGAGCCGTCGGCGGCCGGGGTGTAGAGTGTCTGGACGGTGAGGTCGAGCTTCGGGTTGCGCCGGGTCACGGTAGTGGTCTCGCGGCCGTCGGGGAGGGCTGTCTTCTCCGTGGAGACGGTCTCGAGCTCCTGAGCGGCCGTCTTCCAGACGCCGCAGCGGTCGAGGTGGCCGTTGGGGATGTCGTTGTCGGTGAGGGGACGCCAGAAGGAGGGGGTAAGTGATAAGTCAGAAGGACGAAGTACGAAGTCAGAAGTACTCGTGGAGGGGTCAAGGGATTTTAAATTCTCAATTTTAAATTCTCCATTGCTGAGGGGGAACTGGGCGTAGGCGGCGATGTGGCCGGCGGGAACCATCGGGGCGTCGTCTTTGGTGAGGGCGCGGAGGGTCAGGAAGTATTCGGCGCCGTCGGTGGTGTCGCCGTAGGGGACGGCGACGCGGGCTGTCTCGCCGGGCTTCAGGGCCGGCATGGGAAGCTCGCCCTGGCGAACGGGCTCGCCGTCGCGCAGCAGCTCCCACGTGAGGCGGTAGCGGTCGAGCGACGCGAAGTCGTGGCGGTTCTCGATCTCCACCTCATTCGGACGGAAGGAGACGGGGCGGAAGTCGATATACTGGAGCACCTTCCTCACCTCGGCGAGGTGGGGATGGGGGATGCGTGAGGCGTCGACGAGGCCATTGACGCAGAAGTTGGAGTCGTTGACGACGCCCACGAAGCCGAGGTCGCCGCCGAAGGCCCAGATGGGGCGTCCGGCGTCATCCTTGCGTGCGAAGGCCTGGTCGACCCAGTCCCAGATGAAGCCGCCCTGCAGCTGGTCGTATTTATATATGAGGTCCCAGTATCCCCGGAGATTGCCCACGGAGTTGCCCATGGCGTGGGCGTACTCGCAGAGGATGAGGGGGCGCGCGTCGCGCTGGTTGACGTGACGGTAGAGGGCCCAGGGGCGGGCGTACATGGGGCAGTAGATGTCGCTCCTGGCGTTGTAGCCGCCCCCCTCATACTGCACGGGGCGGCTGGGGTCGGTGGCATGGGCGTAGTCGTAGAGCATCTCGAAGTGTCGGCCGTAGCCCGACTCGTTGCCCATCGACCACGTGACGATGCACGAGAAATTGCGGTCGCGGGCCATCATGCGGCTCATGCGCTCGAGGAAGGGGATGTCCCAGCCCTCCATATTGGCGAGCGTGCCGTCGGGGTGGGCCTCCATGCCGTGGCTCTCGATGTTGGCCTCGTCGACCATGTAGAGGCCGTATTCGGTGCAGAGCTCATACCACTGCCAGTGGTTGGGGGTAGTGGCAGTTGCGCACGGCGTTGATGTTGTTGAGCTTCATGAGGCGTATGTCGTCGAGCATCGAGGCCACGGAGATGGAGCGGCCGGTGTGCGGGTCGTGCTCGTGGCGGTTGACGCCCTTGAAGAGGACGGCACGGCCGTTGACGAGCTGCCGGCCGCCGTGCATCTCCACAGTGCGGAAGCCGAAGGGGTGGGTAAACGACTCGATGTCGCGTCCCTGCGCGTCGCGATGAGTCACGGTGAGCAGGTAGGTCTCGGGGTCCTCGGCATTCCAGGGGAGGGCATCCTTCACCAGATGGGAGAAGGCGAAGACGCTGTCGGCGGGAGAGGCCACGGAGTGGGTGTCGCTCCAGAGCGTCTTGCCGTCCTTGGAGAGGGAGACGTCGACGCGCTGGCCGGCCTGCGGCCGGCGCATGCGGAGCTCAAGGGAGAGGTCGCCGTCGCGGTAGCCGTTGACGAGCGGGGCGTCGAGGCGGAAGTCGGAGACGCGGGTGGCGGGGCGCGCCGTGAGATAGACGGGGCGCTCGATGCCTGAGTATTTCCAATAGTCCTGCCCCTCGAGGTAGGAGCCGTCGCTATAGCGGTAGACCTTCACCGTGAGGCGGTTGCTGCCCGGCTTGAACCTGTCGTTGATGCGGAAGACCGACGGGAGGCGGCTGTCTTCGGCGTAGCCCACGAGCTCGTCGTTGACCCAGACGTAGTAGGCCGACTCCACGCCCTCGAACTCGAGGAAGACGTCGAGTCCCTTCCAGTCGGCGGGGACGGTGAACTCACGCTGGTAGACGCCGACGGGATTGTAGTCGGCAGGCACGTAGGGGGGATCGGCCGGGAAGGGATAGCGGGTGTCGGTATAGATGGGGGCGTCGAAGCCCTGGAGCTCCCAGCTGCCGGGAACGGTGATGGAGGAGGGCTTGCGGAGGCGCGAGCGGCAGATGTCGGCGGGGCAGAGGGAGTCGTTGCGGAAGTAGTGGAAATTCCAGGTGCCGTCGAGGGAGACCCGGCGCTGGCCGTCGGTGGCGGCGTAGCGTGAGGCGGCGGGGAGGGCACGGTTGGCGAGGGCGGCCTTCTCGGAGGAGAAGGGGAGGAAGTGGGCGGCCATGGGCTCGCGGCCTATGGCGTTGACGTGCTGGTCTTGCCAGGGGACGGAGGCTGATGCGGAAAGAACGGAGGCCGCGAGGGCAGCTGTTAAGAATAAGGTCTTCATGGTTATTATAAGGGTGAAGAGTATATTGTAGGGACATGTCTGCGGCATGTTGCAATGACGTGCGGGCCATCAGTATTCAAGCCGGTGGGGAAACATGCCGAAGGCATGTCCCTACAAGCTGAATACTGGACTTACCGACTATATCCATTTTATAGTGAGCAGAAGAAGGTGACGAGGAAGGGGACGGAGAAGTCGACGACGAAACCGTGGTAGATGGAGAGGATCACGAATTCCTTGCCGGAGACGCGTGTGATGATGGGGAGTGTGGTGTCCATGCTTGTGGCGCCACCGGAGGAGACGGGGGCCAGGGGGCCGAAGAAGCGTGCGAGGAGCGGGGCGCCGAGGAGGGTTATGATCTCGCGCACGATGTTGGCGAGGAGGGCGACGGTGCCGAGCTCGGGGCCGCGGTATTCGGTGATGAAGATGGAGGAGAGGGAGTAGTAGCCGAAGCCGGAGCCTACGGCGAGCACGTCGGTGAGCGGGCGCCAGGGGAGCAGCAGGGCGATGAGGGCGCAGCCGGCGAGGGTTCCGGCGATGGTGAGCAGCGGGAGGGTGAGCAGCATCTTCGGGAGGGTGCGCAGGGCACGTAGGGCACCGAGGTCGTTGCCGACTCCGAGGCCGACGCAGAACATCAGGCAGGCGAGGGCGGCGAAGCTGATGTCGAAGCCCGTCTTGTCGATCGACAGCCATCCGGCGGCGCCTGCGATGACGCCGAGGATGAAGAAGCCGACGATGATGAGTGAGCCCTTCATTTGCGGGCGGCCTCCCTGCCGCGGCGGGCCCGGCGCCACAGGAGGAGGGCCAGAAGCGCGCTTCCGGCCACACCTGCCGTGGAGATCACCAGGGCCTCGAGGCCCAGCGACGCCATGCCCCTGATTATGCGCTCGTCGCCACCCACCTCCACGCCCAGCAGGAAGAGGAGCACCCAGATGAGGGCGTCAGTCACCCTGCCGAGCCAGGTGAGCCTGCGGCGGCGGAGGAGCCATCCGGCTCCTATGCCCGCCGCCATTATGAGGATGATCCGAAACATTTGGTCGTCAGTGTCGTTAAGGATTGTCCGGCTTATTTCAGCTGGTCGTTGGTGTTGAGCTCAGTGAGGGGCACGGGGTAGAAGGCGCGCGAGGCGTCGTAGCCGGCGCGGCCGGCTGCCTGGAGTGCCTGGGCTGTCTTGCCCCAGCGGCGCAGGTCATACCAGCGCCAGTTCTCGAGCGGGAACTCGATCATGCGCTCGTGCTCGATCTGTGCCTGTACGGCCTCCTTGGAGGTGCCGGTCATCGGAGGCATGTCGCCGTGGACATCGCGCACCTCGTTGATGAGGGGAATGGCCTCGGCGGTGCGTCCGAGCTCATTGAGGGCCTCGGCCTTCATGAGCAGCACGTTGGCGTAGCGCATCAGCGGGACGTTGATGGCGCAGTAGTTGGCGGCCAGACCGTCGTAGTCGGCGGGCATCAGCTTGCGGAAGGCCACCTTCGTGGCGCCCTCGCCAAACCAGGAGTAGTAGGTGTCGCCGTAGACATTGCCGGCCTCCGGGTCGTTGAAGTAGTCGCAGGGGAAGAAGAGGGTGTAGTAGAGGCGGGAGTCGTAGCGGCCCGTCGTGGCTATCTCGCCTTCCTTCTTATACTCGTTGAAGAGCACGGAGGAGGGGAGGATCTCATCCCAGCCCCAGAGCTCCCTGCAGCCGATCCAGCGGTGGAGCTGGGTGCGGTAGTTGGCGCCGTTGGCGTTGCTCATCGATGTCTGAAGCTCGAAGACGGACTCGGCGCTGTTCTTGTTGGAGGCGTCGAACATGGAGTTGAACTGCTTCACGAGCTGATAGCCGGTGACGTTGGAGAGGGCGTCGACGGCCTTGCCGAGAAACTCCTCCCTGCGCGAGGGCTCCTCGTAGGCCCGTGTCAGGTAGACGAGGCCGAGGTATGCATAGGCTGCCCCCTTGGTGGCGCGGCCGAGGTGGTCGGCATCATGCTTAGCGGGAAGGGCAGTGGCGGCCTGGAGGTCGTCAGCCACGAAGTCCCATGCGTCGGCCCTCTCGGAGAGGGGGGCGCTGAGGTCGGCCTGATTGGTGATGAAGTGGTCGCGCACGATGATCTTCTCCCAGTTGAGGAGGAGCTTGATGTGGTAGTATGCGCGGAGGAAGCGGCCCTCGTTTACGATCTGGGTGCGCATCGCGGGGTCGATATTGCCGTCGGGAATCTCTGCTACCTTGGCGATGACCTGGTTGGAGAAGGAGAGGCCGCGGTAGTTGTTGGTCCAGTAGCTGGTGACCTGCGAGTTGCCGTTGGTGTTGGTGAAGTTGTAGAGCTCCATCCAGTTGGGATAGTTGGGGACGTCGGAGCCTACGTTGACGATATCCTCGCGGAAGGCCTCGACGGGCCATTTCACCTCGGCGAACTCCCAGGTGTCGATATAGTATTCGAGCTGGGAGTATGCGGCGGCGAGACCGGCCTCGGCGTCGCTCTGGTCGCGCCAGAAGTTGGCGGAAGTGAGCTGGTCGGGGCTCTCCACGGTGAGATAGTCCTCGCAGGAGGAGAAGGATGCGGCCATGAGGAGTAGGGCCGGGATGATTATCTTTGTTTTCATGATTATTCGGTGTTTAGGAGGTTGAGGGTCAGAAAGTCACCTGGGCGCCGATGGTGAAGGTGCGGGTGAATGGATAGATGAGCTTGTCGATGCCTGTGTTGAGCACGTTGGCACGCGAGAACTCTGGGTCGACGCCCGTGTATTTCGTGATGGTGAAGAGGTTGTCGGCCGCGAAATAGAAGCGGACGTTCTCGATGTAGATCTTTTTGGTGAGGCGTGCGGGGATAGTGTAGCCGAGCTGGATCTGGCGGAGGCGTACGAAATTGCCGTTCTCGAGGAAGCGGTCGCTCTCCTTGAGGTTGCCGTTGGGATCCTGGAAGATCGCGCGGGGCACGTCGGTGTTGGTGTTCTGCGGCGTCCAGGCGTCGAGCGACGACTTGAGGAAGTTGGAGCCGGCGTTCATGCTCTCGTAGAAGTAGCGGTTGCCGTTGTAGAGCTTGTGGCCCCATGCGCTGCCGAGCACGCCGGAGAGGTCGAATCCGCGCCATGCCACGGAGAAGTTGAGGTTGACCTCCAGCTTGGGAATGCCGGAGCCGCACTCCACCTTGTCGAGGTCGTCGATCACGCCGTCGCCGTTGACGTCGACGAATTTCACGTCGCCGGCGTCGGCCAGGGGCTGCAGGCGCTCGCCGCGGTCGTTGACGTAGGCGCGGGCTTCCTCGTCGCTCTGGAAGAGGCCGTCGGTCTTATAGAGGAAGAATGAGCCGATGGGATGGCCCACCATGGTCTGCGTGGGGAAGTGCTCGGTGCCGAACTTGAGGCCTTCGCCGTAGAGCACCTGGTCGGGGTCGGAGAGCTCGAGCACCTTGTTGGATGTTGTGGCGAGGTTGAGGCCGATGTTGTAGTCCCAGCCGGCACGGGAGTCCTGGTAGTTGATCTCAAACTCCACGCCGGTGTTGCGCATCTTGCCGACATTGAGGATGGGGTTGGAGAGGCCGGCCGACGGGGGCAGCACCTTGGTGATGAGGAGGTCTTCGGTCTTGTTGTAATACCAGTTGATAGAACCGTTGATGTGGTTGTTGAGGAATCCGTAGTCGACGCCGATGTTCTTTGTGTCGGTGGTCTCCCACTTCAGCGAGCGGTTCTCGAGTGCGCGTGCGATGCTGCCGGCCCATGCGTTGTCGCCGTTGCCCTGCACGTATCCCTGATACTTGGTGTTGTAGGTGGAGATGAGGGCGAGGAAATCGTAGTATCCGAGTGCGTTCTCATTGCCGAGGCGTCCCCAGCTTGCGCGGAGCTTGAGGTTGCTCACGAAGTTGTCTTTCGGGAAGAACTCCTCGTTGGAGATTCTCCATCCGAGGGCCACGGAGGGGAAGGTACCCCAGCGGGATTCGGAGCCGAACTTGGAGGAGCCGTCGCGGCGGATGGTTGCCTGGAGGAGGTAGCGGTCGTCGAAGTTATAGTTGACGCGGCCGAAGTATGACACGCGGCGGTAGTTCCACTTGGAGCCGGAGCCGGAGAAAGTGCCGCCGGCGCCGGCGCCGATGGTGGTGAAGCTCTGGTCGAGGAATCCGGCGGGAGTCTCGTTGATGACGAGCTGGCCGTCTTCCACCTTGTAGACGGTGGTCTTGCCGTCGACGCCGACGGTGTGCCAGTTGTATTTACGTGCCATTATAGAGGTGCCGGCCACGGCCTGTACGGAATGGAGGCCGAAGGTCTTGTTGAAGGAGAGCACGTTCTCGTTGATCTGCTCCTCCCAGTAGGCGGAAGTCTCCTCGTTGTAGGGATACTCGGTCTTGGCGCGGACGTCGGCGACGTAGGCGGGAGTGTGGTAGGAGTCACGCTCGTGCTCGCCGCGGTAGGCGTAGCTGGTCTTGAAGTTGAGCCAGGGTGTGAAGTTGACTGTGATGGCGGCGTTTGCCGTGGTGTGGTAGTAGCGGGAGTCGCTCTGGCGGTAGTAGTTGTCGGCCATCACGTTGCGGTTGTTGGGGAGGCCGTCGAAGTCGGTGAGGCCGAAGCCATACTCGTTGCTCTCGTCGTAGACGGGCACGAGGGGGGAGATGCCGTACATCTCCTTGAGCTGATACTGGGGCTGCTCGGTCTTGGTGTACTTGAACGCCATGTTGGCCTCGAAGTCGAAGATATACTTGCTGGCGTTGACCTTTATTCGGGCGATGTCCTGACGGTGCTTGTTGCCGAGGAAGATGCCCTTGTCGTCGGCGTGGTTGTAGCTCACGGAGTAGCGTCCGAAGTCGGAGCCGCCGCGCACCGACACCATATAGTTCTGCGAGAATCCGGTGCGTGTCATGGCCTTCTGCCAGTCGGTGTCGACGCCGGTGTTGTGGCTGAGGTATTCGGGAAGCGTGAGCAGCGAGTTCTCGAAGCTGCCTGTGCCGTCGGGATCGTAGATCTCGGGATGGTTCATCACGTGTGAGTTCCAGTTGTTGTACATCTGGGTGTGTACGCTCTTGTATTCGTCGGCGTCGAGCATCTCGAGGCGGTTGGCGATCTCTGTCCAGCTGACGTAGGCGTTGAAGTCGACCTTGACGTCGCCGCGCGCGCCCGACTTTGTGGTGATGAGCACCACGCCGTTGGCGGCCACCGAACCGTAGATGGCGGCTGCGGCACCGTCCTTAAGCACCTCGAGGCTCTGGATGTCCTGGGGGTTGACGGCGTTGATGTCGCCGGGGAATCCGTCGATGATGTAGAGGGGCTCGTTGTCGCCGAAAGTCTTGACGCCACGGATCTTGACCGAGACGCCCGCTCCGGCGTTGCCGCCGCTCTTCTGGATGTTGACGCCGGCGATCTTGCCCTGGAGGGCCTCGGCGGGATTCGTGGTGGCGCGCTTGGCGAGGTCCTTGCCGCTGACGCTGGAGATGGCGCCCGTCATGTCGCTCTTCTTCATCGTGCCGTATCCGACCACCACCACCTCGTCGAGAAGCTGGTCGTTCTCCTTAATTGTGATGTCGATTGCAGTCTGGCCGTTCACCTTAATCTCCTGGGTGTCGTAGCCCACGTAAGAGACCACGAGAGTGGCCTTGGGGTCGACGGAGATGGTGTATTTCCCGTCGATGTCGGTAGCGGTGCCGTTGGCGGTGCCCTTTTCCATAACAGTGGCGCCGATCACCGGTTCGCCGTTTGTTTCACTCACTGTGCCTGTGACGGTGATCTTCTGGCCGAGGGCCTGCATCGGGAAGGCGACGCAGACGAGGATCAGCCATTGCAGGATCCGTCTCTTCAGATGTGCTAAGTTTGCCATGATGATTTAAATAGGTTAAACGTTTATGGATTTTTTCCGCCGCTAAGTTAGAGTATATACAAGTGTCTGTCAAGCCATGGATAGCTACCCGATGTATACAAAAGGGCACTGGACTATATTTTCAGTGTCTACAAATTAGAACACACCCGGCCTTGATATCAACAAGATACGCTTTCAGGGATATATACAAAACGGAAAATCCGGCGCCTTCGGCAAGGAAAGCGCCGGATTTCGGCATATCGGTTTTTAATACGTTTGCAATTTTCCTGCACCCTCCCGGCAGTGTCGCTCAGAGCTTCTGGAGATAATCGTGGAGGTCTTCCTCGGTGGGGATGTCGAGGGCCTTGCGCAGGCGGTATCGGCTCATGTTGACGGTGCGGGGCTCGATGCCGAGTAGCATCGAGACCTCCTTAGAGGAGAGGCCTCCGCGGATGAGGAGGGCGAGGTTGCGCTCCCCCTTGGTGAGGGCCGGGTGGCGCTCGGTGAGTCGCGTGAGGAAATCCTTGTTGCGCTCCTCGGCCTTCATGAGCAGCGACTGGGAGGTCTTGTCGTTGGTGGTGCAGGAAGAGATGAAGGCGTTGGTCTTCCTGAGGTGGGGCACGATGGCGTCGGGGTCCATCCTGTATGCTTCGCGGATCATCTCGCGGATGCGGCCCATCATCTCGTTGCGGCTCCTGAGGAAGGCGGCAAACTCGGTGAGCTCCTGATGGGATGCGGAGAGCATGTTGCGCGCGTTCTCGAGCTCGAGCTGCTTCTGGCGGAGCTTGAGGGCGTCGAGCTCCTTGTCCTTGAGGTCGAGGTCGTGGCGGGCGGTGAGGAGCTGGAGGTTCTTCTCATGGCGATACCATTTGTAGAAGAAGAAGGCGCTGATGCCCCCGAGCACCACGACTGCGACGAGAATCCATAGGTTGCGGTAGAGGAGCTTGATCCTGTAGTCGCTCTCCTGGCGCTCGGCGGCGTGTGTCTGGTCGGTGAGGCGCTTGTGGCTGAGCTCGAGCTCGGCGTTGCGCTGGTTGTTGCGGCGCTGGAGGTCGCGCACGAGGCCGGCCATCCTGCCGAGATACTCGTAGGCCGAGCGGTAGTCGCCGATGCCGGAGTGGGCCATGGCCATATACTCGTAGTAGTCGCAGAGGAGCTCGCGGGCCTCGATCTGGCTGATGTGGGAATATGCCTCGGCGAGCACGCCGATGGCCTCCCGGGGACGCCCGGCGTAGCAGAGCTGCTTGGCCTTGTTGTTGAGGTTCTCGCCGAGTCCCCATGTCGACTCGAGGTTGCGGTTGATGGCTATGGCCTCGTCGATCATCTCGAGCTTCTCGCGGGAGTCTCCCGGATAGAGGCAGAGGTTGTTGAGGGTGCTCGCTATGGCCTTGAGGTCGTGGAGCCGGCGGTTTATGTCGAGGGCCCGGCGGAAGAGGTGTTCGGCCACGGCAAACTGGTCGGTGTTGAGCAGCATGATTCCGCGCTCGTTGTAGCACCACGCGACGGCGCTTGAGTCGCCGAGGGCACGGAATATGGAGGTGGCGCGGTCGTTGAGCTCGGAGGAGCGTGAGAAGTCGCCGAGCTTGCCGAGCACGCGGCCCTGGAGGGCGTAGAGACAGCCGAGGGTGCGGGAGTCCGACTTGTCGACAAATGTCTCGGCGTCGTGCAGCACCCGTATGCTGAGGTCGAAATTGCCGAGAAGCTGCTCTGCCTCGCCATACAGGATAGTGGCGGCGAGGCATGTGGAGTCGGGTCGGGCGAGGTCGGAGATCTGAATCGCCTTTCCGGCGAGGCGCGAGGCCTCTTTAGGATTGCTGTAAAGGCATGCGCGGGCCTGAGCCACCAGGGCGGCGGCATCAGGGGCGCCCCCTGGAGCGGCAAGGGCGCCGGGCATCGTAAAGACGGCCAGCAGAGGCGCCAGAACTCCCAGTAAGAGGAGTCGGGCCGCTGCCGGTCGTGAATCTTTCGCCATGGTCTGGAATTATCAGGATTCGGCCATCTCGGCCTCGATGTAGGCGTTGAGCTCCTCGTCGGTCATATCCTGGGTCTCCATGAAGTCGATCTCCTCGGTGGTGATCACCTCGTCGACGCTGTCGGTGATCTCCACGTTCTTCGGACGGAAATACCGCTGCGCCATGTTGCGCTGGGAGTTCATCAGCTGCTTGAGCAGGGGGAAGGCCTTGGTGGCCTTGGCGATCTGCACGTTGGCCGCCTTGCGGTCTTTGTTTCCCACGAACGGGATGGCGTCCTGCGCTATCTGCACCGAGTGGGCGAGGGTCTCGGCGGCGAGCACGGCGCTCTGGGTGGTGAGCGACACCATGTATCCGGCGGTCTCGAGAGCCTGGTCGAAGGCCTCGCCTTTCTTGCGGAACTTGCCGGTGTTGTCGACGGGGAGCACCTCGACGCGTCCGCTCGGGGTGGTCACCTTCACGGGGCGGTAGATCGTGACGCTGTCGCTCACGGTGCGGAGGAGAGTGAAGAACTCGTCGGCCTTGTCGTAATACCGGTCGACGTCGAGACCGCTGGGCGCGGGTTTCTTCCATTCAATGGCCTGGAGAAGGGCGATGATCTCGTCGGCCGTCTTCGGCTCCTTGTTTTTCTTCGCACGCTCTTTCTCGGCCTTCTCACGTGCCTTGCGCTCTTTCTCCTCTTTCTTGCGGAGCTCTTTCTCGGCTTTCTCGCGGGCCTTGCGCTCCTGCTCGGTCTCGTCGTCGGCAGAGAGGGTGGCGGAGATTCCGGGAGTGGGGTTCACGCGGTGGATGGATGCCGTCAGGGTGTAGCCCGTGGAAAGGAGGAGGGCAGCGATTGCTGTAAGGACAGTTTTTCTCATAAATATATTATTTTAAAGAGTTAAGAGTCAAGAGTCAAGAGCCAAGAGTGAAGAGTCAGGAGGGTGAGCGGCTTCTGATTATTCAGGGGATTTGAGGTAGAGCGTGATGGAGAAGGAGCGGGCGTCTTTGTCGGAGTAGAGGTCGAAGTCGTCGCCGATCCTCTCCCAGCTGTATCCCCCCCTCTTATATACGCGCGCCACTGGCTTCACCTTCAGGCTCTTGTAGGGATGCGCCGCAAACCACTGCGACACCTCTCCGGGAAGATAGCGCTTGAAGAGCCCCGGCGTCGTGGTCTTCATCGGGACGCGGAGCTCGTCGCCGCCGAATTCCGACTTGTCGAACTCGAGGAAGAATTCCTTATCCCTGTAGACTTCATATTCTCCCTTTGCGTCGAAGACGGGCTTGCCGTGGTCGTCGCTCTGCATGGCGGTGACGCTGATGAAGAGGGCCGTCTGGTAATCCTTGGCGAGGCGCCGGTAGTTGGCGGCCTTGCGCTGCATGCCTGGCACTCCGTGGCGGTCGAAGGTTTCGGCCATGGTGGCGAGCACGAGACACTTGTCGGAAAGCTCGGAGCGCGAGAAGGTCGATCCTTTAGCGGAGATTTCCTTGCGCAGGGCCTTCCAGCGGGCCGTGGCGTCGTTTTCCACCAGACCCCTGACGACCTCGAGGCGGTCGCCGGCCGTAGTGAGGGCCTCCTCGCCGTGGGCGTTGCCCTGCATGAGGATCTCCTCGTAGAGGGCGCCGGCGGTGGCGAAGTCGAGGTTGCCGAAGGCGCGGTTCGCCTCGATGAGGAGGGCCGGAGGAGTGGCCACCTTCACGACGTAGACACTGGCTGCGCCGACCTGCGGTATGCCGTAGTCGGCGAGCGAGAAGACAAGAGGCTCGCAGTCGGGGTGGTGGATTGTGACCGGGCCGGCGGCGGCGGTGCCCTTCGGCACGTAGAGCCGGTAGTCGCCGTCGACGCGCTCGGCGGGAAGGAACTGGTCGCCCCCTGTGAAGGAGACGTCGTCGAGGTCGATGCATACGTTGATCCAGGAGTAATAGGGCTGGCCGTCGACCTTCGGCAGCCGGGAGTCGGACATGGGGCGGTTGTCGCCCTGCTTGTGGTAGACGGTGTCGATGGTGAGCTGCGTCACGCCCTCGTCGTCGTATTCCGAAATGGCCCTGAAAGGGAACAGCCGCTTGCGGAATACGCGGTAGAGCTCGTAGGCCTTCGGCGAGCGCGTCTTGTCGTGGATCATCTCGGCGGCCTTCATGCAGCGGAAGAGGGTGGCCCTTTCCTTCGAGTCGATGTTGGCGGCGAGAAGGTTGTTGGCGTCGGCGAGCTCGGCGATGACTGCGAGGCGCTGCGCGGCGAGGCTGGCGTCTTTCCCGTCGCCGCTGTCGAGGTATTGCTGATAGCGGGCCGCAGCCGTGGGGAAGTCGAGGTTGTAGAAGGCCTTGTTGGCCTCCACGAGCGTCATTCCGGGCACCTCCACCTCGATGAGGTAGTGTTCTCCTGCCTTCACCTTATCGGTGAAGCCGATGGAGTCGAACATGATGACGCAAGGGGCGAAATCGGGATGCACCACGGTCACCTTGCGTGCGAAGACCCCGGCCTGCTCCACGGAGAGGGCTCTGGCGTGCGCTCTGCCTGGCTGCGGTGGATAGGAGGGGTCGGGAGAGGCGTTCTGCGAGTCGGGTATCACCTCCACCCCCTCGAGCGGCTCGGAGAAGACGATCTCGAGGTGAGCCGCCTTCAGAGAGCCGTTGTTGGGAGTCGTGAGGTGGGTCATCGTCCTGGGCACGAGGGTGGAGAGCTGTGCGCTCGCGCCGGAGGCGAAGAGACACGCCAGAAGAGCCGCGATGGTTCTCAGGCGGCTTTTCCGGATGGCTGTGCGGGCAGGAGGTCTCATCATTTCTCAAGCAGCAGAGGCATCTCGTAGATGCTGAATTTCTTCGGGTCGTCCATCTCGGTCCATCCGCGGAAGAGGATCTGCGGGCCGGAGGGGTGGCCGAAGTCCCACACCACGAAGAGGCGTCCGACATCGGAGTAATGTGTGGCGCTCCACGACTGCACGCACTCCACGGCGTAGTAGCGACCCTTGTCGTCGAGGGCATGGCCCATGACGGTGATGTCGTTGAATTTCACCTCAATCACCGGATTGACCTTGAAGCATCTGTCGAGCTTCTGGAGATATCCGGCCTTGTCGTATTCGGTATAGGTGAAGGTCTCGCCGTTGGGGGTGTATTTGCGGGATCCGGTCACCACGAGCACGTCGTCGCTGAGAAAGGTCTTAAACCAGTTGAGGTCCTTCTCGTGGTAGGCGGTGGCGAGGGCCTCCATCCATGAGAGGATGGCGAGGCGGTTGCTCTCGTCCTTCACCTCGGTCATCCCCTTGAGGATCTTGTTGTATTGCTCGCGCTCGATGGTGATGTAGACGTTCTCGATCACTCCTTTCGGGCTGAAGGTGATGCCTATCTCCTCGTAGTTGGCGTCGTCGGGATTCTCGCTGTCGATGAAGAGCACCGGTATGTTGCGGAGCTCATACTCTCCAAACTGGTTCCTGGCCACCTTCTCCGAGACGGGGGTGTTGAAGTCGTCGTCGAAAGAGGCGTAGGCGATCTTCTTGCCGATGAGGAGGTTGTTGAGGGCGGCCTTGGCCTCGGTGGTGATGTCGATACCGGTGTAGTTCACCCCCTCGCCGAGGTCGGCCGCGCGGTTGAGCGCCGTGATGATGGCGGAGGCGTTGTGCTCCACCTTGGCCTTGAGCGCCGGGTCGTGGTTGAGGCCGTATGCCACCTCCACGTCTACCGTATGGTCTTTGGCTGTCGCCGCCAGACCCGTGAGGCAGGCGAGCAGCAGCATTATGGATTTGATATTCAGATACATCTTCTTGGGGTTTTAATCATTTCTTCAGAAACCAGGCCACGAGCCGGCCGGCCGGGGAGGAGACGGAGGTGCCGTCGGGAAAACTGAGGCGGGTGCCGTCTTTACGGAGGGGGGAGTAGACGCGGGTGGTGCCGCCGTCGTCATACACGAGGTATGCGTGAGGCATGTATTTGCTGTCGGTGTTGCCGTAGAGGCTAATGACGCGCATGTTCTTTGCCTTGGCGAGGAGCGACGTGACGTCTTTTCCGGTGACGATCTTGAGAATGAGGTCGGCGAGAGGGCCCTCGGCCAATACCGAGGTATCGGTCGGGGCAGCGGCAGTCTCTTCAGTCTCGGGCTCGCCCGATGACTCAGCCATGATTTCATCGGCTTTGGCTTTTCGGGCGTCTGCCTCGGCCATGGCGTCATACTGCTCCTGGATGGCCTCATTCTGAGCCATGATAATGTCCTCCTGAGCCTGTATCTGGGCTTCCTGAGCCTGTAGGCCCGCTTCCTGCTGTTCCAGACTGGCCTCTTGGGCGGCCAGGCCAGCCTGTTGTGACGCCATGCCGGCCTGTAGGGGAGCATCATCCGGGTTATGGCGCGGCGGCGCATCGAGGTCGCTCACCGAGAGGTAGAGGAAGACGCGGGTGCGGCCGTATTTCTCATTGATGATGCGCTTGATCCATTCGCGCCAGGCGCCGTTGACGGTCTTGAGCTTGTTGGCGCCGATGTAGGTGTCGACGCGGGCGCTGAGCTCCTCTGCCGCGCGGCTAAGCGCGTCGTCGGCCGAGACGTCGGTGGCCTGGGCGTAGATATAGGCGCCCGTCCTGTCGCCCATGATGTCTTTCACCGACTGGGCGCCGGTGGTGGAGGTGAGGCCGGATATCGCGAGCATGATGCCGGATATGAATATGATAGGTCTCATAGTGATTCAGTGTTATGAGAGGTGAAAACTATTTCTCGCCCCAGAGGTCGTCGAGATTGTGGAGCTTGATGTAGGGCATCAGCTCGATGCTGACCGCCGGGCGGGCGCCGTCTCCGCGCCAAAGCTCCCCGGGCCTCACCGTGAGCTCCATCTTGTGAAGGTAGGCCACGGTCGGATTGTGGTAGACGGCCACTGCCTCGAAGGCGCCGGAGGCGTCGGGCCCGGAGCTGACGCCGAAGTAGGGGTGAGTGCCGCTCTCCTCCAGAAATCCCCGCAGCGTGCTGAACGGCAGGCGTATCGTTTCGATGTCGCCGGTGTATGACTTCACGGAGACCTCGGCGTCGATGTCGGCTACAGGGCGCGGGTCAACGAAGAGGTTGGCCAGCGACTGGGGGGCGAATTCCTCCGACCACACGGGGCGCCCGGAGACGCTGTCGAGATATATGTCGGAGGTGAGATGGCCGAGATAGAACTCCACGCCGGGTCGGCAGAAGGGCTTGCGCCGGCCGTCGGGTCTGTGGCCGACATATCGGATGGCCTCGTCTCTCTTCTGCCCCGCGAGCTCGCGGAGGCGGGCGCAGAGCCACTCATAGCTCTTCTTCTGGTTGGTGAAGAGTATGAGGTTGAAGGAGGCCGGGAATCCCATCTCACCTATGGTCTGCTCGCCGCGCAGCCAGCTGATGCGGTAGCGGCGTCCCCTCTCGAGGAGGATGCTCATGCCGTCGGCTTCCCTGAGGGCATCGACAGAGGAGGGGGTAAGCGGGAAAGAGCATTCCACCTCGTCGAAATCGAGACGTCTGCGCGTCTCGGCCGCATCCTTGTCGGTATATAGGCGCTGATGGAGATATCTCTCCACGAAGTCGGAGATCTCCGGCGGCAGCATCTGCTTCAGCTCCGTGGTGAAGAGATCGCATTTCTCCACCGGGGCCGGCGACGGCACGTTCCCCGCGGCCGCCGTTATCGCGGCCGCGAGGAACACGTACGTCAGTATTGTCTGTCTAAGATAGGCTTTCATCGTCGGTCGTATTGCGGATTGCCGGGATGACG
The DNA here is from genome assembly GCA_947626355.1 of uncultured Muribaculaceae bacterium. Taxonomy (GTDB): domain Bacteria; phylum Bacteroidota; class Bacteroidia; order Bacteroidales; family Muribaculaceae; genus Lepagella. Next base: position 18,767 of record CANQRV010000048.1, read on the forward strand.
GTGGTCAGAGGCGCACCTTCAGACCGCTGAGAGCCTTTTCCTGGCCGGCCTGCGACTTATACTGGCCCCCGTAGAGGATGCCGTTGCGCACATTGGCCATGTAGATCTCGTCGCCGGGGCCGACGTTGAGGGTAGAGCCATCGGTCTTGCCGAGGTCAAGGGTGTAGCTGCGGTTGAAGCGGATGGTGGTGTAGCCGTTCTCCTTCACGAGCGTTGCGGCGCCGCCGAGCACGCTCTGCGACCTGGGCGCGGGGGGAGGGGTGACGTTGCCGCCGCCCTTGCCGCTGCCTTCCTTCACTCTGGCGCCGTCGGTAGCCGGCTCTTCCACTGGAGTCGTGGGTGGCGACTGGAGTGAGTCGTCGGTCTGCTGCGCGGCGAGCAGGGAGTCGGAGTCGATCGGCTGGGTCACGGCCGGAGGCTCGGTGCCTTCGTCGGCCTTGTGGTCGCCCTTGGGGAGGGCAAGCGCCACTACGAGAGCCACGACGGCCGCGGCGGCCACGCCGATGCCGATCCACTTCAGTGGCGGACCCTGCTTCACGGGAGTGAGCTTGCCGCCGCATACGGGGCAGCGGAAGTCGGAGAGGCGCTGCACATTGACCTTCAGGTGCTCGCCGGAGGCGCATTTCGGGCAGTCACCGGTCTCGCCGGTGTCGGGGTTGAGATACTGGTGGTTCTCACAGATACCGACCTTTATATTTCCTTTTGCCGCCGGACGGCGGCGTGATGGAGCTGCTGACATTTCTTTAGTCTTTAGTCGTTAGTCTTTGGTCTGTTGTTTTCAGGGGCTCACGCGAAAGCCTTGAGGGCCTCCATGGCGTGGGCCGCATATTTCTTATACTGCTCGCTGTTGGGGGAGCCGGACTCGGGAAGCACGTTGTTTTTCATCGCGTCCTTCACCTTCTGGGCCATGGCGGCCTTCATCTGGACATGCACCGGCACATTGGCCTGGTCGTCGACCTTCTCCACGATGTCGGCGGAGATTTCCGGAGTGAGCATCGGGGAGGTGAGTATACCGGTGAAGGTGGGTGAGAGGAGCGAGAAAGTCTCGGAGCCGAAGATGTCGGTCACCACGAGCCCCCAGCCCTTGTTGCCGAGCTCGTCCTCACCGGTCTTGAGGATGCCGTAGGCGGCGGCCAGGAAGAGGTATTTGATGAGCGCGTCGCCTGTCGGCCCCTCGCCCTCGCCGAAGAGCGGGGGAAGCTCCGTGCCGTCGCCCTCGGAGTGGAGGAGCACACGGTTGGCGGTGTTGGAAGACTCGTTGGGGGAGTTGACCAGCGCGTCGTATTTCGACTTGAGGAAGGGCATGTAGTCGATGGTGCGCAGTGGGAAGATGTTCTGGTATGTCACGATCGTGATCTCGTCGGGGCGCGGCGACTCGGCGATGACGAACTTGCGTGTCTCGGTGGCGTTGAAGGCCTGCGTCAGCTTCACGCGAAGGGTGTCGACGAAGGCCTGGAGCTCCGCGTCGTCGGTGTCGAGGTTGGGAAGGCTCACGAGCATGATGGTGTTGGGTCCGGCGGCCGGTGTGGTGGCGGGGTTCTCCGTATTGCGCATGTGTGTGCTGACGGCCTGCTCGTTGAGGTTGATGTAGACCTCGCTGTTGGCCACTATCATGTTGGCGAAGCGGCCGATCTCGTCGTCGCTTCCGCCATACATCTGATAGAGCTGCTCGAGCACGTTGAGGCCAAGCACGGGCTGGTTGCGGAGCATCTCGGCATGGTAGGCGAGGATGCTGTCTCTGAGCACGCTGACGGCTGCCTCCTCGAGCTGCGACGAGGCGATGCGTTTCGTGGCCTTCAGGAAGGAGCGCCCGGTGCCGTCGGCGATGTAGTCGCGCATCTTCTGGCTGAGGAGCTCCATCTTGGGACGGTCGTGGAGAAGGTCGTTGGTGAACTTCACCAGACGCTCCACGTCGGCCACCTCGATGTTGGCCTGGCGCAGGTCGGGCTTGGCGGCGGGGGTGTTGCCTCCGATGAGGGTGCCGTAGGTCTCGATGTGGTCCTGATGCTTGCCCACGAATTCCTGGATTTCGGAAAGCAGGTTGGAGAAGCGCTGCACGAGCTTCGGGATGAGCCTCCGCTGGAAGATCTGGAGGGAGTCGAGGCGCGTCCTGGCGGCGTATTTGTCTTTGAGCACCTCGGCGTATTCCGTGAAGAGGTTCTCCTTTGTCTTGGCGAGCATGTTCTTGAGGATTCCGGTGCTGCGGAAGTCCTCGGCGATGTCGCTGAGTGTCTCGTCCTGCTTCTTGACTTCCGACTCGAGGTCGAGGGCCTCGCCGTCCATCCCCTTGTTCTTCTCGTTGAGCATGGCGAGGATGCGCTCTGCGATCTGTCGCACGTCGAAGGCGGAGTAGACGCCCTGCTGCCACTGTGTGAAGAGGTTGTCGGCGATCTTGCTGACGATGGCGTCGGCGCTGTCGGAGACCACCTGGTCGCGTGCCTTTGCCTCATAGTAGGCCTTCACGCCCTTCTCCTCGCGGAAGGCATCTTCCGGGCGCTCGCCGAGGTAGCGGTCTTCGAAATACTGGTCGAGGATCTGGAGCGGCTGTCCCATCTCCTTGGCCGAGCGGTAGTCGTAGTCGATCGACACCGACTTCCAGTATTCGTCGATCGTGGGGGGAATCTTCCTGTCGGCGGGAGGCAGGATGGGGATGCTGAGCGAGAGGTCGGCCTCGGAGAGCTTCCAGTTGCGAAGGTTCTCGCGCTTGAGGTATTCATTGTAGTCGCGCCCCTCCTTTCGTGGCTCGTTGATGAATCCGGCGTCGGGGTCGAAGTTCAGGTATAGGAACATCTTCACCACGTCGCGGGCTATCATCTCGCTGGCCATCGCCACAAGCTTCTCGTCGGGGTAGCGCACGCGCTTGATGCCGAATGAGCCGACGGCCTTGGTGCGTGCCCTCTCCAGCGGCTTGCCCTGGCGGGTGTTGGTCTTGTATTCCACGAGGAAGTCGGGACGGTTCTCGCTGCGGAAGTGGCTGGTGAGCCTCTGCATGGCCTCGGTGTCGGGAGAGAAGATGCGGAAATACATGAGGTTGGCCACGAGCTGCGGCATCACGGTGTAGGAGTCTACCGTGGCGCCCGTGCGGTTCTGGTTGGTGTAGACCGTCAGTGAGAACTGTTTGTTGTCGCCCGGACGGTTGAGGGTGATATGGGGCTCGCCTTTCACCACGTCGGCCGGGAGAAAGACTCCGGCGTTGAGGGCGGAGAGCTCGGAGAGGGCGGCGTAGCCGTTGGCGTGGTAGCGTCCGGCGTCGGCGCCGCTGGGAGGCAGCTGCTCGGGAAGCATGGCGAAGACCTCGATCTTGGCGTTGGAGAGCTGCTGGTCGGCGATGAGCTGGCTCACGGCATCGACGATGGAGCCGGAGCCCGTGCCGCCGGCGAGGCCCGCGAAGATGTAGATGCTCAGGTCGTTGGCGCTCCCTACGGTGTCGTTGAGCTCCTTGACGATGGAGTGCACCTTATTTATGGGAACTTCTATAAATTAAATATTTGCATATCAGAGAAATAATTCGTATCTTTGTGTAAAAATTATAAGATATG
>CANQRV010000049.1 GCA_947626355.1 uncultured Muribaculaceae bacterium
AGAGATTTCAAACGTACTTTTCCGTCAGAGCTATACACCTAAATTCGATGTTTTCAAATTTTTGTCATGTACTTAAAAAATATTTTAAACTATTGGGAAAAAGTCGTAAGTTTGCACCGTTTTTTGTTATAGAGTGTTAACTAAGCATAGAAACACTATTATTTTCAGAATCTCCGATATGGAATCTACGGATTCTCACAAAAAGAAAATTCCGGCACTGCATCCGCTGCGTGCGATGGCTACGGGCGCCGCGATAGCGGCAGTCATGACAGCCGCGGTGTCGTGTGGCCAGAGCCAGCACCGCGACGAAGCCGGAGAGCAGGAGGCCATACAGGAAGAATATCATGCCGACAACGACATAGCCATGACCATACGGAGCCTTGCCGACGCGCTGCGCGTGGGCGAGGAACTCGACTCGACGGAATATGACTACGAAGGTGTGCTCACCGACGGGCAGGGACGTCCGCTCTACACCGACGTGCAGGGTGCGCCCGGCATCTGGCAGGTGGATGTGGTCGACAGCCGCACCGCCATGGTGCGCAACATCTATCTGGGCGACCTTCTTCCGGGGGCGCTCGAGGAGTATCTGGCCAAAAGCCTCGGCCTCACCCTCGCCGACCGCCATGAGGTGGAGGAGGAAGACGTTACCTCCGACAACGAGACCTCGGCGGCGGAATACGTATTCGACTGGGGCAGGATGCGCGTGGAGACACGCGCCGGGATAGCTCCCAACGGCCTGGAGGGGCCGCTCATCAACATCATCCTCACTTCAAAGGATTCCTGAAGACATAGAGCCTCGTGGGCTCGAAGCGAGGGAGGACCGTGAGCTGCACCTGGGCAGCCCTGTCGGCCAGCGTCTCGTCGCCGCCACCCACGGTGACGCCTGCCGTGTTCAGCTCGGCGAACACGGCCTCGAGGGCCTTCTCCGGGGTGTTGTTGTCTTGCGAGAGATGGCAGAGGAAGATATGGCGCAGCGCGGGATTGATGATCTCACGCAGGAAACGCGCCGTGTCGACATTGTCCATGTGTCCGTTGGAGGCGCGGATGCGCGCCTTCAGGTATTCGGGATATCGCCCGAGGCGCAGCATGTCGGAGTCATAGTTGGACTCCACCACGAGCCAGTTGGCGCCGCTCATGTAATGTCGGGCACGCTCCGTCACCGAACCGAGGTCGGTGGCGATCACAAACCTCGCCCCCCCGGCCTCGAGCGAGAAACCCATATTGTCGGAGCCGTCGTGGCTCACCTCGAAGGCCGTGACCTCAAAGCCGGCGAGACGGAATGGAATCTCCTTGAAAATCGGCATGTGATACTCCTTCAGGCGCCGCGATATGTTGTGGCGCCGCATGATGCCGTTGATCACGCGGTTGGTGCAGAAGAGCTTAAGGTTTCGGTTGTTGCGAAGCAGGGTATAGACATACCTGACATGGTCGGAATGGTCGTGGGTGAGCAGGATCCCCTTCACGTCGGCCATCGACACGCCGCAGGCCTTCAGACGCGCCTCGATGACGTCGGCGCGCACGCCTGCATCGATGATGAGGCCTCCCTGCTCCGTAGCCACGTAGCAGCTGTTGCCGCTGGAGCCGGAGCCGAAGCTCATATACCTCACCACCGGAGCGCCGGTATCGGAGGGCGCCGAAGGAGACGGAGCTTCCGGGCGCGGCATGACGGGAGCCGCGGGCGCGGCACTGACGAACTCGAAATCGCCCAGGCCCTCTTCTCCGGGCACATCGAAGCCCGGCGCCGGAGCGTCGTCAAACTCCTCGAAGGGAAGGGAGGAAAGGCCGGTGTAATTCTTTTTCTTACTCATTTCGCGCGGTGAATCAGGAATATGGCCGGGCGCTTGGTGTAGTCGTAGACGGCACGCCTCCAGTCGGCCACCGACATGGTGATGATCGACTCACGCCCGGAATCGGTGACGTCGCATGCCACACACACCATCGTGTCGCCCTTGAGAGCCGATGTGAGCGTCTGCATCATGCGGTTGTTTCTATAAGGAGTCTCTATGAAGATATGTGTCGAGCCGTCGCGCTGCGAACGCGACTCGAGCTCGCGGAGCGCCCTGGCGCGGGCGGCGTCGTCGACGGGGAGATAGCCGTGGAAGGCGAAGCTCTGGCCGTTGAAGCCGGAGCCCATGAGGGCCATGATGATGCTCGACGGGCCAACGAGGGGAATCACCCTCAGGCCGTCGCGATGCGCGATGGCCACGGCGAGCGAGCCGGGATCGGCCACGGCGGGACACCCCGCCTCGCTCATGACCCCCACAGGCTCGCCGGAGCGAAGGGGGTCGAGCCACGACGACACCTCCGTGAGGTCGGTGTGGGCGTTGAGCTCATGAAAAGTGAGCGTGTCGATGTCGATCCGGCGGTCGCATTTCTTCAGGAAGCGCCGCGCCGTGCGGACGTTTTCCACTATAAAATGCTTTATCTCCCTGACAATATTGATATTGCCTTCGGGAAGCACATTGGATAGCGGCTCGTCGCTGATGTTGACGGGTATGAGATATAGAGCGGGGGTCAATGCCATGTGAGAAAATATTTCTACAAAGGTAGATAAAAAAGAGGGGTCTTTTTGTTAAATTTGCAAAAAAATATATCAGATGACACTTCCTCCGCAATACAGAGAGAGAATGGAGGCTCTTTTAGGGGCGCGGGCCGAAAGGTATTTCGCTGCCATGGAAGAGCCGCCCGTCACGTCGATACGCCTCAATAGCCGCAAGACTCCTGCTGAATGCCCCGCGGGCGCCGGGGCGACACCGGTGGAATGGTGTGAGACCGGGCTCCGGCTCGCCGAGCGCCCGCGCTTCACGCTCGACCCGCTGCTGCATGCCGGCGCCTACTACGTGCAGGAGGCATCGTCGATGATCCACCGCCATATCGCAGGCCATCTCGCGAAGCTTACAGGAGGCAGGCTGAGGGTGCTCGACCTCTGCGCCGCGCCCGGCGGCAAGACCACGGCGATGATCGACGCGCTCCCCGAAGGGAGCGTGGTGGTGGCCAATGAATACGTCGCGTCGCGGGCCTCGGCGCTTGAGGAGAACCTGGCGAAATGGGGATATCCCGACACGATAGTGTGTCAGGGTCCGGCGGAGCGCTTCTCCACCCCGCTCTTCGACATAGTGGCCGTCGACGCCCCCTGCTCAGGCGAGGGAATGATGCGCAAGGAGACAGAGGCCGTGGCCCAGTGGAGCCCGCGGCTCACCGGGCAATGCGCCGCGCTCCAGCGCGAGATTCTCGACACGGCGGCAGAGGCCATGAAGCCCGGAGGCTATCTCATCTATTCCACATGCACCTTCAACCGCGAGGAGGACGAGGAGAACGCGGAATATCTCCGCAGCCGTCACGGTCTGGAGCCGGTGGAGATTCCACTCGGATGCTCATGGGGCATACTGCCCGGAATCGACACCGACATCCCCTGCATGAGGTTCATACCCGGCTTCACCGACGGCGAAGGGCTCTTCGTCTGCGTGATGCGCAAGCCCGGAGAGGCACAGGACGTCAGCGGCGCCCGACGCCGCAACCGCGACCACCACGGCTTCGAGCCGGCCTCCAATACAGGATGCGGGGGATGGACCGACAGCCGCCATTCCGACCTGCGGAAACGGCGCGACAGGATTTACGCGCTGTCGGCGGAGACGGCAGCCATGCTCGAGGCGCTTCCCGACAAGGTCAACATACTCTTGGCGGGGATAGAGACCGCAATACTCAAGGGAAAGCAGCCAATCCCCTCGCCGCGACTCGCCCTGAGCCTCGGCATGAGGCCCGATGCCTTCCCCACGGCGGAGCTCGGCCTCGACGACGCACTCGCCTATCTCAGACGCGAGACGCCGGCGATGCCCGCCGCCACCCCGAAGGGATTCGTGGCCGTGACACACGCCGGCCTGCCCCTCGGATTCGTGAAAAACCTCGGCCCACGGGCCAATAACCTATATCCCGGCGAATGGCGAATAAAAATGCAGACAACACGCTGAAGACAGCGATATTTCCGGTAGCCGGCATGATGTGTGCCGTGTGTGCCGCCACGGTGGGCAAGACGCTCTCCGGCATGCCGGGCGTGGAGAAGGCGGAAGTGAATTTCGCCACCCAGAGCGTAGAGGTGACATGGAATTCCGGGACCGTCACCACCGCCGCCATGCAGGAGGCCCTCGACAAGGAGGGATACTCGATGATAGTGGAGGAAGACGCCGCCAAGAGCATGGAGGCCGGCGAGAAGGAGGAGCTGCGGCTCTACGAGGGAATGAAGAAAAAGGTGATTCTCGCCTGGGCTCTCACCGTCCCCCTCGCGGTGATATGCATGGCCCACATCCATTTCCCGGGGGCGCCCTGGGTGATGATGGCGCTCGCTCTCGCCGTCATGACGGTGTGTGGAGGCCGGTATTACGTCACCGGGACCCGCGCCCTGTTCAAGGGGCATCCCAACATGGAGTCGCTCGTGGCCGTCTCCACAGCCGTGAGCTTCCTCTTCTCCCTCTTCAACACCATAGCGCCCGGCTTCTGGGAGGAACGCGCCATGAACGCCGACCTCTACTACGAGGGGAGCGCGATGATCATAGCCTTCGTGCTCACCGGCAAGCTGATGGAGCTGCGCGCCCGCCACTCCACCGGAAGCGCGCTGCGTGCCCTCATGGGCCTGCAGCCCACCACGGCGCTCGTAGAGCGGGACGGAGAGTACCGGGAGACCGATGTGGCGTTGATCCTTAAAGGCGACCGCATCATGGTGCGCCACGGCGAGCGCATACCGGTCGACGGCGTGGTGGCAGAGGGCCACTCCACCGTTGACGAGAGCATGCTCACGGGTGAGCCCGTGGGAGTCGAGAAAGGTCCCGGCGACGGCGTGACTGCCGGCACCCTCAACGGCAACGGCAGCCTCACGGTGGAAGCCCGCAAGGTGGGCGCCGACACTGAGCTCGCCCGCATCATAGAGAGCGTGAGGAAGGCCCAGGGCTCGAAAGCGCCGGTGCAGCGGCTCGTCGACCGCATCAGCGCGGTCTTCGTGCCCACAGTGATGGGAATATCGGTAATAACGTTCATAATATGGCTCTGCTTCGGCAGCTCATATCTGGCCATGGGACTGCTCGCCGCCGTGTCGGTGCTCGTGATAGCGTGTCCCTGCGCCCTCGGCCTCGCCACACCTACAGCCGTGATGGTGGGCATCGGACGCGGCGCCCGTCAGGGAATCCTCGTGAAAGACGCCACAGCGCTCGAGCAGCTGTCGAAAATCGACGTGCTCGCCATCGACAAGACCGGCACTCTTACGGAAGGACATCCCTCGGTGAAAGAAGTCTTTTTCGCCACCGATGACGCCGATGACCGCGCCCGGCTCACAGCCGTGGCGGAGATGCTCGAGAGCCATAGCGCCCATCCGCTGGCAGAGGCCATCAGGCAATGGTGTGAGGCAACCGGAAGCGGAACGGCGACCGATTCTCCCGACTTCAACTACATTCCCGGCAAGGGAATAGAGGCCGTAATCGGCGGGGTCACCTACAAAATAGGCTCGCCGGCTTTCGCGGCAGCGTCCGAAGGCTACAGCCACGGGCTGAGCGAGGCAATCGGGCGCTGGCTGGCTGAAGGAGCGGGCGTCGTGGCGCTGAGCCGCGACGGAAAGGGAGAGGCCATATTCAAAGTGACCGACACGCTCCGCAAAGACGCCGCCGAGACCGTGGCGCGCCTGAGGGAGCTCGGCATAGAGACAGTGCTGCTCACCGGCGACAACGAGGCCACGGCGCGGCATATAGCATGCCAGGCCGGGATAGAGACCGTGTATGCCGGGATGATGCCCGGCGACAAGGAGAGGGTGATCGAGAAGCTTCAGGGCGAGGGGAAAAAGACGGCGATGGCCGGCGACGGCATCAACGACTCGCAGGCCCTCGCCCGCGCCGACGTGTCGATAGCAATGGGGGGCGGCTCAGATATCGCCATAGAGACAGCACAGCTCACACTGGCCTCCGGCCGCCTCACCGACCTGCCGAAGGCCGTGGAGCTTTCGGACGCCACGCTCAGGGTCATAAAGGAAAACCTCTTCTGGGCGTTCATCTACAACGTGATCGGCATACCGGTGGCAGCCGGGGCGCTCTACCCGGTGTGGGGAGTGATGCTCTCGCCGGTGATCGCATCGGCGGCCATGGCGTGCTCGTCGGTGTGTGTGGTGACCAACTCGCTGAGGCTCGCCTCGCTGAAGCTCGGCACCAAACAAAAGAGACGTAATAATCAATAACAAGACATAAAACAGAAACAGAGATGAGATTCAAGACAAACGCAAAATGCGGCGGCTGCAAGGCCGCCATCCTACAGGCCGTGAAGCAGCAGTTTCCCGACAGGGAGTGGAGCCTCGACCTCGACAACGCCGACAAGGTGCTGGAGATGCACGGGGTGCCCGATGATTCAGCCCTTGCCGCCCAGGTGTTGAAGACCATCGAGGAGACTGGCTTCAAGGGGTCATGGCTTCCTGCGGAATGAGCGGGGAGAGAGACATCTTCGAGGATGGCGACAACCGCTGGGACAACCGCACGCTGCGCCTCATAGGGCCCGAAGGGGTGGAGGCGCTGCGCGGTGCCCGCGTGATGGTGGCGGGGCTTGGCGGCGTGGGCGGCTATGCCGCCGAGATGCTCGCGCGGAGCGGTGTGGGCGAGCTGACGCTCATCGACGCCGACACGGTGGCGCCCAGCAACCTCAACCGCCAGCTGATAGCCTTGAGCTCCACCCTCGGCAAGCCCAAGGCGCTCCTCTTCGCGGAGCGCTTCCACGATATCAACCCGGAGGCGAGGATACGCAGCATGGTGCAGTATATCGACACCGACAACGTGGCCACCCTCCTTGAGGAGGCAAGACCCGACTTCGTGGTCGACGCCATAGACACGGTGGCTCCGAAGGTCAGGCTGATCCAATACTGCCAGACCCACGGCACGCGCATCATCTCGTCGATGGGCGCCGGCGGCCGGATCGACCCCACGAGAATCATCTACGCCGACCTCTGGGAGACGCGCGACGACGGGCTCGCCAAGGCGGTGCGCACCGGGCTACGCAAGCTCGGCCCGAAGATGCCGCTGCCGGTGGTGGCCTCGACAGAGCGCCCCCGCAGCCACTCGCTGACGATGATCGACAACACCCTCAACAAGCGCAGCTCCTACGGCACACTGGCCACCATACCCTCGATATTCGGCATCATGCTGGCCAGCCACGTGATATGCGCCCTCACCAATATGCAATGACGATATGCTCCAGTTAGAAAACATCACCAAATCATACGGTAGCCTGACCGTGCTCCACGACATCAGCATGACGGTGGAGCGCGGAGAGATAGTGGCCGTGGTGGGGCCTTCGGGAGCCGGCAAGACCACCCTGCTCCAGATCGCCGGCACGCTCGACACCCCCGACAGCGGCACCGTGAGATATGACGGGGTCGACACCAAAGGGCTCAACGACAGGAAGCTCTCGGCTTTCCGCAACCGCAACATCGGCTTCGTATTCCAGTTCCACCAGCTGCTGCCGGAGTTCACGGCGCAGGAGAATGTGGCGTTGCCGGCGCTGATCGCGGGCAAGAGCCGCAAGGAGGCGATGGCGGAGGCGGCCCGCTGGCTGGAGGAGCTGGGACTCGGAGACCGACTGCACCACAAGCCCTCGGAGCTCTCGGGGGGCGAGAAGCAGCGCGCGGCCATAGCGCGGGCACTCATCAACGGCCCGGAGGTGGTGCTCGCCGACGAGCCCACGGGAGCCCTCGACTCGCGCAACCGCGACGAGATACGCTCGATAATCGCGGAGCTGCGCGAGCGTCACCGCCAGACCTTCGTGATAGTGACCCACGACCCTACGGTGGCCTCGATCGCCGACCGCACGGTGATGATGGCCGACGGCAGAATCACAGAGATAATCGACAACAACAAGGAGGCCGAGGACACACAATGTGACGAGGAGTTTTGAAATGTCGGCGATTTTGATTAACTTCGCTTTCCCATTGGCCGCACAGCACGACCGACACGGAGAAAACCATAATTATCCGACACAAAAAACAAAAACTATAAGACAATGGCAACACCAGAAAACAAGAACGACAAGAACCAGCTTCAGATTCAGCTCCGTCCGGAGACAGCCGACGGAAAATACAGCAACCTCGCGATGATCGGCCACGGCCCCAACGAGTTCCTCATCGACTTCATCTTCGCAGCTCCCGGCATGCCGCAGGCTCCGGTAGTGAGCCGCGTGATCATGACTCCGGAGAACGCCAAGCAGCTGATGTTCGCGCTCACCGACAACGTGCGTAAGTACGAGGCCCAGTTTGGCGAGATCACGCCGCGCGGCCAGAAGCCTTCGGCCAGCAACAACTAAACGACGGCGGAGATGGACAACCACCTGACACTCTATAATTCGCTGACACGCACCAAGCAGCCCTTCAAGCCCCTCCACGAAGGGCGCGTGGGGATGTATGTATGCGGCCCCACCGTGTATGGCGACGCCCATCTGGGCCATGCACGCCCGGCCATCACTTTCGACATTCTGTTCAGATATCTCCGGCATCTGGGCTTCAAGGTGCGCTATGTCAGGAACATAACTGATGTGGGGCATCTTGAGCACGACGCCGACTCCGGCGAGGACAAGATAGCCAAGAAGGCGCGACTCGAGCAGCTTGAGCCGATGGAGGTGGTGCAGTTTTATCTCAACCGCTACCACCACGACATGGAGGCACTCAATGTGCTTCCGCCGAGCATCGAGCCCCACGCATCGGGCCACATCATCGAGCAGATCGAGTATGTGAAGAAGATCCTCGAGTCGGGCTACGCCTACGAGAGCTGCGGCTCCGTCTATTTCGACGTTGAGAAATACAACCGCGACCACCACTACGGCAAGCTGTCGGGACGCAATATCGAGGAGCTCAACAGCGCCACCCGCGCGCTCGACGGCCAGGAGGAGAAGCACAACCCGCTCGACTTCGCCCTCTGGAAGAAGGCGGCGCCGGAGCACATCATGCACTGGCCGTCGCCCTGGAGCGAGGGTTTCCCCGGTTGGCACCTCGAATGCTCCACGATGGGCGAGAAGTATCTGGGCGACACTTTCGACATCCACGGCGGCGGTCTCGACCTGATGTTTCCCCACCACGAGTGCGAGATCGCGCAGAGCGTCGCGGCCCAGGGCCACGAGGCGGTGAAATACTGGCTCCACAACAACATGATCACCATCAACGGCAAGAAGATGGGCAAGAGCTACAACAATTTCATCACCCTCGAGCAGTTCTACACCGGCGACCACCCGCTGCTGACGCAGGCCTACGCGCCGATGGTGATCCGCTTCTTCATCCTTCAGGCACACTACCGCAGCACGGTCGACTTCTCCAACGAGGCTCTCCAGGCCGCGGAGAAGGCGCTGCAGAAGATTCTCGACGGCTACCGCCGCCTCCAGAACCTGCTGCCGGCCGAGAAGACGACAGTGGAGATTCCGGATTTCCTCACGGCCTGCTACGAGGCGATGGACGACGACCTCAACACGCCGCAGGTGATCGCGCAGCTCTTCGAGGCTGTGAAGATCATCAACTCGGCGGCCGACGGCAACGTGAAGCTCAATGCGGAGGCACTGGCGTCGCTGCGCCATCTCTTCGACGTCTTCCTCGTGGACCTGCTGGGCATCAAGGTGGCCGATGCCGCCGACAATGACAACGGACGCAAGTCGCTGGAGGGAGCGGTAGACCTGCTGATGGAGATCCGCGGCAACGCGAAGGCCAGCAAGGACTGGGCTACCTCCGACCTCATCCGCAACAAGATGGCCGAGCTCGGCTTCGACATCAAGGACACCAAGAACGGCGTGGAGTGGAAGCTCCGCTGACCCCACCCTACCCTATAGTCCGGAGGCGCGACTCACCGAGCCGCGCCTCCGCTTTATGTTTCATGAGGTGCAAAAATCGCACCTCTCTCAAGAGGGGTCGTTTCAGGAGGGGTCGGTCCAGTTGCCGTCGGATCTGATGAGGGAGATGAGCTCCGTGAGGGCTGTCTCGGCGGGGATGTTCTTCACTACCAGCTCCTTGTTGCGATAGAGGCTCACGCGGCCAGGACCCGCGCCGACATAGCCGTAGTCGGCATCGGCCATCTCGCCGGGGCCGTTGACAATGCAGCCCATGACGCCGATCTTCAACCCTTTGAGATGACCGGTGGCTGCCTTCACCTCCTGAAGGGTGGACTGGAGGTCGAAGAGGGTACGCCCGCAACTCGGGCAGGAGATGAACTCCGTCTTGCTCATGCGCAGACGGGCGGCCTGAAGGATGCCGAGCGCCGTTGCAGCCACCGTCTCCTTGCTGAAGGCGGGAGCCTCAAGCCATATAGCGGAGCCATAACCACCGAGGAGTAAGGCTCCGAAGTCGGCACCGGCCCTCACCATGAGGTCGTCGGCATCGGCGACATCGTAGGTGAGGTGAATCACAAACGGATTGCGGCCACCCATAGCCACGAAACGGTCGATATAGGAGGCGATCTCACCGGGAGCGTTGATATGCTCAGAGGTAATCACCACCGGCTCGGCGTCTGCAAACAGTACAGGCTCGGAAGCGGCGTCCACCACATGCCAGCCGGCAGGGATATCCTCTATATCAACCCCTATAACGGGGAAACGAACATCGCCACATCCCTCTATCGGCGCGGCATAGCTGCGCGAAGGCTTAGGCAGGACTGTCTCGGGCTCGACTATGGACGCATGACCGGCACGTGCCGCAATATAGTCGCGCAGACGCGCGGCAACGGGAATCTCCCTCTCCGGATCCTCGCTGAGCGAGACACGGATGGTGTCGCCGATACCCTCCTCCATGAGGGCGCCGATGCCGACGGCGCTCTTCACGCGGCCGTCCTCGGCATCTCCGGCCTCCGTGACTCCAAGATGGAGCGGGAAATGCATATCCTCGGCATCCATGGCGGCGATAAGCCTCTTCACGGTCTCCACCATCACTGTAGGGTTGGAGGCCTTGATGGAGATCACGATATCATTGAAGTCGACCTCCCGGCAGATGCGCAGGAACTCCATCACCGACTCCACCATGCCGGCGGGGGTGTCGCCATAACGGCTCATGATGCGGTCGCTGAGAGAGCCATGGTTCACCCCGAGACGCACGGCGGTGTCGTGGGCGCGGCAGATGTCGAGAAACGGCAGCAGGCTGGCGCGGATCTTATCGATCTCGGCGGCATACTCCTCATCGGTGAACTCAAGCTTCTTGAAAGTGCGGGCCGCATCGACGAAATTGCCGGGATTGATGCGCACCTTGCTGCAGGTGGCGGCAGCCTCATAAGCGGCTTTAGGATTGAAATGCACGTCGGCCACCAGAGGGACGTCGCATCCAAGCTCGTCGAGACGATGACGGATGGCGGCCATATTGGCTGCCTCGCGGACACCCTGGGTGGTGAGACGCACGATCTCGCCTCCGGCCTGCGCAATGCGCAGCGCCTGACGGGCGCTCCCCTCGGTGTCGAGAGTAGAGGTATTGTTCATCGACTGAAGACGCACGGGATTGTCGCCGCCGAGGGCCACGCCGCCCACGCGGACAACGCTGCTGGGGCGACGCCTGTAGTTATATATGCTCATAGCTGTATCTTGTCTGAAAAAATCATATCATGGTGAGGAAGAAGACAGAGCAGAAACCCACGGCATATCCGGCGAGCACCTGCCACACGGTGTGGCGTCCGAGCCATATCCTCGCCGAGCCCAGAAGTCCGGCAGCCAGTATCGACACGACGAGCCACACCATAGCCGCCGGCTCCGGATATCCGTCCTTGATGATTCTGACCAGCAGGGCCACGATGCCGGCCACACCGGCGGCATGGGCCGAAATCTTCCAGCGGAGATTGACGACAGCATTGACAAGCCCCGCCAAAGCGCCGCCGGCAAAAAACATGGCGACCCAGATAGGTGTGCCCTTATACCACATGAAGAAGGCCGTGGCGCCCATGCAGGCCACGGTGATCAGATAAGGCACCAACCGCTCCCGGCGCTCGTTGAGGCCAAGGTCGTGCACCACACCCATCTTCTTGAGCATCCACACCAGGATGGCAGGGACAACAAGGTTGAAGGCCGCCACTATAAGGGTGAAGACCGTCCTTATCCCGGCCGGCGCTATGTCGAGAATCGAGAGGGAGAATATAAGGAGCATGCCGTAGACAGGCATCATGAGGGGCACGAGAATCCACGAAAGGGAAGTGGCGAGCACATCGGCGAGCACCGTCCACACCGTGGGCACATGATTGGGGTGTGGGTCTGCGGAAACGTCTTCCTCCGCAGCGGCACGGGTTGATGCGGGGTCAATCGGAGCGGCCTCGGCAGGAGCAGACTCATAGGAGAGGGTCTCCACAGGTTTTGCCGGCTCAGTGGGGCCAAAAAGGCCCTTCGACGGGGAGTTGAGGCTCTCGCCCTCCGGCAGTCCGGGAGTCTCGGGGTAATATGAAGAAGTGTCTATCGGCATAATCTATTGTAAATCTTATTCATCGGAAGAATCGCCGGCAATCCGGCCGGAGCCTACGGCCTGCAGGAACTTCCTCGGGATGGGGGTGGCGAAACTCATGTCTTTGCGTGTGACGGGATGGGCAAAGCGCAGGGTGCGTGCATGGAGACACAGGCGATGGAGGCGGCTCTCGCGGGCGCCATACTTACGGTCGCCCGATACAGGATGGCCCATCTCGGAGGCATGCACCCGGATCTGGTTCTTGCGCCCGGTGTCGAGCGAGAACTCCACCAGACTGAGGCCATTGCCACGCTTGAGCACACGGTAGCGGGTGAGCGCCAGCTTACCCTCGCCGGGCTCCTGAGTGGAATAGACCACGAAGCGGCTGTTCTCGGCGAGGCGGCTCTTGACGAAGCCCTCGTCGTCGACCACATTGCCTTCGAGCAGCGCCACATAATACCTCTCGAGCACCATATTGTTCCAGTTATGACGCAGCGTCTCGCAGGCCTCCTCGGTCTTCGTGAACATCAAGAGCCCCGAAGTGTCGCGGTCGAGACGGTGGACCACGTACAGCCTGTTGGAGGGATCCTGACGCTTCACATACTCGCGCACTATGTCGTAGGCCGTCTCCTCCTTGCGGTGGCTCTGGGTGCCGACCGACAGGAGGCCGTAGCCTTTGTTGATCACAATCACGTCGTCGTCTTCATACACGAGCTCGACTCGCGGATGACGGAACACGACAAAGGGTCGCGAAACATTGAGTCTCACGGTTGCGCCGGGCTCCACAGGAGTGGCGAAGCCGGTGGTGACAGTGCCCTGAAGGGAGATATGGCCATATTTAAGCCATTTCTTCAAGTCATTTCTCGAAGCCGCAAAAACGCAGGAGGCCACAAATTCCATGAGAGGCACCGGAGTGTCGCCATCATTGCGGAACTCGAGGATACGGTCGGGACGGAACGCCTTTCTCTGTATGTCGGGATTGTACGCCATGTCGTATGATGTAAAAAATAAGATGTCTCAACAGATATAACAATTATCATGCAAAGTTAGCAATTAATTGCTTTGCCATTCCACTTTTCCGAGATGAAATCGCATGTGGCGGCAGCGGTCGCCCTCATAATCCTCGTCGCGGCCACTTCCCGGCTCATCGGCGGGAGGGCATCCTCTTCCGCGAGACGGTAGTCGTTGACACACCTCACGTCACAAAAGCCCCCATCGAGCAGCAGCTCCCTGTCGGCCACACGCCCGGCAAGCAGCATTGCGGGAACGCCGTGCCTGCATGCCCGCACCCGGACGCCCCACGGCGTCTTCCACATCAGCGTCTGACGGTCGGCACTCCCCTCTCCGGTGATACAGAAGTCGCAACCTTCCAAAGCGGCATCGAGCCCCACGGCATCGGCCACTATGTCGACTCCGCGTCTGAGCCTGACGCCAAGCAGAGCAGTGAGCCCACCTGCCGCACCTCCGGCCGCTCCCGCGCCCGGCAGCGCAGATACGTCATGGCCGGTGGATGACCTGATGACATCAGCCAGATGCACCATGCCTGCTTCCAGACGCTCCATCATCGGAGCGTCGGCGCCTTTCTGCCGCGAGAACACGGCCACAGCCCCATCGCTTCCAACAAAGGGAGCGTCGACATCGCATGCCGCCGTGATCTCAACCCCCGAAAGCCAACGCAGCCCCGACAGATCGACGGAACCGACCGAAGAGAGCATCCCGCCACAGATATGGCACTCCATAAGACAGCCAGCACGGTCGTAGAATCTCGCGCCGAGAGCCTGGAGCGCACCCAAGGCGGCATCGTTGGTGGCGCTTCCTCCAAGCCCCACCACTATCCGCTTCACACCGTGGCGCCCGGCGGCGGCGATGAGCTGGCCGAAACCGTAAGTCGATGTAAACCACGGATTGCGGCGCTCCGGCTCCACGAGCACGAGCCCCGAAGCCGCCGCCATGTCGAGGCTTGCCATCATGCCGTCGGCGCTTATATAATAGTCGGCTGATACTTCCTCCCCCAGGGGGCCCTCCACTGAAGCAGAGTATCGCCTCATATCACCGGCTCCCGCAAGAGCCGCGGCCATCCCCTCGCCTCCGTCGGCCATCTCCACGATGCCGACCTCAGCACCCGCTACTATAGCCAGGACGCCCTTCGCGGCAGCCTCAGCCGCCTCGCGCGACGTGAGACAACCCTTGAAAGAGTCGAACGCGAGGGTCACCTTCATAATGCCCCGGCCTCCTTCCTCAGCAACAGATGGCCGAAACGGCAATAGAGGCATTTGCGGGAATCGCAGTACTCACGCCGCAGATGTATCAGGGCCTGGCTGCGAGCCGCCGAAGCAGCCTTGAGTCCTATCGACTGCCACTGACGGACAATGGAATTGTTCTCGGGGGGCAGCTCGTTGAGAAGGTCGAGCCCCTTCTCGGCGAAGTCGGGATTGCCGATTGAAGCACCGTAAGCGTAATAGAGCGGAGCGGCGAGATTAATCAGCAGCACATCGAGGCTACAGGCCGACATCGTGTCGGCAAACGGACGCGATTCCACGTCAAACGAGAAATGATCCTTCCAGTATCCGTCGAGATGAAGAGTGAGCAGCGAGCGCAGCGCGTCGGAATCGCCACGGGCATCGATCACCTGCTGGAAGAGCGAGAAGCCGCCGAGCAGGAAACGGGCCAGCAGCGCCACGCGCCGATGAGGGAAATTGCCGGGGCGGGTGCGTGCGTATTTCCAGACGCCGGGGCGCATGGGGCGCAGCGAGTATTTCCTCGCGAGAAAGTAATATTCCCGGCAAAGCAGCTGGTAATCCTCATCGAAGATATGCGCGGAGGGGTCGAGCATACCGGCCTGCCCGAAAAGGAGGGCCTCGAGCTGCATCAGACTGTCGGAATGGCGCGACAGATAATTGAGGCTCAGCGACTTCGCGAGCATCTCGAATGGCTCGCCGTTAAGGCCGAATCCGAGTGCGCGGGCCAGAGCCACGAAAGTGGCCTGCTGCCAGTCGCCGTGATAGGCGCGGAGCATGGCGAGGAGCCGGTCGGCCTTCACCTGCAGGCGCTCCACGCAGAGAGCCTCGAGCCAGGACGTGGCTGCCAGCGGGGGGAGCTCGCAGAGCAGCGAACGGCAGCGGATGTCGTCGGGCCCTGACTGAAGCGCTGCGTAGGTGGAGAAGAATCCCTCAGGAAGAGTAAGCGTCACCTGCGGGACCACTGAGCCGTCGGCGCGCCTCACCACAGCGTCGTCGATGGCCACCACATGAAGGATGATATTGTCGTAGGCCGGATCGCCGTCGTGGTTGTGACGCCGCCAGTCGGAAGCCTTCACGTGGATCTCCACATTGCCGGCCCACTCCGTGTCGCCAACCTTTATCTTGGCGTTGAAGAAGTCGGGCCCGGCATCTGTGTTGAGGCGTCCGGGGTCGATCACCTCCACCGGCTGGCCGGAAGGGAGCCGCAGACGGCGCCCCACCATATTGTATTTCCATAGATACTGATAGAGGGCTTCCATGCGGTGAGATAATCAGGCTTTGCCGAGCTTGCGCCCGGGACGGTAGGCCAGATACTGATTGTAGACCACGCCGCCGATAATCAGCACGAGACCCAGATATGTAAGGGGCATGATGCGCTCACCCACGATCACCGATATGAAGAAGAGGGAAAGGAAAGGAGCGATATAGCACATCTGATTGACAATCGCGACATTGACGGCATAGCGGAGGGCCATGCTGAAGAAAAGAAACGGGATGCCCATCTCAAAAGCCCCCACATAGCAGCTCGCCAGCACACCGGGCACCGAATCGAAGCTGCACGGCACGAAGAGAGTGGCTCCGCAAAGTATCACGGACGCGAAGAGGAACGAGGTGAAAAGCTTGAGGCTTTCCGGAATCGAGGCCGACATGCGGTCGTTGAGAATCCAGTAGACGGCCCACAGCACGGCAGAGAGAAATGCCAGTATCACTCCTACCACCGACAGCGACTCGCCGGAGATGCCACCGGCGCCGAGAGATATCACGGCGACGCCGGCAAGGGAAGCCGCCATGCCGATGTAGAGGCGAGGCCTCACCGGCTTATGCTGCACCACGGCCAGCAACAACACCAGGAAAATGGGCCAGCAGTAGTTGATGGGCTGCGCCACCTGAGCCGGCAGCTTATCGTAAGCCGCAAAGAGCACGAGATAATAAAGCGTCGGGCTGAAGATGCCGAGCATGAGCAGCTGCAGCCAATCGCGGCGGCTGAGCGAGCGGATACGGGCCATGGAGCCGTTGAAGAGCGATGCGATGAAAAAGATGAGAGTCGCGGTCAATGCGGCCACCACGAGCATCTCGAAATGTGAGAAATACCTGAGGGCGGTCTTGAAGGCGGCGGCTACCGTGCTCCAGCTGAGCACTGCGGCCGAGGCGGCCATTATAGCCTTGGAGTTGCTTCCCGACATATATGCAAGGTTATGATCAGTGAAAAAGAAAATACATTTCAGACGCAGGGGGCAGCCACGGGCGTCGCGGCGCGACAGCGCCTCCGCAAAGTTAAAACAAAAAATCGGATAATCACCATCCCGGCGCCCGAAATCACGATAAGAATGCCGACGCATACCGGCACAGGTGGGGCGCCGGTATTGACGGATGAAAGACGCAGAGGGTTAATTATTGTTAAACACGAGCCGAAATATGACAAAATGTTAAATAAATCCCGATAAATTACATTACCTTTGCTCCGTGTTTTTCATAGTATTAAATTAAGATTAAGGTTTCGGTCTATCGCTTTGAGAAAAGAGATAGACTTTTTTATATCTCATATCGGCCTGCAGGCGTCTTGACATGACAAAAAGAATGACGCCGCGACAGAATGCATATCGCGGCGCCTGATACCGTAGGCCACGGGAAACGCACTCCCGCGACGGAATATCATCAGATGTTGTCTTCGATAGGCATGAAATGCTGATACGGGTGATAGCAGGCCGGGCACTTCACGGGTGGCTCGACGCCTTCATAGATATAGCCGCAGACGAGACACTGCCATTTGATGGGTTTCTCACGTTTCCATACCGTGCCGTCCTTGATGCGCTGCTGCATCAGCAGGAAGCGTTCGCGGTGATGGTTCTCGATGGTGGCGATAGCGCGGAAGCGTTCGGCGATCTCCACGAAACCCTCCTTCTCCGCCACATCGGCGGCATTGGTGTAGAGCTTCACGCCCTCGTTCTCCTCCTCCCGGGCCGCCACGCCGAGATTATCGACGGTGGGTGCGAGCACACCGGCATCCACCCCGATGGGACCTGCCGTCACCGCTGCCTCCTCGCTGAGATATTTCAGGAATATTTTGGCGTGATGAAGCTCGTTGGCCGCTGTCTCGTTGAAGATGTCGGCATACTGGAAATAGCTTTCCTTCTGAGCCGTCTGTGCGAAGAATGTATAACGCGTGAAGGCCGTAGACTCGGCAACGTAGGCGGTAGCGAGGTTTTTCTCGGTCTGCGTGCCTTTGATACTCTTGGTTTCCATAATTTCTGTCTTGTATGATCGGTTGATGTTTTTCTATAAAGATACAGCCGAGGCGGCATCAACCGCCTCATTTCATATTAGCAACAATCCGGCGACTCCATCGGTTCAACCGGCGGAGGGCAAAATATCCCGGCGCGACCCCGACCTGCCCGATCTGCCCCTACAGGACGGCAAACAGTTTGGAATCGAGGTATAAAAACATTATCTTTGTGAAAAATACCGGATATGCCATGCTTGAAAAAATCGAGGGAATAGTGATTGACGTGCGCAAGCACAACGACAAGACCGACATAGTGACGCTCTTCACGCGCAGCCGCGGGAGGATGGCGATGCTCTCGCCCAGTGTCCGGGGAGGCAAAACCGGACGAGGGGCACGGCTGCTTCCTATGTCGGTGGTGGGCGCATCTGTCAACTATCATCCGGACAGGGAGCTGCAGCGACTGGGTGCCGTGGAGCCGCTTCGGGTATGGTCGTCGCTATACTTCAACCCGTTGAAGAGCGCGCTTGCCGTTTTCCTGTCGGAATTTCTAAACCATTTCCTGCGCGCATCCCTGGCAGAGCCGGAACTCTGGGACTTTATCGTGGAGAGCACCGGCAGCATCGACCGGATGAAAGGAAACGCCTCCAACCTCCATATCGCCTTCCTGATATCGCTGCTGCCATATGCCGGCATCGAGCCGAGGCTCGGCGACTACAGCGACGGCGACTGGTTTGACATGCGCGAGGGACGGTTCTCATCCGGACGGCCGCTCCACAACGATGTAGTGGAGCCCGGGGAGGCCAGGCATATCCTCCTGCTGGCACGCCTCACGATGGCCAACAGCCGGAGACTGCGGCTGACGCAGGCAGAGAGACGCCGCGCCCTGGATATGCTACTGCGCTATTACGCCATACATTATCAGGGACTGGGAAGCCTGAGGTCGCTCGAAGTGATGCGCGAGATATTCTCATAGTCCAATAAAAAAGGAAAAACCACAAGTTTTCGCAGATATCAATATGACAGCAGCGGAGGGGTTATTGCACAAATACGGGGCAAGTGTGCCTTAATCAATCCCGCCAAGCAGCCCCACCGGATATCAAAATGAAAGTAAAAAGCAGCAAAACCCGCTGATAGCGATTCTTTTAACATACGTTAAAGTCTAAAAAATAATAAGCCATAATTTTTTTTTTAGATTGCGGTATATTAATTTTGCGCCGTGTTTTTCATGGTATTAGATTTAAGGTTAGAGGATTAGTTGTCGGGAGACAATTAATCTTTTTTTATGCAGCAGGACGGGATGAAGGGCGCAGCGCCCTTCATCCCGTCCTGCTGCATAATCGGGAGCCTCGGCTCTGTGGCGATCAGCGCAAAACCAGCATAGCGTCGCCGTAGGCGCCGAAGCGATATTTCTCCTTAATGGCGATATCGTAGGCACGCATGATGAGGTCGTAGCCGCCGAAAGCCGACACCATCATGAGCATGGTGCTGAGCGGGAGGTGGAAATTTGAGACCATCGACGAGCAGACGGTGAAATCGTAGGGTGGGAAGATGAACTTGTTGGTCCATCCCTCGAACGGCATGATCTTGCCGTTCATGCAGACGGCAGTCTCGAGGGCGCGCATCACGGATGTGCCCACGGCGCAGACATTGGAGTTGCGCTCCTTCGCCTTGTTGACAATCTCCACCAGCTCCTCGTTGACAAACATCTCCTCGCTGTCCATCCTGTGCTTGGTGAGGTCTTCCACATCGATGTCCTTGAAACTCCCCCTGCCGGAATGCAGGGTAAGGAAACCACGCTCGACGCCCTTGATCTCAAGACGCTTCATGAGCTCGCGGGAGAAGTGGAGGCCGGCTGCGGGCGCCATCACGGCCCCTTCGTTCCTGGCGAAAATGCACTGATAGTTCTCGGCATCGCTCTCTTCCGCCTTACGGGTGATATAGTCGGGAAGGGGAGTCTCGCCCATGGAGTAGAGGGTCTCCTTGAACTCATCGTGCGGCCCGTCGTAAAGGAAGCGGAGAGTGCGGCCACGCGAAGTGGTGTTGTCGATGACCTCGGCCACCATAGAGTCGTCCTCACCGAAATAGAGCTTATTGCCGATACGTATCTTTCGAGCGGGCTCCACGAGGACGTCCCAGAATTTGTTTTCCACGTTCAGCTCACGGAGCAGGAACACCTCGATGCAGGCGCCGGTCTTCTCCTTGTTGCCGTAGAGGCGTGCGGGGAAGACGCGCGTGTCGTTGAAGACCATTACGTCGCCATCCTCGAAATAATTGATTATCTCCTTGAAAATATGGTGAAAGATGTCGCCGCTGCGTGAATCCACCACCATGAGGCGACACTCGTCGCGGTTTTCAGTGGGATACTGAGCGATCAGCTCTTCGGGCAGTTTGAACTTGAATTGCGACAGTTTCATAAAGAATGTCAGGATTAAATGCTTTTATGCGTATTTATCTTTAAGATTCTGGGTATTGGTCGGGAAAGGTCCCGGTATCTGAATATGAGTCGTGAAAGTCATGAGAGGTCAGTTGCCTGGAGGGAGATGCCAGTCGTCGGGGAAAGAGAGCGGGCACGAGGCAATCTTCCCGAGCGCGTCGTCGATGGTGAGACAGGAGTCGACGGCGATATCTCCGACGCGGGTACGCCGGAGGGCCACGAGGTGGGCGCCGCTGCCGAGAGCCTCGCCGAGGTCTCGGGCCAGGGCCCTGATATAAGTGCCCTTGCTGCACACTATCCTGACGACGACAACAGGAAGGTCGCACTCAAGAAGCTCTATTTCCTTTATTTCCAGAGGCTTTGCCTTAAGTTCCACCTCCTTTCCCTTTCGGGCGTAGTTATATGCCCGTTTGCCGTCGATCTTAACGGCGGAGAACACAGGGGGCACCTGCATGATCTTTCCGCAGAAACGACCGAGCGCCTCCTCCACCTTCTCGCGCGTGATGTGCTCCCACGGGAATGTGCGGTCGATCTCAGTCTCGAGGTCGAAGCTGGGGGTGGTGGCGCCGAGACGGATATGAGCCACATATTCCTTAACTCCGTTCTGCAGGGCGTCGATACTGCGGGTGGCGCGTCCCGTGCACACTATCAGTACGCCTGTAGCCAGAGGATCGAGAGTGCCTGCATGGCCTACCTTGAACTTGCGCAGATGCAGCCTCCGCTGTATGGCGCCGCGTATGCGCTTCACGACATCAAACGAGGTCCAGCCGAGCGGCTTGTCGATGCCTATGATTTCTCCACTGATGAAATCCATTATCCTTAGCTGTAGGGGAAGGGGGTCAACGCCAGAGCAGGCAGACGACACCCATCACGATGCAATATAAAGAGAACCACACGAGCTTGCCGCGGTTGACGAGGCTGAGCATCCAGCGGCATGCGCAGCATCCCACCACAAACGAGGCGAGGAAGCCGATAAGCAGTGTCATGGGCTCGATGGCCGAGGCCGAGGAAGCGGGCTCCGAGGCGATGTCCTTGATGTCGAGGAGCGCCTCGCCGAGAATAGGAATGATCACCATAAGAAAGGAGAAGGAGGCCACCTTATCGCGCTTGTCGCCGATAAGGATGCCGGTGGCTATGGTCGTGCCGCTGCGGCTGAGACCCGGAAGCACCGCCACAGCCTGCGCGCATCCTATCACGATGGCGTCGAGCCATGAGATGTCGCGGCCTCTGTTGGCGGCCATGAGTCCTCTGGCTCCCATGCTGCTCCAGTGGGCGAAGGCGAGGAGGGCGGCGGTGACGAGCAGGCATATGCCCACCACCGTGAGGCCCGAGCCGAAGAAACTCTCCACCGTGTCCTTGAAGAAGAGGCCCACTACGGCCACCGGTATGCAGGAGAGCAGTATCTTACATACATAATAGAAGTCGGCGTCGCGCCTGAAAGTGAAGAAGCTCGCGCAGAGTCGCCGGAACATGGGCCAGAGTATCACGATTGTGGAGCACACAGTGGCCGCATGGAGGATGAGGTCGAACTGGAGCACCTTGTCGGAGGGGAGGTCGATGCCGAGTATCTCGCGGAATATCTCAAGATGTCCGCTGGAGCTGATCGGCAGGTACTCGGCAAGGCCCTGCACGATGCCCAGAATCAATGCGTCTAACCATTCCATAGTCTATGACGGTGTTGATTTTACAATAGGGAGGTTCTATTATTTGATTTTTTCAGACTGGCGCATCGAGACAGAACCTCATTAAGCCTCGCCTGTCAGCCTT
>CANQRV010000050.1 GCA_947626355.1 uncultured Muribaculaceae bacterium
CAGCAATGCGTCGTTGATGAGGTTGGTTTTCACGGCTACGTCCTGCGCGCGTACAGTGAATCCCCCGGCCGCGAGGACAGCGGTCAGGGCGAAAGCGCTCAGCATTCTGTATCCGATACTGCTTAATACTCTGAAAGTAAGCATCGTAGTTATAATGGTCTTAATTAATAATTGCTACTTCTCTTGCTAATAGAAGCATCTCGGCCTCTCCTGACTTTCCCGGCTTGTAGGGACATGCCTCCGGCATGTTTCCCCCAGCATCACGAATGCTGCTGATTAGCAAGTCGTTGCAACATGCCGGAGGCATGTCCCTACACTCCATTCCCTCATCTTTATATCATTAATATATGGGGGCGGGAGGGAGCGCCCGCTGCTCGGCGCTGTGATTATTGCTTCACACTGCAAAACATATGAAATCCTTTTTTTTTGACAAAAAAGCTTGTAATTCAATAAAAAATGATTAATTTTGCAGACCGAGATACTTCTATTAGCAAGAGAAATACGCAATAGCAAGAGAAGTACGTCAGTCATACGCACAGACCGGCTTCATCGCGAAGCCACGAATCCACACGAATTTTTGTTTTTTCGGGTATTATGAGCTAAATTTGCATTACAAACCCTTCATGAGCATGAGCCGGTCAATATCGAATACAGTCAATCTCACGAGGCTTTTCCGTTGTGGACAGATAGCTGTCTGGGTGTGGGTGGCGCTGACGGGCGCCGTCGCGGCGCAGGCAATGCCGACGGTGGTGGCAGACTCGCTGTCGGGGGTGCCGCTCGTGGGCGCGACGGTCTATGACTTCAACGGCAAGGCCGTGGGGCGCAGCGACGGCGACGGCCGTCTCCCGGACATACCTACCAACCGCTATCCCATCGCCGTCAGCTTCCTCGGCTACAACGTCAAACCGGTGGCGCATCCCGTCGACACCATTCTGCTCTCCGAGAACCCTACGGAGCTGCCGGAATTCGTGATGCAGTCGCCCCGCCACAAGATGCTCCACATCCTCGCCTACGTGCGCGAATACTCCACGCTCTCCACCTATACCGACACCGTGTTCCTCTTCCGCGAGAAGATGGTGGACTACATGCTGCCGGCGGGAGCGGAGGTGAAATACCGTGGCTGGACCGACCCACGGCTGCTGACGGCCCGCTCATACTACCGCTTCACCAACGACCGGGGTCTCGACAGCGTGGGCGACGAGAGCCGCCACCATTTCTCATGGTCAGACTGGGTTGGCGCCGCGCCCGCCACTCCCCTTCCTGACCGGCTGCATGATGCCGGCTGCCGGGCCGACACGCTATGGGGGAAATATGCACCGGCGGAGGTATGGGCCCGCAAGGGCGACAGCATATCAGTGGATGTAAACGTACTTGCCGACCACTCGGCCCGCAGGTGGGTGCCCTCCATAAGGCAGTTTTTCAGGGACGACCTTGACTTCAACAGCTTCAGGCTGCGTCTTGCCTACGACGGCATCGCGGGCGACGCCGTGTCGCCGCGCGAGCTGACCGGCTACTCGTTTCACATAGAGTCGATGGGGAGGGGTCACGGCATGTTCCGCTTCAACAAGCCGGGAGAGCCGTTCTTCGTAACCACCTCAGCCGAAGTGTATGTGCTCGACAAGGAATACGTCACGGTGAAGGAGGCGCGCAAATGGGAGAAATGGAAGTTTGACATCGACGAGGTGGGAATCTATGAGCCGGCCGACGCGCCGCCGCTGCCGGAAGAGGTGAATGAGCTGGTGGCCCGTGTGGAGGAGCTGGACAGCGACGCCGTGCGCCTCGACGTCATACCCGACCACCGGCTGGCCGGCAACGGCAACTGGCGGCGCAATTACCGGATAGAGCGACGCGCGCTCTTCCTGCTGAAGCAGCTCACGGGCATCAGCGCGATCAAGGCCCACCGCAACCGCAATAATAAATGGAAGGAATTCCGCGAGACGCGGAAGGCGCAGAGCGCCAAGAGTCAAGAGTGAAGAGTGAAGAGTCAAGGCGGGAGGGATTCATGCCGGGGTGCGCGAAGACTCCTTCGCGCCACAGAACGGATCCATTCCGCTCCGCTCCATGGAGAGGATACCTATGGACCCACAGGCTGGCGGCGAGACGCCGCCACACCCAGACATGGGCTTCATCGGCTAAGATACCTATGGACCCGCAGGCTGGCGGCGAGACGCCGCCACACCCAGACGCTTCGCGCAAGAGTCAAGAGGAAGCCCTTGACCCTTCACTCATGACTCTTCACTCTTGACTCTTAATTTTAAGCGGGATGCCGGAGACGAGGAGCCAGACCTCGTCGGCGCGGGAGGCCACATACTGGTTGAGCCAGCCGAGAAGATCGGTGTAGCGGCGCGTTGTGGCCGTGGCGCCGATGCCACCCATGCCGATCTCGTTGGTGACGAAGATATACTGCGCGTCGGGGACGGTGAAGGCGTCAACCTCCCTCTTCAGCCTCGCGAGCGAAACATCGACGTCCTCTCCCTCGGCGAAGAAGACATTGGAAGCGAAGAGCGTCAGACAGTCGACGAGCACCGTGCGTCCCGTCATATCGCAGCGCGAGATGAAGAGGGGCTCCTCGACGGTGGTCCATGCCGGGCCGCGACGCTCCTGATGGCGCCGCACGCGGTCGGCCATCTCCTCATCGAGGGCCTGGGCCGTGGCGAGGTAGACGGGATTGGGAGAGAGGCGCATGGCAAGGGCCTCGGCGAAAGTGCTTTTGCCGGAGCGGGCGCCACCGGTCACAAGTATGATGCGTTTCATAGTCGATATGATTTTGTGCAAATATAACCAATCAGCAACACACAGGCAAATTTATATGTGGGAGATGACGGGGATTTTTTGTAATTTTGTATCATAATCGACTACCGCATGAAACGCCTGAAACCCATAATGCTCGGAGGCACAGGCAGCGACGTCGGCAAGAGCATGCTCGCCGCCGGCCTCTGCCGCATCTTCCTCCAGGACGGCTACCAGCCGGCACCCTTCAAGGCTCAGAACATGGCCCTCAACTCCTTCGCCACCCCCGACGGCCGCGAGATCGGCCGCGCACAGGCCGTGCAGGCCGAGGCCGCAGGCCTCCCCTGCTCCACCGACATGAACCCCATCCTGCTGAAGCCCACCGGCGAGCGGACGACGCAGGTGATACTCGACGGACTGCCTGACGGCAACACCGACGCCTGGTCTTACTTCCGCAAGGAGGGACGCGAGCGGCTGCGCGACCACGCCAACGGCGCCTTCCACCGCCTCGCCGCCCGCTACAACCCCATAGTGATGGAGGGGGCTGGAAGCATCTCGGAGATCAACCTCCGGGAGACCGACCTCGTGAACATGCCCATGGCCCGCGAGGCCGACGCCAGCGTGCTGCTCGTGGCCGACATCGACCGCGGCGGCGTCTTCGCCTCCGCCTACGGCTCCATAATGCTCCAGACCGAGGAGGACAGAAAACGTATCAAGGGAATAATCATCAACAAGTTTAGAGGCGACATCCGTCTCTTCGACAATGGACGCAGGATGATGGAGGAGATCTGCGGAGTGCCCGTATTAGGGGTAGTGCCCTACCGCCGCGACATACACATCGAGGAGGAGGACTCCCTCGGGCTCAGCGGCAAGAGCCGCCGCGCCATGGCCGGAAAGGTGAACATGGCCGTCGTGCTTCTCCCACACCTCTCCAACTTCACCGACTTCAACCGTCTGGAGCTCGACCCGCGCGTCAACCTCTACTATGCCGCATCGGGCGCCGACCTGCCGGGCGCCGACGTCGTGATCATCCCCGGCACCAAATCGACCATCGCCGACCTCGCCTGGCTCCGCGAGCATGGCATCGACCGGGCCATCGCAGCCGCACGCGAGCGCGGCGCCACCATCATGGGGATATGCGGCGGCTACCAGATGATGGGTAGAAGAATCCTTGACCCCGACGGCGTGGAGAGCGAAGTGAAGGAGTCGCCGGGACTCTGCATGCTACCTTGCGAGACCGTGCTGCTCCCCGGAAAGACCACCCGTCAGGTCAGGTTCACTCTCAGGGGCGACGACACCCCCTGCACCGGCTACGAGATACATGCCGGCGCCACCGACACCGGCGGAGCCACTCCTCTCTGCATCCTCGACACCGGCGAGCCCGACGGATGCGTGGCCGACAGCCACTGCTTCGGCACATACATCCACGGCATCCTCGACAACGACGCGGTGGTGGACCGCCTCATAGCGCTCCACAGCGACAATCCGGAGATGATGCGTTTCGACTACAAGGCTTACCGCGAGAGCCAGTATGACGCCCTATCCGCCCAGCTGCGCGAGAGCCTCGACATGGACCTCCTCTACAAAATAATGGGCCGCGATGATTGAGGGACACGGCGACGACCTTTACCGATATGGCGGCAAGGTCAGACACAATTTCAGCAGCAATATACGCGACTTCGGCAGCCACGAGGCCCTGATGCGCCACCTCGCCTCGAAAGAACACCTGCTGCGCAGCTATCCGGAGCCGGAGCCAACACGCCTCGAGACAGCCCTGGCCGAGGCCCTCGGCGTCGCGCCCGAGCAGGTGATGGCCTTCAACGGCGCCACAGAGGCCATCTACATGATAGCGCGGAGATACGCCGGAGCCGTGTCGGGCATCGACACCCCGACATTCAGCGAATACGAGGATGCCTGCCGTCTCAACGGCCACATCATAACCGGAGGCGACGACCCGCACTGCCGCCTCCTCTGGAGCTGCAACCCCAACAATCCAACCGGCACGGCGACACCATCCGAAGCCATGGCACGAATGCTCGACAGCCATCCCGGCAGGATGACAGTGATCGACGCCTCGTATGCCGGCTACAGCGTGAAGCCCGTGATGAGCGTCGGCGAG
This sequence comes from uncultured Muribaculaceae bacterium, assembly GCA_947626355.1. Classification (GTDB taxonomy): domain Bacteria; phylum Bacteroidota; class Bacteroidia; order Bacteroidales; family Muribaculaceae; genus Lepagella. Next base: position 4,850 of record CANQRV010000050.1, read on the forward strand.
ATGCTGACCCGGAGCAACGTGATGGTGCTGGGCTCATTTACAAAACGCTTCGGCATCCCCGGCGTGCGTCTGGGATACCTGGCCGGCAGCCCGGCGCTCCTCGAGCCGCTGCGCCGCATGCGCATGCCCTGGTCTATGGGGGCACTGAGCATCGAGGCAGGGCTCTACCTCTTAGAGCATGCCGTTGACTACCGTATAGACCGGGAGGGGCTCCACCGCGAGGCCCTCCGCATCGCCGCGGCATTCAACGACATGGGGATAGCCACAAGCGCCACCGACTGCAACTTCCTGCTCTGCCGCCTTCCCTGTGGCGAGGCCGCGGCGCTTAAGGAATGGCTCGTGGAGCATCACGGCATCCTCATACGCGACGCCTCCAACTTCCGGGGACTCGACAAGAGATATTTCAGAGTGGCGGCGCAGACGCCGGCCGAAAACGACCTTCTCATAGAAGCCTTACGAAAATGGACAGAATAGTGATATGGACGCTGCCCCTGCTGCTGGGGTGGATACTCGACAGGATATTCGGCGACCCGGCGGGGCTGCCACATCCGGTGGTGGGATACGGCAAAGCGATAGCGGCGCTGGAGAAGCGCTACAACAACGGGGCGGACAGAGTGACTAAAGGAGCGCTGACCGCCATCGTCCTCATCATCGCCGCCTTCATGGCAGGCGAACTGCTGATGGTGGCCTCCGGGGCATCGGCCATACTCCAGGTGGCCGTCGCCACCGTGATCGTGTTCTACTGTCTGGCCGGCTGCACGCTGATCAGGGAGGTGAGGGAAGTGTTTCGCGCCGTAGCCATCAGCGTTGAGGCCGGGCGCCGGCAGGTGGCGCGGATAGTCGGCCGCGACACCTCGCAGCTCGACGCCCAGGAGATACGCACGGCGGCTCTGGAGACCCTCGCCGAGAACCTCAGCGACGGCGTGGTGGCGCCCCTCTTTTGGTATGTGGTTGCAGGCCCGGCAGGTATGCTCGCCTACAAGATGGTGAACACCCTCGACTCGATGATAGGCTACAGGACAGAGAGATACAGAGACTTCGGAAGAATCGCCGCGAGAATCGACGACGTGGCCAACTTCGTGCCGGCACGCCTCACCGCCCTCTTCATACTGCTGGCGGCGGGAAGGCCCGACCTCTGGCGCTTCGTGAGGCATTACGGCCCCTGCCACGCCAGCCCCAACTCGGGATGGCCGGAAGCGGCGATGGCCGGAGTGCTCGGATGTCGTTTCGGAGGCACCCATACCTATTTCGGACAGGTGGTGGAGAAGTCATATATCGGCGACAATCCGCGCGAGCTCACCGATGCCGACTGCCGCAAAGCCATATCCGTCGCCGTCAACGCCGAGGCGATATCGGTGATAGCCGCAGCGGCGGCAGTGATGCTGCTTGCCGGAGCTTAATAATCAGCAATTTGCAATTAGTAATTAGCAATTAGCAATTTATGGGAGTCAGCGGCGCTTCACTATGACGTAGATGATCACCGGAGCGCCGATGAGCGGCGTCACGGCGTTGAGGGGCAGCATGGAGTCGGAGGGGGCCACGCAGATCAGATTGCAGAGCAGGGCCACCGCCCCACCGAGCACGATGGTGGCGGGAAGGAGCACCCGGTGGTCGTCGCGCCGGAAGATGATACGCGCGATATGCGGCACCGCCAGGCCGATGAACGACACCGGACCGCAGTAGGCAGTGGCCACCGCCGTCAGCACGCCGGTAGCGAAGAGCAGCAGATTGCGCGTGCGCATGAGGTTGAGGCCCAGATTGCGCGCGTAGTTGTCGCCGAGGATCATGAGGTTGAGCGGCTTGATGAGCATCACCGAAAGCGCGAGGCCGGCGAGCGAGACTCCGGCGAATAGGGGCATCTGCCGCATGCTCACGGAGTTGAACGTGCCCATGCCCCAGATGGTGTAGCCGTGGACGCCCTCGGCCGTCGACGAGAAATTGAGCAGAGTGATGAGCGAGGAGGTGAGGTAGCCGAGCATGATGCCGGCGATGAGGAGCATGAGGGTGTTCTTAAGCCATGAGGAAAGAAGAAGGAGAAGGGCCATGATGAGCAGCGAGCCGGCGAGCGCCCCGAGGAGCACGGCGGTGCGGCCTCCCACGGATATTGAGCCGAGGGCCACACTGCCTCCGAAGAGGAGCATCACCACGGCCACGCCGAGGCCGGCTCCGGCACTGATGCCGAGAATCGATGGTCCGGCAAGGGGATTACGCAGCGAGGTCTGGAGCATCAGGCCCGACACGGCGAGCGCGGCTCCAGCCAGCAGCGCCGTGACGGCCTGCGGCAGACGGCTCTCGACGACGATGAAGCGGATGGCGGGATTGGAGACCCCATCACCGCCGAAGAGAACGGCCGACACCTCGCGCCAGGGTATCCGCACAGAGCCCATGAAAATGTTGAGCACGAAGAGCGCCGCCGTGAGCGCCGCCACTATGATGAAAGCATATCTCACTTTTTTCATGACCTAACGAGGAGAGAGACGTAGGAAATAATGTCTGGAGGGATTCACGCCCGCCTCCGGATGGAGCACGCCGATGACATCGGCGAGCACCCACTGCGGATGAAACGGCATATCGGAATAATAAGACGACACCGAGGTATTGACACCGTAGACATCGCCCCGGCCGAAAGCCGCCACCCTCGGATAGAGCGGGCTCTCGCCGCCGAGCTCCTCGAGCGTGAGCGGTCCACGGTCATCATTATAGCGTATGAGCCAGACATCGGCGCCGGCACCCTCGTAGAGCACCTTCTCCGGGGCGAGCGCCACGCTGCCGCTGCGGCGGTAGCGCTCGAAGATATTGCGGCCTCCGGCGTCCTCGATGAGGCGTCCGAGAGTAGACTCGCCGCCGGGCACATTCCAGCTCTGGCCGTAGATGCGGTCGACGAGCACCGACGGCTTCGTAGAAGCCTTGCGACCTACGGCGGCCAGCTGATCATACTGGCTCTCGGTGGCGTCGAAGAGACTGTCGGCCACAGCGCCCTGCCCGAAGAGACGGCCGTAGAAGCGCATCCACTCCGCACGCCCCAGAGGAGAGGTCTCCATATAGTCGGCACACTCTATCACCGGGATACCGGCCTGGTCGATCTTGCCGTAGCCACCGTTGTTCTGAAACGGAGCCACGAAGATGGCGCCGGCCCTCAGCCGCAGCATACGCTCCACATCGGGCGCCATGCTGTTGCCACAGTCGGCCACCTCTCCACCGGCTATGCGCCGATCCATCGGCGGCTTGTTGAACCACTCCGCGTCACACACTCCGGCAATGCTGTCGGCAGCTCCGAAATCACCGATCAGAGAGCTATGGATCACCGACGACACCACCACCCTCGAGAGGGGAACGCGCACCACAGTGGCCTGAAACGGCAGCTCCGGCGCCTCGGCACCGCGCTCCACCAGCACATAGCGATGGAGCGTGCGGGCCGTATCCCAGGGGTTGCGCACCTCGGCCAGAGTGTAGCCGTCGCCCTCCGAGAGGGAGAGCAGCCGCGCATGCGTCATGGGAAGCTCCGTGAGCTTCCCGGCAGACGAGGCATTGCCTTCCCCGCATCCCTGCAGGAAAGGCAATGACGTGATCACAACTATAATATATACAAGAAAATTGTTTTTTCTAAGCATTGTATCATTAATATCGATGTCGCTAAAAGCAATGGCCGACCTGTAGGGACATGCCTCCGGCATGTTTCAGCGGCTCATACCACACCATCATCCGTGCCAGTATGAAACGTGCCAAAGGCACGTCCCTACAATCCGGATTCATGATATTGCGACCTCATAACGTATGGATTCTCAACGCATGGAGAAGAACATCAGCACGGGGCCCACACCTGTGGTGAAGCGGCCTTTGTTGGCGCCGGAGGCATCGTAAATCCCGGCATAGCCGTCGATGGCATAGTTGGCGTAGCCGTTCTCAATGACATATGACGTGATGAAGATGTTGCCCGTGCGGGGATCGACCGCGATATCAGCCGGAGATTCGACACCCTCGTCGGAAATCATGTCGGAGAAGGCACCCGTGGCGATATTGTATTTCTGATAGGAGATCCTGTCGACGCCGTAGGGGGCATTGATGAGGTAGAGGTAGTTGCTGTCGGCCGCCATAAGGGTGAACTTTCCGATCTCCGTAGACTTGAGGTCGGAGGGATCCACCCTGTAGACAGTGGCCGGCACATCGCCGTAGTTGCCCATGCATAGGAGAAAGAGCGAGGAGCCGTCGGTGACGAACTTAGTCGGGTTGAGGCCCACCTCGAAATTCTCCGCCGTGGAGAAAGTGTCGAGATTGATCCTCGAGGCAGTCTTGCCATATCCCGTGGTGTTACACGACATGCCGTCGGAATTGGGGACATAGAGGTAGTTGCCGAGGATCGCTATCTTCTCGGGGTTGGGGCCGACCTTCACATCCTTGTCGATTGCAAGGGAGAGCGTGTCGAGACGCGAGACGTAGCCGGAGTACATCGACACATAGACCTTGCCGTCTCTGGCCACCATGCCGCGGGGCATCGAGGCGTCGCGCCCGGCAAGAGGAATCTGCTTGATTGATTTGTAAGTATTGCGGTCGATCACCTCGATGGTGTTTGACTCATAGACGCCGACATACATCTTCGAGCCATATACCACCGCACACTGCGGGGAGTTGCCGAGGCTGCGGCCGTTGGCGTTCTGGAAGATGTTCTGGAAAGCCTTCCGCTCGGTGTAGTCGTAATAGGTGATGTCGCCCTCGATCTTTTTTCCCATGTTGCCGTTGTTGAGCACGTAGACACCGAGTGTATTCTCGGGCATGTCGGGATCCGGGGTGTCGCCGTTGTTGTCGTCGCTACACGATGCGGCGCCCAGCGCGAGAAGCGCGGAAAAAATGAAAACAGGGAACTTCCTTTTCATGATAGAGCTTTTGCTGATCTGATTCATATTTTATTATTACGGTTATATTGTTTTTTTCATAATTCATATCTGACAGTGAACTGAAACGAGCGCCCGGGCATAGGGTAATTGGCCACTATCTCGTATTGCCTGTCGAACATATTTATTATGTTGGCCCTCAGCTCGAGCGAGGAGCGGCCAAGCGAGACCACCTTCCAGAGGCCGGCTCCAAACTCCATGAATCCGGCGATACGGGTGGCTGGAAGGTTCTCGCTGGTGGTGAACCTGTGGCCTATGCCGGAGGCGGAGAAAGAGACATTGACCCAGGGATTCTCCCAGCCGAGGGAGAAGGAGCCGGAATTTCGCGGGATGTATGCCACCTGCCTCATCCAGTCGGAGGAGGAGCGGCTGGTGCGCGGCTCCGCACGCTGGAAGCTGTAGGTGCCCATGAAGGTGACGGCGTGACGGGCGGCAGGGCGGAAACGGAGGTCGGCAGTCAGGTCGAGGCCGAAGACCCGCGACTTCGACAGGTTGGTCATCGACCACACGAACATATTATAGGGCACCGCCACGATCATGTCCTTGACATGATTGAGATAGCCGTCGGCCGTTATGGTCGCCTGCGGGAGCCACGATGCGACGTCGAAGCCGTAGGTGAGACCGAGGTTGAGCTGGTCGGTCGACTCCGGCTTGAGGTCGACGCTGCCGTAATGGTCGAAATAGGCCTCGCTGAAGGAGGGCATTCGGAAGATGTTCTTATATGAAGCCCTGACATGGAAGTCGGCCGAGCTCCAGGGCTGCCAGGAGACACTCGCCGAGGGGGAGAGACGGCGGGCGTCGCGCGAGGGAGTGCCCTGCAGGGCGCTGTTGAGATATATCGACCAGAGGGCACGCGCCATCAACGTGACCGGGCCTAAGGTAAACTTGCCAGTGAACGACTGAAGCACACTGTGACGCCTCGGCCGCGAGTCGGTGGCGAGATTGCTGTTGAGGTTGTTGTAAAAATAGTCGGCGGCATAGTCGAGCGAGGCCCACCACACCGGGGTGTAGAGGAGGCTGCCGGAGACGTATGCCTCGCGCTGCCAGTAGTTCTGGTCGAGCACGCCTCCGGGATACTTGCCGTTCTCGTCGTGGTAGAGCGAGGCGCTCCAGTTGAACTTCGCGATGGCGAGCATCGAGAGGCCGTGGCCGAGCGAGCCCCTGTAGCGGAGCTGGCAGAAGAAGCTGCGTTCGCGCAGGCGCTCATGGCTCTCTGAATTGTAGTATATCACGGGGCCGGGGAGATGGCGGTCGCTGTCGTAATAATATGCCTTGGCGGCGAGTGAATGGCGCGCTGCGACGCGCCAGAGTGCGTTGAGCTCGCCGTGGCCGGTATTCATCATGCTGTTGGTGCGCCGCTCACGCGTCTTCAGCGAGACATTGGTGAGGGTGAACGGATAATCGTTTTTTGCATGGACATACTCACCGGAGGCCTGTAGCGTCACCTTTCCCACCGGCACCTCCACCTTGAGGAAGGGGCTTATGTAGCCGAAGCTTCCGGCCTTGAGCTGGGCGGTGAGCGATGTCCGGGCTTCGCGATGCCCGAACGGGGAGTCGGTGGAGATGGAGAAAGTGGCTGCCGAGGCTGCGAGGCGCGCCGGCATCAGTATGTCGGAATTGTCGCCCACCGTGAGGCGCAGCGCGCCCACATTGTCGAGAGAATAGCGGGAGATATCGATGCTTCCGCTCTGGGCGTCGCTGAGGGGCACTCCGTCGTAGGCCACGGCAGTGTGGCCGGAGCCGAAACCACGCACCGACACCGTCTTCATGCCTCCTGCGCCCCCGTAGTCGCGCAAGACCACCCCGGGAAGACGCCCCACGGCGTCGGCCATACCGGTGATGGCCGCCACCTTGAGGTCGGCGGCGTCGATGGTGTGGAGCGGAGCGGAGCTCCGCACCTCATCAGAGACGCGGCGCCCTTCCACCGTGACTTCCTGAAGGGCGGTAGACACGGAATCGGGAACCGCGGGGCCTGCCGCGCAGGCTCCGGCGCCTGGCCGCAAGGCGGCCGCAACAATCGTCATAAGGCAGACATGCTTCTTCATCCTCGTGAAAAACATAAGAATCATGCATCCGGCAGGTCTTCGGACTTATCTCAGAGCGAGGATGCCTTCCCACGGAGAGGGACGCGGCCCACGGCCGACGCCTCCACTGCCACAGTGGCTTGAAAAAATCCTGCTCCTCGCGCCGGCGCACATAACGCCGGGCAGAGAAATACCGCAGCGGGACTGTCCGGGATTCTGACCCGGTTCCCTTTTAATCCGGCTCCTCCGAAGGCACGGAAGAGACCGGAACCAAATGTAGGGGCAAAATTATATAAAACTTTCGATATTGCAAAATAAAACGACAGGGCGAGAGGATCCGGAATGGCAATCCGGACCCGAAACGCAATGTCATGGGGGATTTATTTGGCAGTCTCGGAGATAATTGGTAACTTTGCAGGCCATTTAGCGGGATCGCGACCTGCTAAGCCCTTCAAATTAATTTAACTGCAGAAAATTAAAGAAATGAAAGCTAAGATTCATCCCCAGAACTACCGTGAGGTGGTATTCAAGGACATGTCGAACGACGATACCTTCATCACACGCTCGACAGTGGCCACACGCGAGACAATAGAAATCGACGGCAAGGAGTATCCTCTCGTAAAGCTCGAGATCACCAGCTCCTCCCATCCTTTCTTCACCGGCAAGCAGAAGCTCGTGGACACCGCCGGCCGCGTCGACAAATTCCGCAGCCGCTACGGCAACCGCACAAAGAAATGAATCCACGCATGGGATAAAAAAAGAGGCAGCGAGGCTGCCTCTTTTTTTATGCGCCTGCCGCCTGTCAGAGCCCCGAGGCAGCGTCGACCACCAGCTTCGTGATGTCGAAGCTGCGCGCCACGCCGTTCTCCCCCGCCGCTATACCCACTCCCCCGCTGACGTTGCTGAAGACAGCCACCGGCTCCATGAAGCCATAGTATTCGAGATCCGACCTCAGAGTGCCGTATTTCTTATAGAGCGACGCCAGATAACGGTAGTAGTCGGCCGTGATGCGGCAGACCACAATCTCGTCGACATATCTCCGGTCGGGATATACCCATGTCAGCGAATGGTCGGACTGCAGCGAGAGCGTGTAGGAGGAGCCGTCGAAAAGGCGGTCGGTGAAAATGCAGAAGCCCGAAGCACTCGAAATCCAGTCGAGCTCCGAGTCGTTGACATCGACCACAGGATCGACCATCATCACATTGCCGCCCACCATATAGTAATCACGCTCGCCGGGAGTGTCGCTGATCGTGACGCGGTAGTAGACCCGCAGCGTCTTCCCGTAGACAAACTGCCCCTCGTCGACGGCTATGATGCTGTTGTAGTCGACGATCACAGCCGAAGCGCTCGACACCGAGTCGATGACAACCCCGCGCGGCACCGAGGCGGAAGCAGACACCACCCCATAGCGCGTGGCCGCCGACACCTCCACACGGTCGCCCTCACGCGCCACATAGCCGGCCTCATAACGGCGTCTTTCCGGATTGTAGGCCATCGGCAGCCACGCGCCGCCATTGACGGCATACGACACCTCCACATCGCTGAGTATCGGGTCGGGAAGCGGGTCGGAGAGCATCCAGCTGCGGCTCACCTGGGCCCAGAGCGTGCTGTCGGCACAGACCAGAGTGTTGAGCACCGCGACCGGCTCCTCATGCACGTCGGGATTGAAATCCTCCATGCATCCTGTCAGCAGCCACGGAGCGAGAAAGAAGGGGATGACATATCGCTTGCAAATCATATTCAAGGGGATAAATTGTCAGAAAAACCATGTGTAGGAGACGGAGGGGATGACCGGGACAAGACGCAGGCGGCGGTAGCGGGCGCCCTCCACTCGCCCGTCAGACCATTGGCCATAGCCACGGTCTTTCACCACGCCCACCACATTCATGTTGCAATAGGCATTGTAGAGAGAGAATGTCCACATGCCATGGCGTGTGCGCAGATTGGCGGCGATGTCGAGGCGATGGTAGAAGGGCAGCCGGTAGTTGTTGATGCCGCCGACAAGGTCGACGGCATAGTTACCCATCCCGTCGCCGCCAAGAAAAAACATATTGGTGGCGGAGAGGGGAAGATAGTCCTGCACGGCGAATGTCACGCGGTTGCCCGTCATGCCCGTCCAGGCGGCCGATATGTCGCATCGGGAATTGAGCTGCCACACCGCCAGCATGGTTATCTTGTGGCGGTTGTCGTATTTGGCCGGGAAACGTCGGCCGCCGTTCAGGTCGGGAAACCGCCTGTCGGCCCAGAGGAGCGACCACACGAGGCGCAGCGAGAGGGGCCCCCGGTGCCAGGCGGCCGTGAGGTCGACGCCGCGCGCCCGGCCTGAGCCTGCGCAGAGCATATCGGTCCATGGCGCATCGGGAGGCACAAGATAGTGATCAGGCCTGTAATCGATCAGATTACGCATCCATTTCCAGTAGCCTCCGATCCGGAAACGCCATGCGGAAAGGAAGTCGAAGTCGAGCTCAAGCGAGATCTTGTCGCTCGTGAGCGGGCGGAAACCGCCGGCGGCCGGCACCCATCTGTCGGTAGGCAGCGAGATGGAGCTCTCGGAAAGCTGGCGCACATACTGCCGCATGCGCGAGTACGCACCCTTCAGCACGATGCCGGGGCGAAGGCTCCAGGCAGCCGATACGCGCGGGTCGAGGTTCAGGAAGGTATGCCCCGACGTGATGTAGACGCCGAGATTGAGCCCGGCATCGACCGAGAGGGAACGGCCGATGCCAAACCTGTCGCCGACATAGACCGCGCCCTCGAAAGCACGGCTGCGCGAGAGCCACCGTCGTGCGCCCGCCGCAGAGCCGTAGCCCTCCCATTCCGAACGGTAGTCGTGGGGCTTGAAGAGATGCCATGTGGCATCGACACCCGCTTCCAGCCGATGCGAGGCCGGAAGCGACAACGACATGTCGGCGCGGAGCACGAAGTCGGTGACGGAATGCGACGAGCGGCTGCGACTGATCTGACCTGCCATATGGCCTTCACCTGCGTAGACCGACTCGGAATAGTCGTAACGCAGACGTGAGAAATGATGCGACACAGCGGCGGTGAACTCCCCGAACAGCGAGCCGGAGAGCTGACGCCGCCATCCGAGCGAGCCCACGACATTGCCCCAGTGCATACGCGCGATATCGGATATATTGCGGATGTAGGGCGTCTCCCGGTCGGCGTCGTTAATATCGTTGGTATAGCCGAGCTTGAGGTAGTCCTCGCCATAATAGAACATGGCGTGGATCCTGCCGAGGGAGTCGGGACGGTGGACGAGCTTCAGGTTGATGTCGGAGAAATCGTAGCGCAGCGCGGGCTTATCGGTGTCATCCTCCTGCAGGGCGTTGACGATCGCGAGCGCAGGCACCGACAGCACATCAAACCATGAGCGGCGCAGAGCAACCGAGTAGGTGGTGCGCCCGTCGCGTATCGGGCCATTCATCGCGAAGGCGCCCGATGTCAGGCCGAGGCGGAAGCTGCCGGAGCGGCGCGACGAGGAGCCGTCGCGGGTGCGCACGTCGAGGATGCCCGAGAGCCGCCCGGAGTAACGGGCCGGAAACGATGACTTGTAGAAATCAGCATTCCTCACCGCCTCCGTGTTGAAAGCGGAGAAGAGGCCGCCGAAATGGCTCACCTGATAGAGAGGCACATTGTCGAGCATATAGAGATTCTCGTCGGCGCCACCGCCATGCACATACATTCCGGCAAAACCCTCCATGCCGGGGAGGACGCCGGCCGTGAGCTGGAGGGTCTTCACTACGTCGTTCTCGCCAAACACCACCGGAGTGTGGCGGATATCGTCGGATGTGACGCTCACGTGCCCCACGTCGGCTTCCGTGTCGAGAGTGGAACCGGGACGAGGGGCCGTCACCACCACCTCGGCCAGCATATTCTCGCCGGGCGCCTCGCGGAGCGAGAATCCGACGACGCGACGATGCGAGGGAGCGACCACCACGGTGTCGGCGACATATCCTGGAAAAGAGGCCGCAAGGCGCGTGGAGGAAGGAGGCAGACGCAGCGAGAAGAATCCGGCGGCATTGGTCATGGTGGCCCGGCGCGTGGCGAGATCGGCCACAAGAGCACCGGGCAGGGCCTCGCCGGTCGAGTCTTCCAGCACATAGCCCCCCACCACCACATCGGCGGGCGCGGGGCGACGGAAAAGGGTGACGTTGCGCCCCTTTATCCTGAAATCTATATCGGTGGAGCGGAACATCCTGCCCAGCACATCGGAAAGAGGCGCACGGTCGACGTCGAGGGTGACGCGCATGCCTGAGAGAAGCCCCGAGGGATAGATGAAATTCATGCCGGTCTGACGTATGATGTCGGCGAAGACCCTGTCGGCTGGACAGTCGCTGACATGCACCGTGACAGGGCGCGCCATCACGAGCACCGCCGCCCAGAGCAAGACCAGAGCCACGACAGTCCTTCTCATTCCGCGATTCTGATATCCGACCCGAGGAGATCGTTGACAGTCGCGACGAAATCATCGGCCGTACCCTCGTAGCTCAGGGTCAGTCTGGCATCGTCTGAAGGGAGATTGACGAGCTCGACACCGTAGACCTCGCGGACCTCCCCGGCGATTTGCCGCATTGAGGCGTCGAGAAGCTCTATGCGGCGCACGGCATGGCGGGGAGGCGGAGCCGCCACATGCTCACGCGGCACGACGGGCGCATGCTCCGGGGGCCGCGAAGCATGCGAGTACCAGAGGAACGCGGCGACGGCGCATCCGGCGGCCGCCACCGCGATCACGGCGGCCGCCACACGCCGCGACATGAAGAGGAAACGGCGCCCCGTGATGTCGGCCAGCACCTCCCGCTGAGGGAAGGCACCCCGGCGCCAGTGACGGGCCACGAAAGAGACACTGTCGGAAAATGAATTGTTGTCGGTTTGCATCCTGAGCTATTCCTTTTTATCCTCTTAGGACACGCATGCGGCGCGCAACCCCTATGCCCGGACAGAAAAAATCAAAGAAAAGGGAGAAAAAACACCGAGCCTAGGGGGAGGGAACCCAGATCGCCGCGCAGCTTGCGGAAGGCCTTTGTGATCTGGTTTTCCACGGTTTTCACCGAGATGCCGAGGCGCCCGGCAATCTCCTTGTTGGCGAGGCCGTCGCGCTTGCTGAGCAGAAAGACCTCGCGGCATTTCGCGGGGAGAGAGTCGACCGCCCTCCATATCCTGGCGTCGCGCTCGGCGCGCTCCATGACCTCCGGCGCCACCTCGGCGTCGCCGGCCACCTCATCGAGGGAGTCAAGACCCACGGTGTCGCGGCGGGAGCGGAGCCTGTTGAGGGAGGCGTTTCTCACGGCGCGGTAGAGATATGGCCCGGGAGCGGGAATCTCCTCCCCCTCCCCCACGCGGCTCCACACGCCGGCAAACACATCCTGCACCACATCGGCGGCATCGTCGCCGGAGCCGAGGATGCGGAGCGAATACATGCACAGCGGCATGTAGAGGCGCTGGAAAACAGACTTGAACTCTCCCGGCGACATGACGGCCAATCTATGCGAGGAAACAGAGCACGATCACCTGCGCCACAATCACGCGCATGAACATCGTGAGAGGATAGACGGTGGAGTAGGCCACGGCGGGAGCGTCGTTGTTGGCCGTCTTGTTGGCGTAGGCGAGGGCCGGGGGGTCGGTGTAGGAGCCGCTCATCATACCGATGATGGTGAGATAGTTCATCTTGTATTTCGCCCTTGCGAGGACGCCCACCACGATGAGGGGCACGACGGTGATGATGAATCCGTAGAGCACCCAGAGGGCTCCGCGCGCGTTGAACACCGTGGCCACGAAGTCCTTGCCCGCCGCTATGCCCACCGATGCGAGGAAGAGGCATATGCCTATCTCGCGCAGCAGGAGGTTGGCCGAGGAGCTGGTGTAGGTGACTAGATGGAACTTCGGCCCGTAGGCGCTGATGAGGATGGCCACTACCAGCGGTCCGCCGGCGAGACCGAGCTTCATGGGCACCGACATTCCCGGGAAGCTGAGGGGTATGCTTCCGACGATGATGCCGAGGAAGATGCCGATGAACATCGTGATGAGGTTGGGCTCGTTGAGACGTTTCATGGAGTTTCCGAGGCGGCTGGCGAGGTTGTTGATGTCCTCGAGCTTGCCCACGACGGTGAGGCGGTCGCCCATCTGGAGGCGCAGGCCCGCGCTGGCGAGGAGGTCGACGCCCGCACGGTTGACGCGGGTGACGTTGAGCCGGTAGGCCGAGCGGAGCCGCAGCGAGCCGAGGCGCGCGCCGTTGAACTCAGTCTTGGTGACGAGGATGCGCCGCGACACCACAGGCCCCTTCTCCATCTCCCATTTCTTCTCTACCTTCGGGCCTATGAAGCGATTGAATATCTCCTCGTCGTGGATGGAGCACACCACGAGCACGAGGTCGCCGAGCTCAAGAGTGTCGTCGGAACGCGGAATAAGCACCGTGCCGTCGGTCTTCTCGATACGCGAGATCACGAAATTGCAGGAGATCAGGGTATGGAGCTTCTGTAGCGAGAGGCCCGCTATCAGGTCGTTGGTGACCTTGAAGGTCACGATATGCGGGGCGAGGGTGGAGTCGTTTTTCTCGTCTTCCACCTCCTTGATCTCCCTGTCGACATTGACGCGGAAGAACTTCCTCACGAGAATCATGGTGACTATGATGCCCACTACGCCGAGAGGGTAGGCCGCGGCGTATCCCATCGACATCTGCTGACTGGCCCCGTAGGCCGCGGGGTCGACCTGGAGCACCGTCTGCTGCGCGGCGCCGAGTCCCGGTGTATTGGTGACGGCACCGCTCATCACGCCGACGAGCTCGATGATGGAGATGTCGCCCGAGGCGCCACCCTGGATGAAATAGATGGCGAGAACTATCACCACATTGAGGGCTATGCCGAGCATGGCGAGGCCGTTCATCCTGATGCCCCCCTCCTTAAACGACGAGAAGAAGCCCGGGCCGACCTGCATACCGATGGAGAAGATGAAGAGGATGAGTCCGAACTCACGAAGGAAATGAAGAGTGTCGGGCTGCACGAGATATCCGAAATGGCCCATCACGATGCCCACAAACAAGACGAACGTGATGCCGAGGGAGACACCGAGAATCTTGACCTTTCCGAGATAAATGCCGGCAAAGATGACAAATGAATAAAGCAGGATAGTGCTCGCGAGGGATTCACTGCCAGGCCGTAACAGATCTATTATCCAGTCCATAGCGATAGAAATGATTGATGATGGCGCCACAGCCTCTCCAAGAGGGGTGACGCCTTAAAAATTTGCGCAAAATTACTGAAAAAAAACGATAATTTGCTTAATTTTGTCAATCAAAATTGACCCATATCATTACGATATTGAGTATCAGGTTTTTAACGACAAAGCATTGAAAAGATGGAAAAGACAAGAGTGGCCATAGTGGGCTACGGCAACATAGGGCGCCACGCGCTGGAGGCCCTTGAGGCTGCCGAAGACATGGAGTGTGCGGGTGTCGTGCGCCGAGATCCCTCGAAACGCGATGGGATACCGGCCGACATAGCGGTGGCCGGCGACATCAGGGAGCTCGGCAAGGTGGATGTTGCGATTCTCGCCACGCCGACACGCAAGGTAGAGGAGCATGCCCTCGACATCCTCTCGCTGGGCATCAACACCGTCGACAGCTTCGACATCCACACGAAGATTCCCGCACTCCGCGCCTCTCTCGGCAACGCCGCGAGGAGCCACGGCGCCGTGAGCGTGATCTCGGCCGGCTGGGATCCGGGCAGCGACTCGGTGGTGAGGGCGCTGATGCAGGTGCTCGCCCCCAAGGGAATCACCTATACCAACTTCGGGCCCGGCATGAGCATGGGACACACGGTGGCCGTGAAAGCCATCGACGGGGTGGCCGACGCCCTTTCGATGACGATTCCGACCGGCACCGGCATACACCGGAGAATGGTGTATGTGAAGCTGAAGCCGGGCGCTGATTTCGGGAAAGTGGCTGCCGCCGTGAAGAGCGACCCCTATTTCGCCTCCGACGAGACCCACGTGACCGAGGTGGAGAACGTCGACGCCCTGAAAGACATGGGCCACGGCGTCAACATGACCAGAAAGGGAGTGTCGGGCAAGACGCAGAACCAGCTTCTGGAGTTTGACATGAAGATCAACAATCCGGCGCTCACCGGCGAGATGCTCGTGGGAGCGGCCCGCGCCACCATGCGCCTCCAGCCGGGATGCTACACAATGATCGAGATTCCGGTGGTGGACTTCCTGCCGGGCGACCGCGACGGCTGGATCGGGAAGCTGGTGTGACACATCGACCCTCACAGGCCGGCATGACGGCATATAGAGAGGGAGACGCCGGAGCGCCTCCCTCTCTCTGTATGTTTCCTATAGGCAGGAACTCCTATTTCACCATGATCTTCTCGGCGCCAGCCGATTTCTTCACGATATAAACGCCCTTGCCGAGATTGAAGGGACGGTCGGCGACACGGCGGCCGGAGAGGTCGTAGACACCCTCGACGGCATCCGCATCATCGGCGTCGACGCCAGCCACGCCGGCACGGCACTCCGGCACATTGATGACGTATGTGAGGAAGCCGCCGTCGTCGTCCATATAGAAGCCCTCGATCAGTCGTCCGTCGGGAGTGATGCCGCAGGGCACGTTGGCGTAGTCGTCCATCTGAATCACCTCCTTGACGGGGAGCCAGTCGGAAATAAGGGTGGCCTCGGTCGTGCCGGCGGGCCACACCATTCCCATACGGCCGATCATGGTGTCGCGGTTGCTGAAGCCGATCAAAGTGCCGTCGTCGGCGATTGCCGAAGGAAGGAAGCCGCCCATATGGTTGTAGGGAAGCTCGGCGATCTCGATCTCCTGAGTTGAGAGGTTCATGCGGGCGGGGAAGGTATCGAAGCTATCCCAGGGCATCGCATCGAGGGCGAGCCACTCGCCGTTGCCGCTGATGGCGCAGCCCGAAAGCTGATAGTAGGGATATTCGCCTGTGGGCATTTCACCGGTCTTGTCGACGAGACCCTCATAGAGGGGAAGGAATTCATACTCGCCCGTAACCTCATTGCGCAGCCAGAGCACTATCTGATCGGCCATCCAGTCGTCGAGATTGCCGTAGATTATGCTGCCGTCGTTGGAGATGCCCTTGGCGGAGGCGCCGTTGGTATCGAATGGGATGTCTTCGGCCGGGAACTCGAGCAGATGCCTCTCTGTGCCTGTCCAATAGCACGGAATCTTGCGATAGGTGTCTGTGTCCCATGTACATCCGACTGCGATAGTGCCGTCGGCAGATATCGCCCATGCCGTGCCCTCCCCACTATCGGGAACGTCGAGGATCTGGAATGCGTCGGCTTCAGCCGCCGTCGCGCTGTAGGTGAAGGGAAGGTTGCTGTCGGTGCTGCCGCATCCTGTGCCGTTGTTGGCCATCGCGTTGATGCCGCCGAGCTCGCCCGACTCATATGCGATGTAGGGAACGCCGAGAGTCCAGATGGCGGGCTCACTGATTTTGGTGGCTCCTCCCACGTAGAAACCGTCGGGGGAAATTGAGAGGCCCTGCATGGTCTCGGGGCTGAACGTCACCCCGTCGGCCATGGCTGCCGGAGCGAATCCCGCAAGGGCCAGAGAGAGAAGAAGTGTAGTCTTCATAATAATAATGGTAAAATTAAATGATAATGATGAGATTTAAATGGTTGAAAAATATGATATGGGAGGTTCTATTATTTGAGGGAGGTTCTATTATTTGATTTTTTCAGACTGGCGCATCGAGACAGAACCTCATTAAGCCTCGCCTGTCAGCC
>CANQRV010000051.1 GCA_947626355.1 uncultured Muribaculaceae bacterium
CATATTTTTAACGGATTAAACACTTGGCTCCTCGGAGCCGTTAACAAACTCTCAAAAAATAACCGAAGTATTGTTTTAAGAAAATCGTTAATTTTGCAGTGACAACCATGCGGGCGCCCAAGAATGCAGCCCGACAATTATGACATGAGACTTATACTGACTATAGATATACCGCGGAAGCTGCGGCGGCATGGCATGGCCATGGCTGCGGCGATACTGGCGACGCTGTCGCTGACCGGATGTTTCACCGGCGTGGAGCGCACCGACAAGATCTCCCTCTCGCGCGGAGACCGCAAGCTGATGCGCCTCACACCGGAGGAGAGACTGCTCCAGGACATCACGGGCCAGCGGCTCAAAGACTGGAAGCCCGGCAAGCTCTTCCATGTGGTCGACAACAAAGCCATGATGGTCTTCGACCCGGAGGGCACTGTGCCCGACACGCTCGCCACGCCTGTCACAGGAATGCGGCTGAGATTCAAGGGCTCGACAGTCAGGAGGGCGTTCGACGGCTCGGAGATAGCGCTCGTGACGCTCACCGACGGCAGCCGCGACTACATCCTCAACACTGCCATGACTCCGGAGAAGGCCTCGGAGGAATTTATGAGCACCCGCATACCGATGCTCGTAGACGGCGATATAGTGGTCATGACCGCCGACTCCCTCAAAGGGCGCCGGGTGTGGTCGCGCTCCGATATATATTACGACGAGAGAGGTCGCAAGGTGGGCCACGACAAGTTCGTGGCCTTCACGGTGCTCGACGTTGAGCCCGGCGACATGGTGTTTCCCCTCAAGGTGAAGCTGCGCGACGACGAGGGACACTTACTCTACATGAAAATCAACTACGGCATATCGTCGAAGGAGAGCCGGAGCTTTCCGCGCATGTTCTCGCTGAGCGATATCCGCGAGCGATACCCGGCGATCACCGACGAGGTGTGGCGTCTGATATGCGCCGGCAAGGTGCAGCTCGGCATGACTAAAGACGAATGCAAGCTCTCCCTCGGCAATCCATCGGAGGTTTCGTCAGGCCACGACTACAGCCAGACGGTCGATATCTGGCACTATCCCGACGGTATATACCTCCTTTTTGAAGACGGGCGCCTCACCAGAATGCGCTATTGACACATATTATATAAGGACCTTTATATAAGAATATGGAATTCAAGAAAAACCACGAGCTCGCTCCCCTCACCACCTTCGGACTGCCGGCAAAGGCCAGGCTCTTCGCCGAGTATTCGAGCGCCGACGAGCTGCTTAAGATATCCCGCACCCCGGAATTCACCGAAAACGAAGTGCTGCACATCGGCGGAGGCAGCAATCTGCTTTTTGTAAAGGATTTCGACGGTCTCGTGCTGCACTCCCGAATCCTCGGAATCACCGACTACCGCAAGGATGACGATACGGTGTTCGTGATAGCCGGGGCAGGAGTGAAATGGACCGACCTTGTGGATCATTGCGTCGGGAAGGGGTATGCCGGTCTCGAGAACATGGCCGGCATTCCCGGCGAAGCGGGAGCCTCGGCCGTGCAGAACGTCGGAGCCTATGGTGCGGAAGCCCGCGACGTGATCCACCATGTGGAGTGTTTCGACTGCCGGTGGCGCAAGACGGTGGTCTTCACCAATGAGGAATGCCGCTTCGGCTATCGCGACAGCATCTTCAAGCATGAGGGTAAAGGGCGCTATATCGTATTGCGCGTGAGCTACCGTCTGCGCGTCGGCACGGAGGCACGCAACCTCGGCTACAGGCCGCTTCAGGAGCTCGCCGGGCGTCTCGGACGCACACCCACGATCGCGGAGGTGCGCGACGAGGTGCTACGTGTCAGAAACGAGAAGCTTCCCGATCCGGCGGAGCTCGGCAGCGCTGGGAGCTTCTTCAAGAATCCGGTGGTACACCGCCACTACTATGAGGAGATGATCCGGCCGGAATTCGGCGACATACCCTATCATGAGGTCGACGGCCACCATATCAAGCTGGCAGCCGGGTGGCTCATCGAGCATGCCGGGCTGAAGGGCGCCGCAGTGGGAGGCGCCCGGGTCTACGACCGCCAGTGTCTGGTGATAGTCAACACGGGCAGCGCCACTGCCTCCGACGTCGTGGAGCTGGCCGCCAGGGTCGAGAAGACCGTGAGCGACAGATATGGCGTCACGCTGAGACCGGAGGTCAATTTCATCGACAGCACACTGAGGGTTACGGCGCTCGGAAGCGGCACGTCGAAAGGCGTTCCCGAGATCGGATGCCGCTGCCGCGTATGCCGCTCCACCGACCCGGCCGACAAACGGCTCCGCGCATCGGTGCTGGTGAAGACCCACGGGCTCTCCCTTCTGATCGACGCCTCCCCCGATTTCCGGCAGCAGGCCCTGACCCACGACCTCCGATATGTCGACGCCGTGCTGCTGACCCACAGCCACTACGACCACGTAGGGGGCATCGACGACCTGCGCCCCTTCGCGGCGCATGGGGCGGTCGACATATATCTGCGCAAGGATGTAGACAGCGACCTGCGCAAGCGGCTCGACTACTGCTTCCGCGACCATCTCTACCCCGGAGTGCCGAAGCTGAACCTGAGGGTGATCGACAATCATCCGTTCTATATCGACGGCGTGAAGATCACCCCGGTGGAGGTGCTCCACGGCAAGCTCCCCATCTACGGCTACCGCATAGGAGGGTTCGCCTACATCACCGACGCCAAGACAATAAGCGACGACGAGCTCGACAAGCTTCGCGGCCTCGACACCCTGATCATCAACGCGCTGCAGATCGAGAAGCATTTCGCCCACCTCTCACTTGACGAGGCTCTCGACGTCATCAGGGAGCTGAAGCCACGCCGCGCCTTCCTCACCCACTTCAACCACCACATCGGCCTCAACAGCGAGCTGCTGGAGAAGCTGCCTCCCGACGTGCGCCCCCTCACCGACGGCATGACCATCGAAGTAGAATGAAAATGCATCCGTATCCGGAAAGACGTTACAGACCCGCAGCGGCAATGCGGCTGAGACCTGCAAAGCCGCTTATCCTGCTGATGGCGCTGCTGTCAGCGGCATGCCTTACCTGTGTGGCCGAAAAAGAAATAAATTATTCCGATTTCTACAAGACCTACGGGACACTGACGCCGTCGGAGCTTTGCGTAAGAGGATATGACTGCCTCAAGCTCGACGATGTCGCCACAGCGCAGGCTTTTTTCAATCTTGCAGCCGGTATGTGGAACGAGGATCTGCCGTTCAGAGACAAGGTGAACTGCATAATATCGATGAACAATATCGGATCATTCCTCATATTCCACAACCACAATCCCCAGCAGGCATATCCCCTGCTGGCAAAGGCCCAGGACCTCGCGGTGAAAGAGGACGCATCGACCATCCTGCCGGTAGTGTATGACAATCTCGCCAAGATCTACGATGATTTCGGCGACATCAACCGGTCAATGAGCATGTACAGAGACGCGTACACTCTATCGGAAGGACGCACCGACAGAATCACAGTCAACAAGATATTCAACGATCTCGCAAGCACGGCGGTGTTCAACGGCCGTCTCGACAGCATACGGCCGCAGATTGAGTCGCAGCTGTCGCTTCCGGTCGACTCGTCGGTGCTCTCCCCCTATTCCTCGAAGCTGGCCGAGGGCCTCGACGCCATGCTCGGCAGGCGCTACCGGGAGGCGGCAGGCATCCTGACCGATGCCGACTCGCTGGTGAGAAGCGACATCGACCAGCCTCACTATCTCGTGGCCCACTATCTCATCACGGCCCACGCCTTCATGCTTGCAGGCAACCACGACAAAGCCGTGCGGATTCTCGGGAAAGCGGAGAAAACCGTTGCCGAATCGGGCATAATATATATGCTCCCTAAAATATATGCATCGCTCGAGCAATGCTACCGAAGCAGAGGAGACGCAGTCCGTGCCGACCATTTCCGCCTCAGGAAACTCGAGACACGCGATTCGCTGTATGACGCCGGAAGCTTCAGCAAGATCAAGGACCTTGAGTCGGCCCACGAGATCGACAAGCTCAACAAGGGGATAGCGGAGGCAGCCATACGCCATGCCCACCGTCTGACCCTCATCTGGATTCTGGTCTCCGGACTTATCATAATCATCGCCCTCCTCGCCTTCCTCGCGATAAAGAACCATTCGCTCAACGCGCGAAACAAGACACTGGTGCTGAAAAACGAGGAAGCAAACGAGCGCCAGAGAATCGACCGCCTGCTCCGCCTTGACTACGAGAAGAAGATCGAGAGGCTCAGGTCTCTTATTCCGGAGCCGGATGCGGAACGCCCGCAGGGGGACAAGACCGATGCCACGGCCTCCCGCGACCGGCAGGCGGTGCCCATGACCAAGGAGGAGATAGTGGAGACGATCAGGCGCATAAAGAATGTCACCGAGGAGAGCCCGGAGATCTACTCCCCTGACTTCTCGCTCGACCGGCTGGCGGAGATCACCGGCTGTAAATCCGTATATCTCTCATACGTCATCAACACTGAATTGAAAAAGAACTTCAACACCCTGATCGCTGAAGCCAGAATCAGGAAAGCCTGCGAGCTGCTCCTCGATGAAGACACGGCGCATACCCTCACACTCGACGCGATAGCGGAGAGAGTAGGCTATAAATCACGCTCCCACTTCAGCGCCGTGTTCAAGAAGATCACCGGCATCTCCCCCTCGAGATACGCGGCCATAGCACGGGAGTCATGACCCCGGGTGCGCCGCAGGGCACCGCAATGGGGTGGAAAACGCTTCATAAGGCGGCCGGATCGACTGAAACTCGTCTGATTTTATAATTCCGCACACATAAGGCCCTGAAAATTCATGGTCCTAATCCGATATAGACTAAATTTGCAACCGAAGTCAGCAATCCCGATCAAGGAGCCGACATCCACAGACAAATACCAGTTTAACCAAAAACACAACAAAATGTCAAGAACGCTACACACTCCAAGAAGCTTCTGCCTGGCAGCCGTTCTCGCGGCGCTGCCCCTCCTCTCCCTCCCCTCGCAAGGAGCCGCGGCGGAAGAACCAATCATCACCATGGTGACACAGGCCCATGTGCAGGCCGGCGCGACCAAGCTCTCATTCCGGCTTATGGCATCCGAGACAACCACCGTAACGGTGGATTTCGGAAGCGAGGAGAAAACTTTCGAGATCACGGCATCGGCATCGACAGATGACGCGACATGGATCGACGGTCCTATTCCGGCAGACGGTGAAATCAAGGTCTATGGAGATCCGGAGCTCATCGACTATGTCGACCTCAACGGCGCCTACCTCTCCGACATCGAGATGAGTCGGCTCTCCAGCCTGTCGGTGCTCATCCTGTCCCACAACCAGCTTTCGGATTTTGATTTCTCTCCCTTCACCCACATACAGTATCTGGACATCCGCGACAACAAGTTCAAGAACCTGAAGCTCGACCAAAGGCTCGACGAGCTCGCATATCTCGACATCAGCTACAGCGCCACACAGGTCGACTACAGCTTCTCCCTGGCCAACTATCCCAATCTATTGATGTTTGAGGCCACCAGCATGCCGATATACTCCATCGATCCGTCGGTATGTCCGGGCCTCATACAGCTCTCCATCGACGGAACCAATGTCTCATATCTCGACGTATCCGGAAATCCCGAGCTCAGGATCCTGAACATCAGCGAGACACAGATCACAAACATCGACGTGACGCCATGCACGAAGCTGGAACAGTTCTACTGCAACCATGAGGGCTCACTCAACAACGAATACAAGATATCGACTCTCGACATGTCGCAAAACCCGGAGCTCAAGGTGCTGTTCTGCACCGGGAACCTGCTTACCGACATAGACGTCAGCAACAATCCCCTCCTCACCGACCTCTATGCTGGAAAAAACCACCTCACACACGTCGACATCTCCGAGAATCCCGACATCATAAACCTCTCCATCAGGCGCAACGACTTCACGTTCGCCACGATGCCAATAGTGGATGAGCGGGTGAATCTCGAGTGGTCGCCCATGAATCCCATGAAGGTGGATCCCGCCTATCCGGAGGGAGCCGTCATCGACTTGAGCGACAAGGTGCTTCGCGAAGGCGGCGAGACATATGCGATGGCCTTCATGGTCAACACCCTCGAGCCGTCAGACCCCATACAGCTCGTGGAGGGCACCGACTATACATACGCCGACGGGACCGTCACCCTCAAGCGAGAGATGGCCGACAGCTGCTACGTGGAGTTCTTCAACACCCTCTTCGACGGCGGAGTAATGGCTACCTCGAACTTCAAGGTGAAATCAAAGGAGCAGTTCGGCAAGCCCACGAAGGTAGTCTCCATGACGACCCTCGCAGAGGCAGGCACCGAACTGAGCTACAATCTCTATCTCGGCGCCAGGAACGCCGACTACGACAATCCTGTGGAGATATACGTCGACTTCGGCAACGGCGAGCTCGTGCCTTTCCAGGTGACGTCGCAGTCTCCCGTCAACGGAACAGTCTCCGGCCCCGAAATCGGCATATACGTGCCAGACGGTCAATTCCTTTCCTATCTTGAAGTCAACGGCGTGCCTCTCGCCGGCATCAACGTCTCGGCGGCAAGGGAACTGGAGGTCATCGACATCGAGAACTGCGGCATAGAGGATATCGACCTCTCATGGAACAACGAGCTGACAAAAATCAACGTTTCCAACAACAACCTGCGCTCGCTCGACCTCTCGGGCGTGAACAAGGCTTTTGTGAAGAACGTGCTTACCCAGGTCTATGCCTTCGGCAACCAGATCGGGAGATTCGTGATAGAGAACAAAGACATCATTACCGACATCAATCTCGCCGACAACAACCTCGAGGAGATCGACATAACAGACGCGGAATTCCTGACGAGCCTCAATCTCTCCGGCAACAGTTTCGCCGAGATCAACCTTAGCGGATGCAAGTCGATGCAGAATCTCGATATGTCGGGAAACGAACTTACATCCCTCAGCATTCCCGAAGAGGCCCTCGCCACCCTGACATCGCTGAAGGTGGACAACAATGCCTTTGATTTCGCGACCCTTCCGGTGAGAACCGCCACCATGTATTCCTTCCAGTATGCCCCCCAGGCCAGGATAGACATCCCCACGAAGGCATACAGGGTAGACCTCTCGAAACAATGCGTTGACGTGCCTACCTCCTATATCACATACGACGAGAACTGGCAGCCGACAGTAGTCACCGAGACCAATCCTACGGTGATCACATGGTTTGACGGCGAGGGCAATGAGCTTGCCGAGGGCTCCGACTATACCATAGACAACGGCATAACCTCGTTCTCGGCCGATATGGTGGGCAGGAACGTATATGCCGTACTTTCCAACGCTTCGCTGCCCGACTTCAGCGGCGACAACGCCCTGACTACCACTGTGGCCACGATAGCCGAAGCTCCGCAGTGCGTGCTCGCCTCGTTCACGACCACCGAGGGAGGACAGACGGTAGACCTGCGCATGGCGTCGGCTGAGGAAGGCACATGTGTATATGTAGACTGGAGCGGCGACGGCAGCTATATGCAGCAATGTCAGCTCTCCACCACCTACACGACATTCGAGGCTACGACGACAAAGGGCGCCGACGTGAAGGTACTGGCATATGAGGACAACGACCCCATCACCGTCTTCTCCATGACCGGGGTTTCGGTCAAGGATGTGGACGTGACAAAAATGAAGAACGCCGTCATGATCGGCATCTCGCATGGCGAGCTCGAGGAAATCACGCTTCCGGAGAGCGACAATCTGCGCGAGCTCGTGCTCGAGGGCAACAACCTCAAGGCCGTAGACCTCTCCCGCAACCCCAACCTGTATTCAGTAGTGCTCAACGACAATATGCTGGAGGCGGTCGACTTCTCGGCAAACGGCAACATCGAATGGCTTTCGATATCAGACAACAGCCTCGAGACCCTTGACGTGAGCATGCTTCCGGACCTCTATCAGCTTCACGCCCACCGCAACAACCTCGAGGCAATCGACCTTTCGGCAAATCCCCGTCTGGGCACAATCGGATTCGAGAGCAACATGCTGTCGCAACTCGACCTCAGCAAAAACCTCGAGCTGCTTCAGGTGATAATCGGACGCAACCGCATGAACTTCGCCACACTGCCTCTGCCGAGGGAGGAATGGGGCACACTCTACTCCTATTCCAACCAGGAACCGATGAGCGTGAAATGTGAAGACGGAAAAGTCGACCTCTCGTCGCAGGCCGAGGTGGAATCCGTTCCGACCACCTACTACTGGTTCCTCGGAGTTCCGGAGCTCGACCCCGAAGCAGGCACCGTAACGGGTGTGCTCCTTGAGGAAGACACCGACTACACCATCGAGAACGGCGTGACGACATTCCTCCGCAAGCCTTCGGAAGACGTGACATGCGTGATGCAGAACGAGGTGTTCCCCTATCTGGCACTCTTCACCGACCCCGTCGAGGTGAATATTTCCGGAATCGACACTGTGGATAATGATGCTCCCGAAATCACCCTCCATGGCAACACAATCACCGTCAGCGGCGCCACAAACGCCGAGATCTGCGACATCAACGGCATCAGCATAACGGTGACACATCACGGAAACATCCATGAGGCCGCCAACCTCTATCCGGGTATCTATCTGGTGAAAGCCGACGGCACCACCAGGAAGGTCATCGTGAAATAAGACAGACCCTATAAAGAAAAGACTCCGGACGCCTGAGAGACAGACGTCCGGAGTTTTTCCATACCGTCCGGAATACCTTCCGGGCCGGCTGAGCGATCAATAGTTGCAGGCCTCGATCTCGAAGAAGCTCTGCGGATGGGCGCATACCGGGCACTTCTTGGGAGCCTCTTCAGCCACTGTCACGTAGCCGCAGTTGCGGCATATCCACATCTTCTGCTGCGGACGCGCGAACACTTCCTTCTCCTCCAGGTTCTGAGCGAGCTTGCGGTAGCGCTCCTCGTGGCGCTTCTCGATCTGGCCCACCATCCTGAACTTGGCGGCTATCTCGGTGAAGCCCTCTTCCTGGGCCTCTTTCGCCATGACGTCATACATTGTGGTCCACTCGTAGTTCTCCCCCTGGGCTGCCGCCTTCAGATTGTCGAGCGTGGAGTGGAGGTCGCCACCCTCGAGGTATTTAAACCAGAGCTTGGCGTGTTCCTTCTCGTTGCCGGCCGTCTCCTCGAAGATGGCGGCTATCTGCTCGTAGCCCTCCTTGCGGGCCTTGGATGCGAAATAGGTATACTTGTTGCGGGCCATCGACTCCCCGGCGAAAGCAGTGTGGAGGTTCTGTTCTGTCTTTGTTCCTTTAAGATCTTTCATATTCAATTGCTATATAAGACGCGCATGACCATCATGCGCTATATATCATAACAACCATCCGGCTCCGAAAGTTCACCGCCAAATATTACTCTGAATTAAATAAAACAAGAGACAGGGGGTCTGCATTCACTTTTTGGCTCATTATTTGGGAATATTTATTAAATTTGCAGTTGAATTTCAGATATGCGTCGCCGAAAGGGTCAAAAAAAAAGCGGGGCATATTGAATAAAACACGATGTCGAATGAAGGTCAGCCGCATTATAGGAAGAGTTACATATCATCACTTGCCATACCGACTGCAGGTGATTGTCACGGTGGTCATGATGTCGCTGCCAGCGCTTACGAGCCGCGCCATCACCGTGTCGCATCAGACCAGCGAAGAGGCAGGGCGCCTTCTCGAGGAATGCGAGACGGCCGCCGCACTGCGGCAATACGACCTGATGGTGAGCCGGGGGACGGCCCTCATGCGACTCGGAATGTCGGCCGGACGGGAAGACGATGAAATCATCGGGGCGAGCTACGTATTGCGCGGGAGGGTCAACCGGCGCGACACCGCCGACATGAGTCCCGACGTGATAAGGCTCGAGACATCGCTTCCACATCTCGAGGGGGAGAAGAAATGGGGGGTCGCGGCCCACGCCACCAAAGCGCTCTCGGTCTATTACCATCTCATAGGCTCCGACTTCTCGCAGGCATCCTCGTATGCTTTCAGGTCGCTTGAACATTCCCGCCGCGCCGGGTCGCTGCGGGAAGAGGTGGACGCCCTTTCAGGCCTCGCCAGCATTTATTTCAATAAAGGAGACAACTCCGGCTTCGACTATGCGCTTGCCAGCTACCGCAAGGCCAGGGAGCTGAAAGAGGAACGCGAACTCTACGTGCCCACCTCCAACATGGCCAACTATCTCTTCAACCAGAACAAGCTTCCCGAGGCGCTGAAATACCTGAAAGAATCTGACGAAATCGCATCCGGACTACACATGGACTCCGAGAGGAGCTATATCAATTCATTCTACGGCGACATCTACGGAGCGATGGGACGCAATACTGAGGCCGAGAAATATTACCGTCTCGGCATCAGCGACGACATGGCGTCAAGCAAATACGACCGCATCTATTCCCGCATATGCTACGCGATCTTCCTGATGAGGGAAAACCGTGCCGAAGAGGCCTTAAGGCAGCTGAGTGATGCAGAGGCGCTGAGCGAGGGCTACAGGGTGCAGTCGTTTCGCATCCAGATCTATAACCTTCTCTCCTCTATCTACGAGCATAAGGGGGACTACAGGAAGGGGCTCGACTACTACCGGCTCGGAGCCGAGATGCGCGACTCCATCTTCACACGGGAGAAGGAACGGGAGTTCACCCTGCTCGACCTGCGCTACAAGGTGTCGGAAGAGCAGCGGCTCAACGCCGAGCAGAGCATGGAGATCATGCGCAAAAACCGTACCCTGGTGGCAGGTGCGGCTATCGCCGTCCTGCTGCTCGCGCTCCTTATCGGCGGCTTCTTCTATTACAAGAAGCGGATGCGCGACTACAGGGCAACAGTGACCCGCAGCCTCGAGAACGCCGAGACGGAGCGACGCCTGCGCGAGCAGCTCGAGAAGGCGCTCGCCGACCGCCGTGAAAACGCCTCGCAGAAGACTTCCGGGCTAAGCGACAGCAAACGACAGGAGATGTTTACCACCCTCGAGAGGATGATGAACGAGGAGAAGATTTACCGCCAGACCGACCTCTCGCTCGAGAAGACAGCCGCCATGCTCCAGACCAACCGCACATACCTCTCCCAGATCGTCAATGAGGAGACCGAGGGATCGTTTTCCACCTACATCAACTCCTATCGACTGCGCGAGGCGATCCAGCTTCTCTCAGACCAGACCAACGACGCCCCGCTGAAAAACATAGGCCTCGAGGTCGGATTCTCAAGCCCGTCAAACTTCTATTCCCTCTTCCGGCAGAAGGTAGGCGTGTCGCCATCGGTGTTCCGCAGCAATGTTAAGAATATTAAGAACGGCAATAAAAATAGTCAATTTGACAATCAAGATTAACAATTTACGAATTAAACGGTCGAAAACTTTGACATTCCTTGCTTGATTGATAAATTTGGGCTCAAATTCAATCGGCAGAGGAAGCCGGTGAAACCCGCCGGGGTGAAACCGGTTTCTGATCCATAATATTAACTTCAATCCAACTCCAACATGAAAAGATTGACCACTTTGATGGTTGGAATGGGCATCGCAGTCGCAGGCATAGGAATCTATGCCGAAGTGCCGGCTGACTTCAGACTCCCCCAGGGGTATGACCCATTCAATCTAAACTACAGTTTCTCGCCCGAGCAGCTCAAGGCGCTGCAGGGAGAGGCTCCGGCAGCCGCCCCGCAGACAATGAAACACGGGCGCATGACCGAAATCAAGCGCGAGGGCGCCGAGACCCCTCAGTATTTCGTGGCAGCCCAGACCTACCACAAGGACTACGTCTTCAACTACGAGGGCGGCGCCGTGACAACCTACGACATCGGCGTCAAGGTCGACGGCGACAAAGTCACCATCAGCAACTTCTTCAACCTCGAGGCCCAGTCGACGGAATGGATGCAGGGCGAGGACTGGGACGTGGAGGGTGTCTACGACGCTGAGGCCCACACCGTCACGATTCCCGCTCTCCAGGACTATGAGTCATCGACCAAATGCGGCAAGATCGGCGACACATATATATGTATACTCGCAGCCGGAGAGGTCAACGCCCAGGGGCAGATGGCTCCGGCCGACGAGCTCGTCTTCAATGTGGTGGGCGACTTCGAGGCCCTCACCACCGACATGGACTTCGGCATCATGAACTATATAGAGGCAGCAGGCATGGCATACGGATTCCAGACAATGTACCGCAACTTCTACGCCTCGCTCCCCGGCGACGAGCCGAAGCTCATCGCCTTCAACAACTCGTTTGAGTTCGGCCAGACATATCCGAATACTCCCGCCACCAAGACAGTGACCGTCTTCAATGTCAGCGGAGTCGACGCGGACTATGTGGTGAATGTCGAGTCTGACGGCAACGCCTTCTCCGCCACTCCGGAGGCCGGCGTGATCGACGCCAAGAGCTGTCTGGAGTACACGCTCACCTTCAACACTCCGGAGGTAGGTGAATATGAGGGACTTGCCTCGGTAATGTATGAAGGAGTAGCCGAAGACCCGCAGCCCATCGACGTGCTGATGTTTGGCGAGGTGATACCCTTCCCCGACTATTCCGAGATCGTGAAGGGCGGCGAGTTCCAGTTCACCACCAACATCGAGTATCCCTTCGAGATGACCGAGGTGGAAGGCCAGCGAGTGGCCCGCTCCACAATCAACGGCCAGTATGGCTCCTCGCAGCTCACGGTGACCTTCTCCGTGCCTGAAGACAATATCGGCACCCTCTCCTGGAAAGGCGTCACCACCAACAACAGCTACTGGTATTGCAACGCCGGCGGCGTATTCGTCGACGATATGGGCACCCCCGTCATCTCGGAGACCGGCACCGCCGACATCAGCCGCTCCATAGAGTTAGGTCCTGGCGAGCATACCGTACGCTTCCAGTATGACGGCTATCAGTACACCGGCGACGAGGCCAACGGCCTTTATGTCTACGACCTTGAGCTCGTCAACACACCGGCCGAGGCCCTGAGCGTGGTGATTGAGACTCCCGATATTGACTTTGGCAACTTCCTGATCCGCGATGACAACGGCGTTGCCGGCAATGCCGTGATAGTAATCCGCAACAAAGGCACCGAGCCCCTTTCCATCGCTTCGGCAGAGAGCGACAACGAGGCATTCTTGATTGACGCCCTGCCAGACACCTCGGCCGGTCTGCTCGAGACCATCTCCCTCCCTATCACGTTCACAGCCAAGGAGGCCGGTGAATATGAAGGCGTCATCACCATCTGGACAAGCGCCGGCACAGTGACTGCCAATGTCAAGGCATTCGCACGCCGCATGGCCGACTTCTCGGCGCTCGTAACCGAGGGTCTGGAATACGTCACATCGTTCGATACCAACGAGACAGCTCCCTTCGAGATGGACGGCGAGACAGCCTACAACGCCAATTCCGGAGAGGCCGACACCACACCGACACAGGCATGGGTGCAGATCAACTTCACCGTGCCCGCCGGTAAGGCAGCCATCATCAGCTGGGACGGCCACAGCTACGGCCACGCCCAGAATCCCGAGATGGAATGGGACGGCGACTACTCCTATTTTGAATACATGCATCCCATGAACTCCGGCAGCAACCAGTGTTACGGCGAAGACAAGGACTGCGGCAGCGACGTGCAGTTTGGCGATGAGTTCTGGGCCGACAAGCTCACCTGCATCCCCGGCGACCACTACTTCAAGTTCCAGTTCTCCAAGAACGGCGACGGCCTGATCAGCGAGAAAGATCGTCTCGAGATCTCTAATTTCAAGATCCATCTTGTAGACTTCCCCGAGCACGGCGTGGAGGCCGACACCTACGAGGTTGAGTTCGAGCCCACATACGTAGGCGAGAACAGATATATGACAGCCGTGGTCAACCTGAAGAACACCGGCAGCGAGGTTCTCGAGATCACAGGCGAGGAATCGAGCCATCCCTTCTACGGCGTAGTGCCCGAGTATGCGAAGGCCCAATACAACCAGACAGTGCAGGTAGGCCTCTGGTTCTTCCCCTCCGAAGAGGGTGACTTCAACGGCGGGGTGACTTTCCAGACCAATGCCGGCGACGTGGTGATCAACTGCCACGGCACCACCAAGCCCATGGAGGGCATCCTTCTCTGCGGCGACGTCGAGGATGACGCCTACGGCTGGAGCTTCTACGACGCCGACGCCGACGGCAACTGCTGGAGCCTCGGCTACAGCCTCTGGGGCGACGCTCCGCAGTGGGTACACAGCGGCCACGACTGCTTCGGCTCCAACTCATATACCTATGACGCAGGCGCCATCAAACCCGACAACTGGCTCTTCTCGCCGGTGATCACCATCCCCGCCGACGGCGCAATGCTCCAGTGGTATGCAGCCGCTCACCACCACGAGCGCTATGCCGAGAACTACAGCGTGTATGTAGTGGATCCCGAGGAGGTCGCCGACCCCGCCAACCTCGACAACCAGACGGCTCTCTTCAGCGAGACACTTGAGCCCGAGGCAGCCGATGTATGGCAGGAGAGGACACTCGACCTCGCCGAATATGCCGACCAGAACGTGCAGATCGCCTTCCGCCACCATGACTGCGACGGCCAGTATGTATTGAAGATCGACGACATCTTCGTATTCGACATGGAGAAATGGGCAAGCCTCGGAGTCGAGAATATCGGCGACAGCTTCGGCGAGGCCGTCTCCACCGAGATCTATGACCTCAACGGCATCCGCCTCAACAGCCTCACCGAGGGCGTCAACATAGTGCGCGTCACCTACTCCGACGGCACAGTGAAGACCCACAAGATAATAGTAAGGAAATGAGAAAAACCATAATGCTGACTACAGCGTGTCTGGCCCTCTGGGCCGGACACGCTTCCGCCGAGGTCTCCGACATGACGCTCGGCTACTGCGCCGGCCAGCTCCCCGCCAAGGGCGACATCTCCTACGGAGAGGCCGACAAATGGGTGGAGGGCGCGATATACGTCACCCCAGGTATGCTCTCGACTTACGCCGGCAACGAGCTGGTGGGCGTCAACGCCGGACTCGCGTCGAAGCTCAACATCGACCAGCTCACCGTCTGGCTCCGCCATGACCTCGACGGCGAGAACATCGCCGAGGCCACCATCACCGGCGACACCGATCCCAAGATCGCCAAGGGATGGAACGCCGTCGACTTCAATCAGGCATGGACAATCCCCGCCGCTCCGGAAGAGGGCCTCTATATCGGCTACAGCTTCCATCAGAAAGGTCCGGCCTTCGGAGTGGCCGCCATAGAGGAGCCCAGCCCCAACGGCTTCTTCGTGAGATTCGGCGACGGAGAATGGGAAGACCGCTCCGCACAGGGCACCATCTGCATCGAGGGACGCATGCGCGGCGAGGCTCTTCCGAAAGTGAACCTCACCCTTCAGGATGTGGTGATCGATCCGGTCTACATCATCGACCGCGGCGTGATCACCGCCACCGGAAAGGTCAAGAATATGGCCACATTCACCGTCACAGGCTTTGATGTCTCGGCGGAGGTAGCCGGCGAGCGCCGCGGCACCGCACATGTGGACTGTACCCTCCCCTACAACGAGACCATGACCTTCGAGGTCACTCTCCCGCTCGGCATCACCGAGATGGGCAGCGGAGAGGGTGAGGTGACCATCACGGTCGACGGCATTGCGGAGGGAGCCGACGAGGATATGACCGACAATAGCCTCACGCGCACTTTCGGCATCGTGGAGCGTGACTTCACGCGCCGCATCCTCGTGGAGGAATTCACCTCCGAGAAATGTCCCAACTGCCCGAGAGTGGCCTACTACATGCACGACGCCCTCGAGAAGGAGGAATTCAAAGACAACGTGCTTCCCGTATGCCATCACTCCGGATATTACCCCGACTGGCTCACATCCTGGTTTGATGAGGAATACACCGAGCTCTACAACGGCTCCACCTATGCTCCGGCCATGGCTGTCGACCGTCTGGAGGTAGGGGAGAATTCGGCGGCATGGTGTCCTTCGTCATCCAACGAGATGGAGCAGAAGTGGCGCTCGGCGCTCAGCCGCCCGGCATTCGTGTCGGTCAACGTGAAAGTGAAGATCGACGGCGACGCTCCCGACAGGCTGAAGGTAAGCGTCGACGGCGCCAAGTCGAAAGACGTGCTCTGCGAAAACCCGACCCTTACAGTGCTTGTGGTGGAAAACGACATACCGTCGCGCAGCCAGGCAAGCGCCGACAGCGACTTCGTGCATCAGCATGTAGGGCGCGCCGTCAACAGCGCATGGGGCGACCCTGTGGAGTTCAACGGTGACGAGTATTCATATGAGTGCGAGTTTGCCATCAATCCCAACTGGGTGAGGGAGAATCTCCAGGTGGTCGCCTTCATCGGCAACTACAACGCCTCCAATCCCCTCGACCGCGAGGTGGAAAACACGGCAGGTGTCGGTTATGAGGATTTCGACACCACCGGCATCGGCGACATCACGCTCGGCGAGATCGATGAGGCCGAGGTCTACACGCTCTCCGGCGTGAAGGTGGAGCGCGCCAATCTCACGCCCGGCATCTATGTCGTACGCGAGGGTGGCAGATTCATGAAAATAGTGGTGAAATAAACATAGAAGCAAAATCGCAATCCGCAGGCCTTCTCCGGCATGATGCCGGGGAAGGCCTTTTTTCAAGCCGGAAGACTTGCGGGTCTTCGCCGGGCGGACGCTTTGAAAAGCGTCCCTACAGTCCAGCCCTTAAAAAAACCGCTGATCCGGAGATCAGCGGTTCCAATACTTGGGATAAACGAAAAAAGAGGACCATCTTGCGATGGTCCTCAAGGTAGCCGATCCGGGACTCGAACCCGAGTCTCCACCGTGAGAGGGTGGCGTGCTAACCGCTACACTAATCGGCCATTTGGGAGGGGGAATCTTTTAATCACCCCCTTGTCCCTTTTGACGATGCAAAGTTAGGCATTATTTCCGAACCCTGCAAATTTTTCTGATAAAAAATTTCAAAAATTTTTATTCAGCATTTTCAGCAGGAGCCTCTTCGTCCTGATTCTCAGCCTCGAGCGCTGCTTTTGCGGCAGCCTCCTCGGCGGCGAGCTTCTCAGCCTTCTTCTTGGCTACAGCCTCGCCCTTGATGCGGTTTTTCTCAACCTCTGCATCGTGGCGGCTCTTGAGGTCCTCGGCTGTCTTGGCCTCGTCCTTAGCCTTGGCAGCATCGGCGGCCTTTGTGCGGTCGGCCTTCCAGAGGTCGAACCTGCGCTGTGCCTCCTCCTGTGTGAAAGCGCCTTTCCTGACGCCGCCACGGAGGTGCTTCATGAGCATCACGCCCTCCTTGGAGAGGAGACTGCGTACAGTGTCGGTGGGGATTGCGCCTACTTCCACCCAATACAAAGCACGGTCGAAGTCTAAACTTATTGTAGCAGGATTAGTGTTCGGATTATAGGAACCTATCCTTTCAATAAATCTACCATCTCGTGGTGCCCTGCTATCGGCCACAACAATGGGATAATAAGCATATCCCTTGCGGCCATGGCGCTGCAATCTGATCTTAGTTGCCATAAATTAACTTGCCGTTTGTTTTATATTTACACTTTCGCTCCACGGCCCCGGACGGAGCCCCGATGCCGTTTTGCGCCTGCAAAGTTAACGTTTTATTTCTGACTGGCAAAGTTTTTTTGTAATTTTGCGACCGGAAAGGCCTCACAAAGGCCTGTTTAAGCCAAAACAAGATAGAATAATGACCGACAACCCGCTATTGAGCCGTCTCTCGGGCCTCGACGCCCGCTTCGAGGAGGTGGCAACTCTCATCACGGATCCCGCCGTCATCGCCGACCAGCCGCGATACGTGCGCCTAACGCGCGAATACCGCGACCTGCAGAAGATACTCGACGCAGCCGCCGAATACAAGGGGCTGCTCGAGGCCATCGAGGAATCCAAGACCATTCTCGCCGACGAGGCCGACGAGGAGATGAGAGGCCTGGCGCGCGAACAGCTCGACAACGCCACCCCCCTCCTGCCCAGGACCGAGGAACGCATCAAGCTGCTGCTCGTGCCCGCCGACCCCGACGACGCGAAAAACGCCATCGTGGAGATACGCGGCGGCACCGGCGGAGACGAGGCCGCGCTCTTCGCCGGCGACCTCTTCAGGATGTATCAGAAATATGCCGAACGCAAGGGATGGCAGCTCGCCGTCTCCTCATTCTCCGAAGGCGCCGCCGGGGGATTCAAGGAGATCATCTTTTCCCTCACGGGGGCCGATGTCTACGGCACCATGAAATATGAGAGCGGCGTCCACCGCGTGCAGCGCGTGCCCGCCACCGAGACACAGGGTCGCATACACACCTCCGCGGCCACCGTGGCAGTTCTCCCGGAGGCCGACGAATTCGAGGTGGAAATCCACGAGGGGGAGATAAAATGGGACACCTTCCGCTCCGGGGGCGCCGGCGGCCAGAACGTCAACAAGGTGGAATCGGGGGTGCGACTGCGCTACAACTGGAAGAACCCCGTCACCGGCCAGACGGAGGAGATCCTGATAGAGTGCACCGAGACCCGCGACCAGCCCAAGAACAAGGAGCGGGCCCTCTCACGTCTCCGCTCATTCATCTACGACAAGGAGCATCAGAAATATCTCGACGACATCGCCTCCAAGCGAAAGACCATGGTCTCCACCGGCGACCGCTCGGCGAAGATACGCACCTACAACTTCCCGCAGGGACGCATCACCGACCATCGCATAAACTACACCATATATAATCTGCCGGCATTCCTCGACGGCGACATCCAGGAATGCATCGACAGGCTCACTGTGGCCGAGAATGCTGAAAAACTGAAAGCCACGGAGCTCTGATTTTGTCAAAAAGTCATAAAACACTCCCTTTATGTGAAAATTACGGGCTGCTTGTGTAAACAGCTGCCCGATTTATTTGTTGATATTATACCGATATGAATCGGCGGGGTGCCGGGAGACGCCCCACATGCCGACCGAGAGTGTTAAATTTCAAAACTATTAAAACCCATACGATTATGAAAACATTGTCAATCATCTTCTACATCATAGGTTCGATACTCCTCATCGCGTCATGCTTCACCGCAAGCGTCACTGCCACATGGTGGCTCGGAGGCATAGCAGTGGTATGCCTCATCGGCGGCTGCATCTTCCAGTTTAACAGCAACCGCGACCAGAACCTGGTCAGGCATCACCGCAACTGAGCTCCGCGGCTCCCGCCTCGGGGGCCCCGAACAAGGCATCGGCCCGCGACAGTGTCGCGGGCTTTCCTATGTCGATGAGGCGCAGGCTCCCGGCCACCTCTCCCCTCACCCGGCAGCGGCGCGCCGGGTCAAGAAAGTAGTCCATCACCGGAAAGGCGTCGCCGCGTCCTGCCGCCGCCATCTCCTCCACAGCCCGGCGCCCCACGGCATAGATGCCGCTGAAAGCATATTCCGGGAATGCCTCCGAGGGCGTGAAGCCTTCGGGACGCACCGCCCCGCTCTCCACATTATGCCATCCGCGCAGCGCCATGCCGCCGTCGAACGCCAGACGCCGGCTCGAGTCGCGCCGGCTCACAAGAAGGGAGACATCGGCGCCCGAAGCCACATGGCCCCGCATGAAATCACCGAGACGGCAGTCGCTGAGAATATCGACATTATGCACCAACACCGGCTCCGCGCTCTCGCCGAAGAGCAGCGGGAAAGCCTTCACGAGCGCGCCCCCGGTGTCGAGAAGACGCTCCGACTCATCGCTGACGCGGATCCTGACTCCGAAATCATGCGCTTCCAGAAAGCCGACCACCTGGCCGGAAAAATGATGCACATTGACCACTATGTCGTCAAACCCCTCCGAGACAAGCGACCTCATCACCCTCTCGAGCATCGGCACGCCCCCCACAGGCACCAGCGCCTTGGGATGGCTCAGCGTCCAGGGACGCAGCCGGGTGCCGAGGCCCGCCGCAAGCACCATAGCCTTCATTTCCGCAGCAGATATCTATCGCCCGACTTCCACACTATCCCCTGCTCGCGGTGGACCAGCTCCACATCCACGTCGGAGCGTCCGGCGCCAATGGCCTCGGCGAGGCGCTGGGCGCAATACACCGAGCGGTGGCGTCCTCCAGTGCAGCCGAAGCCCACCTGCAGCGAAGTGAATCCCCTTTCGGCATAACGCGCCACAGAGGGCGACACCATGCCGCCGGCCAGAGAGATGAACCTCTCCACCTCCTCCTTAACCTCGAGGAAGGCCACCACCTCGGGGTCGAGACCTGTCATCGTCTTATATCTCTCGTAGCGGCCGGGATTGGGGAGGGCTCGGCAGTCGAACATGAAGCCGCCGCCGTTGCCGCTGAAATCGTCGGGATATCCTTTCTTATATGAGAAGCTGAACACCGAGACCTTGAGTCGCGGGCGCTCCTCCCTGGTGAAGCGGGTGAGCCCGCAGAGCCGCTCCGCCACTTTCCGGAGCTCGGGATAAGGAGCGAGGTCTCCCTCCCGCAGCGACTCCCCGAGGTTGGCGAGAGCCTTCGGAATGCTCTCGAGGAAATGCGCCTTGCGCTCCACGAGTCCACGCAGTCCGTAGGCGCCGAGCACCTGGAGAGTGCGAAGCACCACCACCTGCGGAAGGTCGGCCAGCAGACGCCGGCGCGCCACTCCCGTGAGACGCTCATACTCCCCGGCATACACATTAATATTATGCATCCTGAAATCGCGGGAGAATCCCGCCCCTGCCTGCCATAGGAAAGAGACGGCATCGTAGAGCGCCGGGCCCCACATCCCTCCCTGGAAGTCTATCCACCAGGGACGCCCGTCGCTCACCATCACATTGCGGCTCTGGCAGTCGCGCATCATGAAGCCGAGTGTCGCCGGGTCGCAATGCTCCATACGGTCGGCGAAGCGTGAGAAATCGTCTTCGAGCGACCCCTCGTCAAACTCCACCCCGGCGGGCTTCAGGAAATCATACTTGAAGTAATTGAGGTCCCACAACACCTGACGGCGGCCGAAAGGAGCGGCCATAACCATCGACCGCCACAGGGATCGGTCGACGGTCTGCATCACCGGCAGGGAACGCATGCACTCCTCCACGAGACGGTCGCCCTCCGGAGTGCGGAGCATTGAGAAAAGGCTCGTATCGCCGAGATCTGTCTCGAGCATATAATGGCCGTCGGAGCTGACTGCCATCACCGAGGGCACATTGACGCTTCTGGAGGCGAACATTGCGGCGAGCGACGAGAATGTCCTGTTGACGGCAGCATCGGGAGAATAGACGCCGATGAGCGTGGAGCCGTCATCGAGGCTCAGGCGCCAGTAGGAGCGGTCGGAGCCGGCGCCAGGGAGAGGCCGCGAGGCCGTAAGCCCGCGCCCCAGTGAGTCGCACAGGCGCCCCAGGGCCCCTGCATGACCGGAGATATCATTAGAATCCATAAAAAACAATAGTTCGTTAAAAAATTATCCATAGGCTAAGCGGCATCTACCGCCAAGCCAAAGAGTTCTTTGACAAGTTTA
>CANQRV010000052.1 GCA_947626355.1 uncultured Muribaculaceae bacterium
ACGACGCCCATGAAAAAAGAGTCAAGCCTGCCGAACAGCCACTTGACGCCTATTAGATGTTGAAGTTGGGCTAAACATGAGGTAACATTGTCCGATTTCCGTATAGATAAATATGAAGTGACACAAGAATTGTGGGAAGCCGTTATGGGGGAGAATCCGAGCATTTCCAAAGGAGATGAATTACCGGTAGAAAACATCTCATGGTATGACATACAGGTGTTCATAAAGAAACTCAACAAGCTGACAGGGAAAAAATATCGTCTGCCAACGGAAGCCGAATGGGAGTTTGCTGCAAGAGGTGGAAATAAGACCGCCGGATATTCTTTTATCGGTAGTGATAATCCAGACACTACGGCATGGAGTTCCTACAATTCATGGATGCAGCCGCATCCAGTTGGTACAAAAATGCCAAACGAACTTGGTATATATGATATGGGCGGAAATGTGTCTGAATGGGTGCAGGACTGGTACGGAAATTATTCAGAGAAAAACCAAAGGAATCCCCATGGAGCTAAAAAGTCAGACATAGGAAAGATATTCCGTGGAGGTAGTTGGAATGTCATTCCGGATTATAACAACCCCGGTTGTCGGTTTGTAAGCAATCCGAATTTCAAATCTCCGTATATAGGTTTTAGATTGGCAGAATAATTTTCATTATAGCAAGGAACTAATGTATTGAGATTTTAAGCAAATGCCAATAACGGTTGTGGTTGATTCCACTCCCGTCATTGGCATTGTTATTTTTCACGCTATTGTCATTCTATCGGTTTGATAGCGTAGTTGTTGGGCATCATACGGTAGTTGAGAGGTATCAGCAGCTCTGACATATTACGGACTCCTTCTGCATCTATCGCGGAATAAACCATAGTGTCATCGAAAGCGATGTGCCGGAAGCCGTGCATTTTGCCGTGGCGCATCAGGAAGTCATGGAACGACGGGAACAGTCGGTCAATGTTTTTGGGAGAGCATCCTAAGCTGGCTACAATCAGAAGATTGTCGGGCAATCCAAGATAGCCGTCGCTCCGCTCCCAGCATCGAAGATATAGATTGAACACCATCGGCTGGAACAGCGAGAAGTTACATCCGCAGTTTGTGGGGTCGCAAACTACCTGAAAGCGCTTGTCAAGATTGCGCTCCACCCAAAGCTGCAAGTCCTCGCCAAAGTCGAGGAGCCTGTCGGAGAGCCTTGTCCTAAGATACGAGATAATAAGTCCTTTCTGTCTCATAATTCTTCAATGTCAGTGTTTCAATCCCCTGCGGGGCTTTTGTGCATATTTCTTTCGCATACGGTCGAACTCTTCCAAGGTCTGAGGATCTTCGGGCGCATGGGTCTGGAACAGGTCGCCCAATGCTCCTATCGCACCGACCGCCATGTCGACACCCTCTTCAAGCACAGATGCCTGTTCTTTCGGTGGTATCGGATTCGCCCATGTGGCCTGAACCTCGATTGAGCGGGTTCGTTTCTCGTATGCCTTCCGATTGCGGTCGAGAGACCGTGACAGATGTGCGAAACTGTATTCCTTGCCGACTTTTGAACCGGGGAACACATGATTCTCCTTGCCGTCATCATATCCGAAAGACATACCCTGACGCTCACCCGTATTGGGATTGCACTTGAACTCCACCGATATGCCGTTGGCTGTTAGCGTCCTTTCAAGCTGCTCCCAGTTACGGCACTGCGGCACCACGACTTCAAGAATGTCGCTGATATGATATTTGGCGGCATCATGCGGCCGGAGACGCTCCCGGTTGACTTTCTTCCGGCTTTCGCCCCAGTGCAGTCCATATTGCCGGGTTATATCCTCGCAAGCCTTCTGACTGCGGAAACGGTCGTTATGGTCGGAGATAGTCTTGCCATTGTTATCGACACGGCTATAGACAATGTGGCAGTGCGGATGGTCATGGTCGTTGTGACGGACAATCACGAAGAGGGTGTCATTGATTCCCATACGCTCCATATAGTCATGGGCGATTGTCTTCATCAGTTCCGGGTCAGCCTCCAGCTTCGGCTTGTCCTCAGGCGAGAAGTCCAAAGAGATATGGACACAGTTGATTTCGACACGCGGGTTCATCTTCGCCTGTGCGTCAAATTCAAGACACATCAGGTCGGGTTCATCGGAGGCCATGCAGGATTCCATCGGCTTCAGCTTCCAGTGCCGGGTGATATATTCAAGCGCACCGCTTGCGCTCGATCCTTTTGTTATCTTAGCCACCATAGGTTATCGAGTTTAGGATTGAACGTATTTCCTTGGCAAGCGAGGTCAGTTCAGCAGCCGCAGAGCGATACCCTGCGGCGTTTGCCTGATGCGCTGCCTGATTGAGATTAGTCGCCATGCCGATAAGTTTCCGGACTGCCGACATCATTTCGGGCGAGATGCGTTCCTTGACGTATCCCTTCTCTATCAGCGAGCGGATGACACCGCTCTTTGTCTCACCACTTGCGCGGGAGTAAGCGCCGAGCCGACGATAGAGAGGGTCGGAAAGGCGGGTCGAGACCATGTGATCTTTGGGTAAATTATTTTTCATAATCATTCTAATGGTTAAGGTGATTGAAATGGCAACAGCAAGTTTTGCGACCAACGGGAGCCGCCCCTTCTGCATTTCGTGCAGCATGGGGCGAGTCGCCGTATGTATTACATCGGCATAAACTTGCTTTGACGATTCTTCACGGTTTGTTTGCGATACTGCCGTCAATGGCTTATCAGCCATAGAGCCATAGGTCTATAGGTAATTAGATAGATAGAAACATAGATTACAGGATGATTCAACAGATACATCGGTTGATATATCTTACTGTAGATTGATATGTCAATCCATAAATCTATAGTTAATATCCTAATATCTATATGCGTGTTCACGACTATGGTCTAAGCCTGTTCGGATATGCAGCCACGTCGCTACAGACAGACAATATCATGTGTGATTTGTCATGCGCAAGGCAAATCACAGGAGTGAAAAAAATGAGGATGTGAAATTATGAACGCCTGAACCGATGAGCGTCTGAACAACTGAACCAATGAACGTCTGAACAACTGAACCGATGAAAACTCAGTCGTTCACAAAACTGAATTGTCATTCTGTCATCCGGCATCACTCGTAGGCGTGCAATCAGTATACCTTCTGCGATCTTCCTCGGTCATCTCGCTTACGCCGACAAGCTCCATGTCGAATGTCTCGACAAGTTTGCGAAGTGCGGGATTCCGTTGCATCATACCTTCGAGTATGCCCTGCGGTGTTAGCTCCGAAACGAGATAGTCGGCAATATCGAGACCGGAATACCTCTGTTCTTCGCTTGCGTTTCTTTCAAGGAAGTCAAAGATGCGGACGGATATTCCGAGGGATTTCATCATCGGTATCTTAATACACCAGTCTTCCGTTGCACCGAGGTCGGGAACAAGGAACACCTCTCTGCCGGAGAGAACCGAAAGAGCTTCGCTGTTGAACGCGCCGTTCTTGCCTCCGGTGGCAAGCCATACGAACTTTGGCATGTAGTGGGTGGCGATGACAGCAGACTTCTCACTCTCGACAATGGCGACTGCATCATTGGGGCGGCCCCGCAACTGATGCTCTCCGAAAAAACACTGCCTGAGGTTGAAGTCGGGCAACCTCATTACAGAATGAACCCAGCTGACATGGTTGAACGGCTCCTTGACACGATGCCCGGTTTTCCAGTCGTAGAGCATGATTTTTCCTGTGCGGATTTCTCCGTTGAAATCGGTCTGCCAGAACACACATGAACCCTGCCAGTGGCGTGACGTGCCGATGTTGAAAAGGTCCATCAGTCGTGTTGCTTCCTCTCTGCCGACAATGGCGGCTATGAAAAGAAAGAAATTATTGGAGCCATAGCCCTTCATGGTCTGCCGCATCAGAGCGCGGTCAATCGTTGACGGCGGTCCGGGCGGCTGACTTTCCGGGATATGTCGGCTGTATGCCTTGCCGCCTCCTTGACCCGAAATGTACGGCGATATGTCGCTGTTCTTTTCGGAGGCTTCGGGATGGTCGGCAAAGTATTGTTTCGGAGTGTAGTGATAGCCACATTTCTGCTCACGGTTACAGCGTCCCACATAGTCGGGAAATACAATCTTTTCTTCGGTGTCGATATAACGGACAAACGAGCGGGGACGGTGGCACTCCGGGCAACAGTGTCGGCTGCCGGGATTGCGGTACGGCTGGAGTATAAATCTGAACTGACTCATAATCGGATTGTAATTTTTGTTTTGCGTAAAACCCTTTGCATTTTCCGCACTTTCGCACTTTGACAGCCGAAAGGGGGTCAAAAAGCGTGTTGAAAATGCGAAAGTGCAGAAAGTGCAATAGTCTTTTCAGATTTTGGAATATTTGCCGTGGCTCTCCCTGATGAAGAGTATCCCATTGCCTTTGTCTTTCAGCCACTGCTTGAAAGTACGCTCCGACATGCCGTTTCTGAGGGCTATTGCCACGCCCTCAGCCGTGGTGAAATGTTCCGGCAAATCAGCGAGGACGGCACACTGAATGTCGGGCATTGCCTGTTCAGTGATTATCTTTCTCACTTTGGTGGCGGTGGCTCTGAAATACTCGGTAAGTCTGATTGCCTTCGACACGGTGTCGGCTGATATTGTCAGCTCTCCCTCGCCACACGCCCAGTGCGCCGCCTGTAATATCAGACAGAAACGGACAGCGTATATCTCCAGTTTGCTGGCGATAGCCCTGACAGTGTCGCTCTGTCCGGCATTGCAGCGGTCGGTCGTCGCGTTCTGCCAGTCGAACAGCAGGTCTATCGCCTCTTGTGTAAAGCCAAGCATACGGGGGACAAAATCGCCGTTTGCGTCAACCTCTGTGGAATGAGACATAAGTTTCTGCAACACCGCTTTCCATTCTTCGGTCATGGGGAATGTGGGGAGTCTGCGTTCCTTGTTCCATTTGCCCATATCCTGATTGACCGGGATAACGAAGAGGATTCTCTCAAGAAAACCGTTTGACGAACGGCTGTTGGAGGCCAGTTCCCAAAGGATTTCCGGCTGAATGGTGCCGCAGACGCAGATGAAAGGACGGCGGATGAAGATACCGCTTGCACTACTCTTGCGGTCGGCCATGGCAAATTTATGGCTGAACACCGACATCCAGAATTCGGATTCCGAACCGTTGTTATAGCGGTTGAAATTCTTGAACCAGCCTGAAAACTCATCTGACACAAGGCATAGACCGCGTTTGTTCTGCGAGTGGATACGGTGGACTGCCTCGGGCGTTATGTCGGAGATGATGAACCTCTTTCTCTCCGGCTCACGTGGATTCGGGTCGAGTCCCTGCTCGGCTCTTTTCTTGGCGGGAACATTCAGCGTGTCGAGATACTGGCGCATCTCTTTCTCGAACTGCGCTGCCATTTCAGAATCGTGGTCGATCAGCGGATGCATG
The DNA here is from genome assembly GCA_947626355.1 of uncultured Muribaculaceae bacterium. Taxonomy (GTDB): domain Bacteria; phylum Bacteroidota; class Bacteroidia; order Bacteroidales; family Muribaculaceae; genus Lepagella. The sequence goes on from CANQRV010000052.1 coordinate 5,392, forward strand.
GCATAACTCAGCGGATGTGACTTGCAGGCACCGGGCCTGCCGACAAGTGCGAGAAAAAGGATGGCGTTCTCTTTCCAGCCGGGGATATGCTCCACTATCATCGTGTTTCCGATTGCTGTGGCTACCGCCACAAGCAACGAGGGCGCGAGATAATCCTCCGGGAAACCGATTGTGGCTCTTGCCTCTCGGACTATGCGCTGCATCTTGTATGGCAGCACGTCGATGGGGAAATCTGTCCCGGTGTTGCGTCCTGTGGTTTCCTGCTCCGTTTCCTGACCGGATGCACGGAGTTTCTCCATCTCGCTGATGATGGCATCTGGGGTAATCATCTTTTCTTTCATCGCTTATCCCCTTTCTTTTTTGAATCGGAGGGTTCAAGGATACCGATGGCGTTGCCGTCAATCAGCTTCGTCCGCACCCATTCTTCGAGCTGGGATTTGTAGAAGTGGAGACGGTTCGACCCGTCAAACTTCTGATAAGGGATCTCACTCTTGCTTGTAAGTTTGTAGAGCTGGGCGTTGGAGATCTTATAGCCTCTCGAATTGAGGAAGTCCAGTGCTCCCTTGACACTCAAATGGTCGGAGTCTTCGACTTGGCTTTCCTGACGCTGCGATGGGAGGAGTTCCTCTATCAGTTCATGAAAGACTTCTGTCGACACACTTCGGATAAGCTCCTTGAGCATACCGATGATGCCCGCGTTGTCGGCGGGCAAAGGATTCATAATACTTGTGTTCATTGTTGGATTGGATTTAGTGGGGTTGGAATTTTTGTTTAGAGACTCATAGCGCATAGGCTTACGGGGTGATTAACTCTGAATATGGTTTCTTCCATACCAATATCTGGGGTGTTGCCGAGAGGGTTGAAAATGTCACGGCGGCCTCGGCTACACCCGGAGGGATTTAGCCGCTGTGACGGTTACAATTGAAAATAGCGAGTCGGCTTGAAGCGCATGTCGGCGAAGCCGGTGCGCGGTGGCGAAGCCATCAAGACCGACCGCAAAATTAATTTGATTTACCGGGGTCTGTAGCATGCAAAATTCGGAAGAATGATGAAGTATGTATTATTTTCTTCGATTTCGGGTAGATACAAGACAAGCCGGACACTTATCGTGGCGCATATCGAAATGCGTTCGGTAGGTATCGCGTTATGTTACGATATGGGTGTAAGGAATCCTCCCTCTGCCTTTGAGGGAATTTTGGCGCGTATGGGTGCATGAAGACCTTATCCGCTTCCGTGCGGATTTGTGCCGCGTCTGTCTGCGTCGGCGAGGTCATGGAAAATGCCCCTTATGATTTCGCAACACACGGCTTTCAAAAAAGTTCACTCGACAAGTGAATTTTTAACATTTTAGCCCGAATTGTCTTGAATAAGTCGTGCGTTGTCCGATACGCGTCCGATGTTTTCCACGTTAAGCCAATAAATTAAGATTGCCGGAAAGCGACTCTTCGCAATCCCTTATTTAAGTTACAAAAAAATCAGACATACCCAAATTGCAGATGTGCAGTGACACATATTTTTGAAAATCAGGCGACATTTTGGTGTCTCAGCTATTCTTTTTCGCCGTTCAATAACTCCCAATCCGGAATGTCTTTCAGACTATCCTCCCGGACAGCCTATATTAATATACAAAAATTTTTCGAGATTACCAAATTTCAAGATGTGGGAATCGCACTTTTATCATAAAACACTGAAAATCAACAACGCTTTGGTGCTACATAGAAAAAGGACACCGGGATCCCTCCCGATGTCCAACCACTAAATCCACGTCAAAAATGAAACAAAAACATTATGACGTTGAATCAATTGCAAAGTTGGTCATTTTCAGCGGAATATGCAACTGCTATCTTATATAGGAATGTGCGAAAGTGCAGAAAATGCAATGGATTTTTATCAAACAGCAATCTCTTCCGAGTCTGAATCTTCGCTGACATTCCTTTTTCCTCGGAATCGCACACCTCCTTTACAATTCTCAGACATACGCTTGCGGTCTTCAGCTGAATATCCTTTGGTGGAATACTTTTCAGTATAACCGATAGGTCCAAGACCGTCTATAGCCTCAACTTTATCACTGTCTATGACATGGAGATAGCGCGATGTCATCTCTATTTTGGCGTGTCCCATCAGCGTCTGTACAGTCTTTATGTTAGTTCCGCTTCTCAACAGGTTTACCGCGAAACTGTGGCGACCACAGTGCCAGCTTATCTTTTTGTTTATGCCCGCCCTTTTTACCCACTTTTTCAGGGATGCGAGGCAGGTATGATATGACGGCAGATCGAAAATTAGACTATCGAGGTCTGTGTTTGCCGACGGATACCCGATGATGGCAAGAATGGCATCACTGAGCGGAGTTATGACAATGTTCGAGTTGCTCAGTCCTCTCGTTTTGTGTTGCTCAAAGCGCATCGTCTTGTTTACATAGTCGATATTGCGATATGTAAGTAGCTTGATGTCGCAAAAGCGTATTCCGGTGTAGAGTGTGAGTATGAAAGCTCTCTGCATTACCGGATTCTCGTGAGGATAGTGGGTGTTGAGCAGCTTCTCTATTTCTTCGGGGGATAGAATGTCCTTGTTAAGAGTAAGTTTGTCAGCCTTGATTGAAACTCCCTTGCATGGGTCTTTTCTCAGAATCTCTTCCTCCAACGCCATATTAATTATCCTTTTGAAACGCATGAATATGGTTTGAGGCCCCGCTCCTTTTCCTCTTGCCATCAGATAATCGGCATAGTCCGACATCATTTCCGGATTAAGCTGGTCAGGGCGAATATAATTCGCGTACACACTGTAACGGGGAGTTTCAGCGAGGAATGCCTGAAAGCGTCTTAATGCAACTTTCATTCCGGACTTGTAGGAGTAAGCCCTTTTGGACATATCAATCTTCTGCTGGAAATAATCAAAGAAATTGAAATTGGTGTCTTTCTTAAACTTATATCCTTCGCGGTCTTCAAGAAACTGCTGCTCCCTCTCAAAGCGGGTCTTCTCGGCAAGTGCGAGAGTATTTCTATTCTGTATTCTCTCTTGCTGATTGCGTGGATGAACCCAGATATACAAATTGAGGTTCTCCTTCTTTCGGGCATGCTTGATTTTGTACTTGGGTTTGCCCGCCATTGCTCCGGTGGTATAATACACCTGATTTCCCTCCTCGTCAAGAACAGGAGTTTCCGACCGACCGAGGTAATATTCCAGATATAGGCTTGCCCGACCATCTTTCAATATGGTCTGCTGGAGTTTGGGGTTTTGCTTGCTTTTGTTTTCTACTTTAGCCATAAATGATTATCTTTGTGGAGCGCAAAGGTAATAAGGGTTGTCTGTCAAAAAAAATCGCTCTCAACATCTATTAACAAACGAAATGTACTAAATGTGTACTGATTGAGAAAAATAATATAAAAACTTACAAAAACTCTCTCACACCTCGTTTGTATAATCCCCAAATAATCAGCTATATTACCTATATCTTGTTATATCCTTTTTCCTATGCAAGTTCTTTATCCATAACGTTATCTATACAACTCTGCTCACCGTCAAATATAGTAAGGAGGCGTATGCCCGTCTCAAAAGGGAAAACGAAACAACTTCCTCCGGCATAATTCGCAAACGCTGTCGTGCCTTATGGCCAAAATGACCGAACCCGGACTGAGTAGCGAAAGGATTGCTGCAATCGCAGGATGCAGCCGTAACTTCGTTGACAGCCTGATTCATTCTTATAACAATGACGGAATCGATTCCGTTCTTGAAATCGCTCCTATTCCGGGACGTCCAGGTAAACTGAAAGGTCATATGGATGAGATTTCCAAAAGACTGGAATCCGAAGTGCCCCGAAGTTCCGCCGAGGCCGCACACATAATCCGCGACATCTGCGGCATTACGTTCAGCCTTGCATGGACAAGGAAAATAATGCACCGCTGCGGCTTCCGGTTCATAAAGACGCAGCCTATACCGGGCAGGGCGTGTCCACAGAAGCAGACTGAATGGGTTTCCGCGCTGCGACCTGTTATAGATGAGGCGAAAGAAGGCAAACGCAAGCTCTATTTCATGGATGCCGTACATTTCACACTGGAGACGTTCACCTGCCAAGTGTGGTGTAAGGAACCGCTTTACCTCAAGACCGGTGCCGGCCGAAACCGCTTCAACCTTCTCGGATGCGTGGATCCCTTTTCTCTTGACATCATACAGTCCCATTCCATGGTTTATGTGGATGCGGAACAGACAAAGGCCTTTCTTGAAAAAGTGAGACGGGAATCGGGAAATACTCCAGTTTCCATTGTTCTCGACAATGCGCGGTACCAGCATTGCCAGGCAGTAAAGGACAAGGCAGACGAACTTGGAATCAGCCTCATATTCCTGCCTCCGTATTCTCCGAACCTCAATATCATAGAGAGGCTTTGGAAATACACAAGACGGCATGTCCTGGCCGGAAAGTACTTTGACACTCCCGCCAAGTTTCATGATGCCCTCAGGCAGTTCTTTGAGGTCGATTACATCAATCATAAACCAAAGCTCAGCTCATTGCTGACATTAAATTTTCAATCATTCGAAAATGCACATTTACTTTGTGCGTGAACTATAATAACTTTGTGACGTATATGACCATTAGCGCAGAAAACGTAATCCTTGTGTGCTCCGTCATCATGATGGCGGGCGTGCTCATCGGCAAGTCGAGCTACCGCACCGGCATGCCGCTGCTTCGTTTTCGGCATCCTCGGTAGCCGCAATGTCGGGCTGCGCCACAACCTGCGTCCGATGCTGGAGCTGGAGAGCGGCTCCAACGACCCTATGGCGTATATGCTCACCATAATCCTCATCGAGGTGGCCACGGTGGGCGCCCGTCTGTCGGTAGGGGAGGTGGTGTTGCAGCTGATCCTCCAGTTCGGTGTGGGCGCCGCCATCGGCCTGGCCGCCGGCTCCGGGCAGGCCACGGCGATGATCGCGATCCTCGTGCTCGGCTCCGCGTTCCTATCGTTTGCGGTGGCTACCGATCTCGGAGGCAACGGCTATCTCGCCGTCTATCTCTGCGGCATCGTGTTCGGCAATTCCTCATTCCCTTTCCGCAGGGGAGTGGCCAAGTTCACCGACGGCATCACGTGGATAGCCCAGATCGTGGTCTTCATCATGCTCGGCCTCCTCGTGAATCCCCGCGAGATGCTATCCGTGGCCGCCGTCTCCACCATCATCGGCGTCTTCATGATTCTCGTAGGGCGCCCTCTTAGCGTCTTCCTCTCACTCGCTCCCTTCCGGAAGCTCAGGCTCCGCGACAAGGCGTTCGTGTCGTGGGTGGGACTGCGTGGCGCGGTGCCGATCATTTTCGCCACCTATCCCGTGGTGGCCGATGTGGAGGGTGCGTCGCAGATCTTCAATATCGTCTTTTTCGTCACGATACTGTCGCTCATAGTGCAGGGCACCACCGTGATCTCTTCGGCAAGGCGCCTCGGCCTTATCGAAAGTGCCTCGGCTTCCGACGATGATTTCGGAGTGGAGCTCGCCGACGAGCATCCATCGTCGCTCAAGACCATCGAGCTGTCGGAGGCGGATCTCTCTGGCGGCGACACGCTCAAGGAGATGCATCTGCCGGAGGGCTCGCTCGTGATGCTCATCAACCGGGACGGCCGCTATATAGTGCCCAACGGCACACGCCGTCTGAAGGCGGGCGACAAGCTCCTCATCATCAGGGAAAGCGAATCACAGTGAAGTGCCGCTTGCGGTGGACAGGTGCTCCGGAGAATGTTAAAAAAGCTTCGGAGTGGTGTCGGTCTCGATTCTTTTTGATACTTTTGTAGAAATTTTAATACCTATATGAGACGATTTCTTTTTCTTTTGATTGCACTCGGCGCTGCTGCCCAGGCTTTTGCCATCGATTTCTTCGGCGTGAAGCTCGGTGGCTCCGCCGAGGAGCTGTGTGTGAGACTTGCCGCAAAGGGCCTCAAACCCTGCAATTCCATTTCCGACGACCTCACCGGCTCTGTCGACGCCTGCATGCAGGCCGACAGCCTGATGTTTTTCGAGGGGACACTCTCCGGGCGCCGCTTCACCGGCAACCTACGCTATCTCTGCGCCGACCAGCTCGTGGAGTCGCTGCGCCTAAGCTTCGAGGGCACCTCGCAGGAGGATGTGCGCTCCATCACCACCACCCGCGCAAAGGCCATCACAGGACGCTACGGGCGACCCTGTTTTGAATACGACTCACGCACTTCCTCGAAGAAGAAGCGCCAGGAGGTGATCGACGCGTTCGGCCGCGATGACATAGAGATATGTAAGGTATGGGACTGCAAGTCCGGGTTCATCTTCCTCGCCGTGCCGCAGTCGTCGCTCAAGGTCGAGGAGCTTTATTATTAAGACATCCGGCTCAACGGCCGCTGTAGGTCCTGCACCATTCGCGGATGCCGCATTCCCCACAGAGCGGCTTCCGCGCTTTGCATATATAGCGCCCGTGGAGTATCAGCCAATGGTGGGCCTTCGGCACAAGCTCCGCCGGAATATGCCTGATGAGAGTCTTCTCGGTGGCGGCCGGCGTCTTGCTGTTGTCGGTGAGCCCGATGCGGTTGCTCACCCTGAAGACGTGGGTGTCGACGGCCATCGCCGCCTTGTTCCAGACCACGGCCAGCATCACGTTGGCCGTCTTGCGTCCCACGCCGGGAAGCTTCATGAGGCTGTCGATGTCCGACGGCATCTCGCCGCCAAATTCTTCCATGAGAACTTGCGCCGCCTTGATGAGGTGGCGCGTCTTGTTGTTGGGGAAGGTGACGCTTTTGATATATTCATACACGTCTTCCTCGCGGGCGGCCGCCAGGTCGGCCGGCTCCGGATAGGCGGCGAAGAGGGGAGGGGTCACCATGTTGACACGCTTGTCGGTGCACTGCGCCGACAGGATCACCGACAGCAGCAGATGAAACGGCGTGTCGTAAGTGAGCTCCGTGCGGGGCTCGGGAACGTTCTCCCCGAACCACCGCAGGATCTCTTCATATCTCTTTTTAGTCGACAGGCGTGCCATCAGCGTGCCGACTCGAATTCCCTGAGGAAGCGCACGTCGTTCTCGCTAAACATGCGCAGGTCTTTCACTCTGTATTTCAGGTTGGTGATACGCTCGATGCCCATGCCGAAGGCGTAGCCTGAATAGACCTCCGGGTCGATGCCGCATGCCTTGAGCACATTGGGGTCTACCATGCCGCAGCCGAGGATCTCCACCCATCCGGTGCCTTTGCAGAAGGCGCATCCCTTGCCGCCGCAGAGGTCGCAGCTGATGTCCATCTCGGCCGATGGCTCGGTGAAGGGGAAGTAGGAGGGGCGCAGTCGGATCTGCGTCTCCGGGCCGAACATCTCGCGGGCGAAATAGAGGAGCACCTGCTTGAGGTCGGCAAACGATACGTTGCGGTCGATGTAGAGGCCCTCGATCTGATGGAAGAAGCAGTGGGCGCGCGCCGAGATTGCCTCGTTGCGGTAGACGCGGCCGGGGCATACGATGCGGATCGGGGGCTGGTTAGCCTCCATGGTGCGTGTCTGCACCGACGAGGTGTGGGTCCTCAGCAGCACGTCCACAGGAGTGCGGCCGATGAAGAAGGTGTCCTGCATGTCGCGGGCCGGATGGTCGGGCGGGAAGTTGAGCGACGAGAACACATGCCAGTCGTCTTCGATCTCAGGGCCCTCGGCTATGGTGAAGCCCATGTCGGAGAAGATGCGTATGATGTCGGCCTTCACTATCGAGAGGGGATGGCGGCTCCCCTGGGGCAGTGGCGTGGCCGTGCGTGTCAGGTCGAGCTCGCTGTCGGAGTCGTCGCGGGAGGCGGCGAATCCTTCTTTCAGCTCCGCGATCTTTTGTGTGGCCGCGTCTTTGAGCTCGTTGAGCTTACGGCCCAGCTCCCGCTTCTGTTCAGACGGTACGTTGCGGAAGTCGGTCATAAGCTGTGATATCAGCCCTTTCTTTGCCAGATATCTCACTCTCAGCTCCTCCAGCTCAGCGGGAGTGGAGGCTGTGGCGGAGGCTATCTCCTCCATCAATGCGTTTATCTTGTCGAGCATGTCGTTTCGTTCATTTTATCTGCAAAGTTAATATTTTTTTTTGACATCATGATATTATGTCCCCCTCTTACGTTGTTATATCTATAGTTTCCACCCCTCTCCGATCATTAAACATCATTTTTTTTCTATGGAAAATAAATTCAGTTTAGGTTTCGTGTGGCGCCTATGGATTCCGGCCACACTCCTCGCCGTCGGCCTCCTGCTTCTCGGTCTCTGTGTGAAGGGGGGCCTCGACGGAATCACCAACAATGCCCGCACCGTCACCGTGCGCGGCCTCTCCGAGCGCGAGGTGATGGCCAACAAGGTGACGTGGCCTATCGTCAGCAAGCAGGTGGGCAACGATCTCCCCACCATCTATCAGGGCATAGAGGCAACCAACAACGCGATCGTCGGCTTCCTTAAGGAGAACGGCGTGGCCGACAGCGAGATCTCCGTCAACGCCCCGCAGGTCGTCGACATGCAGGCCGACCGCTACGACTCGCAGCCGGCCCCCTTCCGTTACAACGTCACTTCGGTGATCGTAGTCACTTCCTCCAAGGTGGAGATGGTGCGCAGGCTCATCCAGCGCCAGACGGAGCTGCTCCGCCAGGGCATCGCCATCGTGGCCGGCGACTACAATTATCAGACCACATATGAATACACCGACCTCAACAGCGTGAAGCCGGCCATGATCGCCGACGCCACGAAAAACGCCCGTAAGGCAGCCGACAAGTTTGCCGAGGATTCGGAAAGCCATCTCGGCAAGATCAAGACCGCCTCGCAGGGTCAGTTCTCAATCGAGGACCGCGACCAGTACACTCCCTACATGAAGCGTATCCGCGTGGTCTCCACCATCGTCTATTATCTGAAGGACTGAAGATATTCATTATCGAATAATCCCGATGAATCCGAATTCGGATTCATCGGGATTAATATTATGACTCCTGACGACTCATTGGGGCTCTTCGGCTGATTGCACGCTAATGGTCATCGGCGGAAGATACACGGCTGGGTGCGGAGCCCTTGGGTGTGGCGGCGTCTCGCCGCCTTCGCGAAGCGAGGCTATGTTGGCAGGGATACTTATGGACTCGCAGGCTGGCGGCGAGACGCCGCCTCTCCCAGCTTGCTCACTCTTGGCTTTTCACTCTTGGCTCTTCACTCTTGGCTCTTCACTCTTGACTCTTCACTCTTGACTCTTCACTCTTGGAGCTCTGCCCCCTTACGGTTGATAGAGGAAGCGCTTGATGGAGCGCTTGGGAGTCTTCTCGAATTCCTCGGGATGAATCTTATACCGGCTTACCTTGCTGTAGGCCGGTAATTCTTTATTCAGGTCCTTCAGGTTGGCGTCCATCACCTTGTCCATATCGGCCAGCTCCAGCCCCTGCTGTCGGGCGCTGTCGAGGTCGGGGTGTATCAGCGCCACGAGCTTGCCGCCGTCGTCCACCACCAGCGACTCCGCCACGTAGGGCATCATGTTGAGGCGTGCCTCGATCTCCTCCGGATAGATGTTCTGGCCCGAAGGGCCGAGGATCATCGTCTTCGAGCGGCCGCAGATGGTGATCATGCCGTCGTCGGCTATCAGGCCGAGGTCGCCGGTGTTCATCCATCCGTCATCCTTAGGCATCACCTCGCGGGTGGCCTCCTCGTTCTTGTAGTATCCCTTCATCACGTTGTCGCCCCTCACCCAGATATTGCCGGGCACGTTGGCCGGGTCGGGAGAGTCGATGCGCGCCTCCATCCTGTCGACAATCCTGCCCACGGTGTGGGGCCTGGAGTCGGCGGCCGACGCATACGACACGAGCGGTCCGCACTCCGTCATGCCGTAGCCCACGGTGACTGGAAAGCCGATGCGGTAGAGGAATTTCTCCACCTCCGGATTGATGGGCGCGCCCCCCACTATGATCTCCTGCACGTTGCCGCCGAAGGCCTGCACGAGTCCATCCTTCACCTTGGCCAGCAGATGGTCGTCGAGGAAGGGCACCTTCAGCAGCAGCTTCATCACCGGCTTCTCGAGCATGGGAAAGACCTTGTTGCGGATGATCTTCTCCAGGATCAGCGGCACGGTGATGATGAGCTTCGGCCTCACCTCCGCGAAGGCATGGAGTATCACTTTCGGCGAGGGGAGCTTTGTGAGGAAGTAGCAGTGGCAGCCGCGGATTATGGGGTGGAGCGTGTCGATCACCATGCCGTAGAGGTGGGCGAGGGGCAGCATGTTGACGATGCCGTCGCCGGCCTTGAAGAAGGGCACGTAGTCGAGGCAGAAGCGTATGTTGCTCCAGATGTTGCGGTAGGAGAGCATCACGCCTTTCGACATGCCGGTGCTTCCGGAGGTGTAGTTGATGATGGCGGTGTCGTCTTCGTCGCAGGCGTGGTAGTGGATGTCGGCCGGCGTGAAGTCGTAGGGGTATTTCTTTCCGAAGAGCTCGTTGATGTTGTTGCGGGCTTCCGTGAGGCGCTTGCTGCGCGAGAGGGGCATGCCCATCTCGGAGATGAAGATCACGCCCTCGAGCTTCGGCATGAGGCTCTCGTCGAGGTTCTCCCAGATTGCGGCGTCTACGAAGAGGAGGCGCGAGTCGGAGTGGTTGATGAGGTGGTGGGCCATGTCGGGCTTGAACTCGTGGAGGATGGGCACGGCCACGACACCCGCCGTGAGGCAGGAGAGGAAGGCCACCATCCAGTTGCTCGAGTTCTTGCCGAGTATGGCCACCTTGTCGCCGGGCTTCAGACCGGCGTGCTCGAAGAGTATGTGCATCTTGGCGATCATGATCGCCAGTTCGCTGTATTTATAGTTGATGCCGCCCATGTCCGACATGACCGTCAGTTCCCAGTGCTTCTTTATCGACTCCTCGATGAGCGGAATCAGCCGGTTGGGGCGTCCCCCTGTCTCTTTCTTTTCTGCCATAATACTCGATAATTAGGTGTCACTATAGCCTTAACAACAAATAACCCGCTGTTTTTCTTCTTCACTCTTCACTCTTAATCGTCTGTTCCAGCATCTGTTCGATCTGGGCGAGCGACTCGCCGCGGCTCAGGATCGTGCCGTCGGGGCCGATGAGCATGTGGTGGGGTATGCCGGTGAAGCCGTATAGGTCGTAGGGAGTGCGTTGCGTGTTGTAGACCACCGGCCATGAGATGCCGTATTTCGCCACGGCGCCCTGTGTGTCGGCCGTCTTGTCTCTCACGGCCACACCGATGATGTCGAGTCCGCGGCCGTTCCAGCTCTCATAGAGGCGTGCCATATCCGGGAGCTCCTTGATGCAGTAGGGACACCAGCTTGCCCAGAAGTCGACGAGCGTGTAGCGCCCGGGCTTCACGAGGTCGCTGAGCTTCATCGGCTTGCCGTCGGCGGCCTCCCCGGCGAAGTCCACGTATTTCCTGCCGGGCGAGGTGTTGGAGCGCAGGCGGGCGAAGTTTTCGTAGTGGAGGGCGCGGCGCGAGTTGCGGAAGTCGTCGGGCGCTGTCTCCAGCAGGGAGTCGACGCGCTGCGGGTCGGCATATTTGAGCCATTCGATGCCGAAGTAGTCGCGGAGCGGTGAGTCGAGGTTGTCGTTGTAGGCCTGTTCGGCAAACCGTACGTACGACGCCATGTCGTCGGTGTCCTCTATGGAGTCGAGGCGCGTCATCAGCAAGGCGAAGCGGTCGTTGTCGGGGGTTCCCGATGCTACGTTCATGGAGTCGGTGAGCAGGGCTTTTCCGGGCTCTGCCACGTAGAAGGCGCGTATGCGGCCGTCGATGATGACGGCGGTGAGCAGCGGCAGATGGAGGCTGTCGCCCGGAGAGAGGATGAAGCCGGCGTGGCCGTTCTCCACGGTGGCACGGGCTATCACGGTGGAGTCGAGATAGTTCATCAGCTCGATCTGCTGGCCGTCGAATTTCTGTGAGAGGTCTACCGAGAGCTGTGCGCTCTCGTGCTTGCAGCCGGCTGCCGAGAGGAGCAGCGTGGCTGTAAGTGTATATAAAGCGTGTCGTAGATTCATGACTGTAATGGATTTGGGCCGGAGTCTTCTCAGGCGCCGGCCGGTGAGTAATGATTTGCGAAGATATGCATTTTTTCTCAATAATCCAAACCAAATTCCCGGAATTCACTTTCTTTTTTTTGAACGGATTCGTTTCCCTACAAGCCGACCCGGGATCATAAATCCTTAATCTGTCGTTTCTCTTCGCCACAGAATAATTCTTTGCGAGATTTCAGACTTCGGGAGACGCGCATTCAGTTGCATAAGTTCTTCCAGCTTTGCAGCAGCTATATCAGGTGAAACCACCCCGAATCTTACCATCTCATCGAATAGAAAGAGGATGCCATGCACTTCGATGGCTTGTGCCTCTGCATATTTCCGGAGACGGCGGTCGCCTGTCAACATCGGCACCTTATGTTTTCTGGCGTAATAGCATACTGAGCAGTCAGGAATAGACAGATTCCCGGAAACTTCGGAATGTTCGGCTACAATCTCCATCACCTCCTCCGCCGAGAAGCTGTTGACTCGGATTTTTCCTATCGAAACAAGATGCTCGAATGCGATGCGTTGAGTTTCCTCAACAATCTCGGCCATTACGAAATCCACTGTGTGAATCTCGTATGGCAGATTTCACATTTCTTCGAGCATTCCTATCGAATGCAGTTCGATGAAGATATTTTTATCGTTGACTATGATCTTCATTCCTTAGACGAGCTGGAGTTGGCGTTTGACAGTTTCAACGGAGGTGTTCAGCAAAGCGGTCGCTTTCGAGAACGATATGATTTCATCGGCGAGGGCGCGGTAAACCATTCTTACAAATCGCCCGGTAGTCTCCGGTATTGCCATCGATTGCTCTACGACAGCTCTGAAATCCGGAAAACTTCGTTTCTTTTTCAGATATCCTTCATAGCGTCTGCCGGTAATAACATCAAGGCGGCGCATAGCTTCCATGACAGTATCAATGGATATGCCGTATTGCTTCTGGATGTCGGAAAGTTCCGCCAACGAGATGTCATGTCTTTTGATTCCGATGCGTGAAAGAAGCACGGATGATGGCAATAATAGCTCGCTTGCGAATACGTTGCAAAGGTTTTCCTCCTCTTTTGCTTTAACACTGGTTTGGAATTTCATCAATAAATGCCCAAGTTCATGAAGCAGCGCGAACCGTTTCCGTTCCGGAGTGAGATTATCATTGACCACTATAATGGGAATGTTGTCATTGGCATATCCGCTTAGCCCCTCGAAAATTTCATCCTCGGATATTTCTATGACTTTGATGCCATTATCTTCCAATACTTCGATAACATTGGAGATTCCATCAACGCCAAGTTTTAGGATGGACCGCACTTGATTGGCAAATCCGGTTACATCCTCCGACGATGATATATTTACCGACGGCAAGGTGAACCCCGACTGGGCTCCGCAAAGTTGTTCCACTTCAAGATAGCGTTCCAGTTCCTCGCGGACGCGCTCACGAATGGCAATGGATTTCTTTTCAGGGAATTTAGAATCTTTGCGGAACATGACACGGTCAACCTCAACAGTAAACGCACGGAAGAAATAATCCGGCTTCACTCCTAATACCGATCCAAGTGTCAGCAATATCCGACTGTCGGGCATAGTCTGCCCTTTCTCATACTTGTTGATTGCCTGTCGGGTTACGGCCGGAGTAAGTAGGCTGCCAAGATCCTCCATTGACAGTCCTTTCATCTGACGGGCCTGACTTAGCCTTCGTCCGAATATATTATTGTGGTCTTTATTCATATCTCAAATATTACGGTTGACAAAATTACGAAACATTCTTTATATGTCAACTATCGGACGACTTGTAAAGTTCGGAATAACCGCCGCCGTGCTGCCGTCTTGAATCCAGACAGCAGCACGGCGGCAACAGTATATATTCGCATTCTGATCGATCGGCCGGCTAATCACTAACGTCTAATCACCTGCTGACTAATGTCAAATCCATGGAGACTAACTCCTAATCGACTGAAGTCATTCATTCCATCCAGCGGGCGGCAAACTCATCAGCTTCCAGTTCCTTTTCCGGGTCCTTATCGCCATAATCTACATTCTCCATGAAGATGTCTTTCTTGCCATGAAGCAATATATGACCTATCTCATGCCAGAGGGTTCGCCAATAATCAGACGTGCTTTCAAATTTCTTAGCCAGCTGTATGCACGGCATACCATATATATACCGCACACATCCCTTCACAGGCGCCCATGACAGCGTATCTGTAAAAATAAGCTTCACACCTGCTTTGCCGAGCAAGTCCACCAGTATGACGTCACGCTCAGGTGTCTCCATATCCATGATTGCCGAGATGTCCTTAAGGATTGACCTGAGTGATTTTGCCGAATACGCAGCCTCAACCGACATCCCGCCAGCCTGAATCTCACCTTGCCTAAGCCATGCGGAAAGCGCGTAAGGGTCGCATGCTTCCGCAAGTGTTATGCGGAAGGCGACACGCAGTCGCTGTCTGAGGTAAAAGTCCTCCCACCCTTTAGGCGAGCTTACAGCAAAGAACGTACATAAAGTGTCGAAGATGTTACCTGAGCCTGCGTTTGTATCGGTTATACCGGAAAGCCACCCGAGGGATGCCATCTCGGAATATGGGAACTTCATGGCCCAAAGCATCCCTTCCTCGAGCGAGCTCTCCCTCTTCTTGCGGGCAATGAACTCATCGTAGCTTCGCTGATGACGAAGCCACATTCTCGCGGGTATCTTCGTCACCATCTCAAATGCCACCGCCATATCCGGTGTTATACTGCTTTTGCCTTTCATGACCGCGATGATGGTCTTCTCAGGTTTGGATACCCTCGTGGCAAACTCTTTCACTCCCATCCCCATCTCCTGAAGCTTCTCCTCAAGAATCTCGCCGGGATGATAGACGACCGGCAGCTTTGCCGGATTGTAAATATGTCTTGTTGTCTCTGCCATATTATTTGCCATGATAGTTTGTGATCTCTACAATTTCCACACCTTTGATTTCCAGCCATACATATCGGCCGGCAGTATCAGTCGGTATGGGGTCTTCATGAGGCTCGAAAACCAGTCTGTATGGATGGTCGAGGTCGCAGGCCCATTGTCCCTTCCTGTCACCTTTCAGTTCATGAAAGTTGCCGGGCTAATACCGTACATCCTCAAGAGTCTCAGCATCCACCAATGTCCCTATCCTTTTCAGAAACAGCCTCGCTCTCAGTGTGCCGAGTTCGCGATTAAGCTTCGAGAGGTCATCCAGTAGCTTTTCGAGCTTTCTATTATGAAACGAAATATTCACTATGCTGGTTTAATGGACTTACATGTAGTGTAAACCAATTGTAATACAAAATTAGTAAAATATTTTCAGATACACAAACTGTCAATTATTTTTAGGGCGGAGATATGACAATTGCAGCTTGTTGCCACTCATATAACGGCTGTTGCCGCCGTGCTGCCGTCTTGAATCCAGACAGCAGCACGGCGGCAACAGTATATATACCCGGATTGACCGGCGAGCCGGCTAATCATCAGCCGACTGATAAATAGCGACTGACTTGCCGGCGGCTGATTTCCAATCACTCTATTTTACGGCGATTTTCGCCGATTTACCGGAAGAGGTGCGGATGATGTAGAGGCCCTTCGGCAGGGCGTTGCAGACTTCTCCGAAGCGCAGCCCGTAGGCGACCTTAGTGCCGGAGAGGGAATAAGCATCGCAGAGCTCGTCTTCCCCGATGGCCATGTCATCCCCGATTTCATCGACTCCGTCAGTGAGGTCCTCGATAATCGGGCCGACGAGCTTCCAGGGCGAATCCAGATAGGCCTGGGCGCAACCTTTACGCACATGCACGTTGACTTTACCCAACATCTGATA
>CANQRV010000053.1 GCA_947626355.1 uncultured Muribaculaceae bacterium
AACATCAGATTTTTAACGAATTAAACACTTGGCTCCTCGGAGCCGTTAACAAACTCTCAAAAATAACCGAAGTATTGTAATAAAAATATAATTAAAATTTCGGGGCGGAAAAGACATTTCCTTTTCCGCCCCGAATATAGACAAGACACGAATTATCTGACAGTAACGACCTCTCCCCGCGAATGTGCCACGATAACCGGGGCGTATAGGCACTGTGCCTCGGCGATGCCGGAGGCATACTCCCCTACCCTGTCGACAAAGCATTCGTAGCTGATCACATGGCTTCCCTTGGGAAGAAATGAGAAGAAGAAATTGGTGGCGTTGTCGCGGATCTCCCTGTAGCAGAAGAGACCGTCAGTGGCATTGTAGCCCGAGAGATAGTCTGCAGGACGCAGGGCCGCTGCCCTCGCGTCGCAGAGCGCCACATAGTCCATGTCGCGGTCGGTCTTTACCACAATGGTAACCTTGACTTTCGTGCCGACAGCAAGCGGACCGGTAGTGGCATTTCCATTATCGCCGATCACATACAGACTCTTGCTGACTGATATGCCGTCGGCCGTCCGGGACTTCACCTCCGCGATGGGAGCGACATACTGGCTCACCACGCCGCCCCACGCCGGGCCACCGCCGGTCTTGGATATCTCAAGGGTCTGCCCCGAGGCCGCATGGGGATCAAGGTCCACGGTGAAGCCGCCGGCAGGAGTGGCCGAAGCCTTTACATCCAGCTTTCTGCCGCCGAGCCACACCTCAGGAACGGTGTCGGATGACGTCCATTCCACACCCGACGACATAACGGCCCAGATTAGTTCTGCCGTGTAAGGCGTGACCCCCCAGTCCTCGACCTGCTTCTGGAGCACGAGCCACTGGCGGATGCCGTCGACAGCTTCAGAGCCCGGCTCGATCTCGGCAAAAGCCTCAAGCGCCTGGGCAGTGGTGATCAGCGGAGGCCACGATGAATAGCGTGAACCCTGGTTGTCAAACCACCAACCCTTCTGCGGCGACTTCAACGCGAACTGCGTCAGCGACTCGAGGATGTCGCGCGCGGCATCCTTGCGCCCGCTTCTCCAGAGAAGGGTGGCACAGGTGGCTTTGCCGTAGACGTCATAGTCTTTCCACTCACGCTCGATGGCGTCGAGGGACTTTCGGTGCACATCGTCGAAAGCCGAAGTATGCTTCGCCTTCAGCAGGCTGCATGAATAGAGATAATCGCGTAGGGCGGCATAGTTGTATGGTGCCTTACTGCGCCTGATCTGCTCCATTATCTCGGAGTCACACCATGCCACTCCCCTCTTCATCGCGTCGGCGAGACGCGTGTCGGCGGGAGCGAGTCCCATATACTCAAGCATCCCGTAGCGGAGCAGCAGACCCGAAGTGATCCATACCGACGAGGGCATGTCGGGACACCATCCCCAACCGCCGTCGGTGTTCTGACGCTCCAGGATGGTTTCTGCGATTCGGTAGATGGCGAGACGCGAGGCCGCCGAGTCGAGCAAGGTGGTGAGACGCCCCATGCGCGCGGTCTCGGAGGCAGCGTCATTGACCCACGGCGTATTGTCGAGAGCCACGATCTTCAGCTGACTGTCGTTCTGAAGCGGAGAACCGGGATTGTTCAGCTCGCCCGACTTCATCTTCCCGAGCATCGAGCGAAGAGCCGGATATCTCACTGCCATACCCGACGCCACGGAGTTGGCAAACAGGGCCTCCGTAAAGGAGAGTATGCTTGCCGACGACGGCTCGGAGATTGCCGGGAGGGCAAGGAGACAGTCCATCACCGCATTGCCGCTGTATCTGAGGGTCACGGAAGCGTCACCCTTGAAATCGGGAAGTTTCAGAGTCTGCCTGTCGCTGCCGGGTCTGAGATAGAAGGTATATGCCTCGGTGACGGGAGTGGATGACGGCAGGACATCAATACTCCCCTGCTCGGCATCGGAATACGACTCAGACATTGCATATGCCCTGACCCCAAGCGCATCCACTCCCGAGGGCACATCAAACAGGAGTGTCACGGTGCGGCTTCCGGAAGGAGCCACTTCGGCCGGCTCGTATTCCTGCTCTGTCACTATTCCGCCGGCAGCAAGATCGTAAACCACGATACGGCCGCCAACCTGACGGGACTCGGATGAATTGTTATAGAGAGTGGCCTGGAGCGAGGCTTTGTCGCCCACCCTCAGGAACTGCGGCATGTTGGTCTGCACCATCACCGGGCGGGAGGCCACGGCATCGAGTGTCAGCGTGGTGGCATAGAGCTGCGAGTCGTAGCCTAACAGCTGGAACTGCCATGTGGTGTTGAAGTCGGGCACCTCGAAAGGCACTTCCACCACACCACCGGCATCGGAGACGAGAGCCGGCATGAAGAACGCCCGCGGCATCTCCATAGGGCGAAGCACCTCGTCGGAGACGCTGCCGCCGGCTACAGACCGTGAGGTCAGCTTCGTTTTCATCTCCATGGGCTCTGCCATGGCTTCCTCCTCCACCATCTCTGCATTGCCGGCGGCGGAGTCGGCGGCATCATACGCCAGGCCTTCGGTCACGGCCGCAGAGTTATAGGCAGCCATTGGCGCCGCCATCCTCAGATACCTGTAGCCACGCCGGAATCCTCCATACAGCATTTCTCCGTAGAAATTCCACTGCGGCAGGCATAAGCTTTCATATTTTCCACGGAAGTCGGCGCTGAGACGGAAGACATCGCTTGATGTGCCGGCCTTGTTTATGCCGAGGGAGCAAAGGGTGCGCGCGGCTATTCCGGCGCGTGGATTGAAGCTCCAGCTGAACGGAGCGACAGAGTTTATGGCCTTGTCGGTCATTACGGCCATAGCCGCCACATCCGCGGCAGGCAGGCCGCCGAAATCGAATATGAACCTCCAGCGCGTCTTCTCCCCCGGAGTGAGGCGGTCGCGAATAGACTCGGCCTTCACCGACAGGGAGCGGCACGCACGCTCACGCACAAACTCAAGCTCCGAGGTCCTGACATCGAAGTCGCGCACGCCGGAGAAGCTGACCCATATTCTGTCGGCATCGGGCGGGAACGGGATATCGACGGCAGCGTTTTCTGCATTGACTACAGTCCAGCGGCGCGATACAAATCCCTTGCCGTCGGAGACCTGACACCAGATATGGCTGTCGGCATAAGCGGAGCCTACCTTTACTCTCACACGCTCCTGACTGTCAGCCGCTATGTAGCAGCCAGACTGAGTGCCCGGTCCCGACGATTGGGTCATACGGCCGAGACCCGATATCCAGAGCGGGGTCTTCACCGGCGGCTTAGGGTCACTGTCGCGACAGACCACTACCCTTCGCCCGGCCTGCACAGTGGTGTCCGACTCCAGATATACCGATATATCATACTCGCCCGAAGGAAGACATGCCGAAGGCACACGCAGCGCCGGAGTGTCGAACCTACCCGTGCATACCGTAGTGCCGGTCTCCACATTCCTGACTGTATAACCGGCTTTCACCACAACCGGAGTGCCGGCGAGGTCGTAGACCTTCGCGTCGAACGAGATGGTGTCGGCATCGGCATTGACCCTGTCGGCGCCGGAGAAGAGTATGGAATAGCCGGAGCCCACCGCAAACAGGCACGGCTGCGACTGATATGTCTCGCCGTTGGTCGAGGTGACGGCAGCTGTCATCGAGTAGGAGCACCTGGCGAAAGGAGTGTCCTTGAGTACCTCCGTGTAGAGCACTATCTCAAACACTCCGGCCGCATCCGTGCGCGCTGTGCCGGAATAGGTGGCGTCGGGAATCTCCCCTCTCCACCACCATGGACTATATACACCTATATTATAAGAGACATCCGCATCGGCCACAGGCATGCCGGAATATGTACGGGCCATACCCTTGAACCGAAGTGGCATACCGGGCTTGACCTCAGCGCTGTCGGCCTTGAGCTCCACATAGAAGACCGGAGTCTTATAGTCGGCCACCTCGAATGAGCCCCGGCCGAGATATGAATGCAGCTCGTCACTGCTCAGCACCTCTATGCTGTAGGAGCCGAGCATGGCTCCGGCCGGTATCTCGAAACCGCCGTCAGCCCGTCCCATCCTGTCGGTGACAAGGCGCAGCGAGTCCACACGCTGCCCGCTGGCGTTATTGAGAAGCACATCGATACTTACACCGGGGGCTATATCGGCGGAAAGACGTGAGCGCTTATACGCCACTACCGCGAAATTCGTCTTCTCGCCGGGCTTATACACTGAGAGGTCGGTGATTACCGATGCCTGGAGTCGCGAGGAACTGTCGTCGGATCCTACGCGGCCGCCATACAGACCCATCTCGGCCCGGCTGCCGCCGTAAGTGGCCACGATGTCGAAGCTGTCGGAGATGTCGGGCATCTCCACATATCCCTCTTCATTGGTGACGGCAGAGAGGACCTTGCTGTTCTTGCCCCTCACCCATCTGTAAAAGTCGACGTCGGCACCCGGAATCGGTTTCTGGTTGGAGGAACCGACCACATATATCCTTCCATCCGAAGGATTGCCCCGGTCGATGGAAGTCATGATCATGATGTCGGAGACCTCAAACGTCACGCCTGAATAGTAATGGTCTCCGTTCCTCTCCTGGGCGGCCGACGGCTTGCCGGCAGTGGCTTTCAATACATAATGGCCCGGCTTCAGACCCTGAAGCGTGAAGCGGGTGGATGTAGCAAACGGGAAATAGCCGGGACGCTCCACCCCCACCCCTACGCTGACGCGCGAGGCGGCAATCGTCTGGAGCTGGGCCGGGGTGGCATGATAGAGGGAGACGCCTTCCGGAATCCTGTAGGCCGACACCCAGACGTCGTCGGCGTTCATGACATGCAGGTCGCCCTCCACAGGAGAGCCGCACACGAAAGCCGATTTCATCGTGGCGCGGACATCGTGGCGCCCGGCATTCCACACACATTGCCTCACCATATCCCGGTAGGGTGCCGAGGGATGCGTGTCGAGGAAAGACGTCATCAGCCGGTAATAATCCTGGATCGACGGCAGGGAATCGGCGTCATGAGCCGTACGGCTTCCGTCAGGGTCATCGATGCCGGCATAGCGGCAGTCGTAGAGCGCGGAGATGAGGGGGGCTATATATTCCGAGCCGCGATAGCGCGTGATCCAGCCGTAGAGATAGGCGGGACGCCTGGAACCCGACACCGTGGCGTAGGCATTGCGGCTTACGGCAAGCACCATGGCCTGCACATTGCCGGCGTTCACGGCTCTGTCGATGAGACGGGAATATGCGTCGCCCACCGGCGAGGCGCTGCCGGCGGCATTCCCGCCAAACGGGATGATGTCGCCACCCTGCCCCGGATAGAACGTCTGCATCACGTCGATGGTCTGATAGTCGATGAAATCGGCGATTGTGAGATATGAGATCGCGTCGCATCTATCGAGCAGCGCGGCAATGTCGCGGAGTGGCGTCTCCGCGACATCATCGGCTGCCTTCCTGGCCCTTTCGGTGAGAGAGCGGCATCTGTCGGTGAAATTTGTCCGGCTCCAGGCTGAAGGGTCGTCGCACTGCTCTCCGGCCGGGATGGCGCGGCTGTCGAAGGTCCAGCTGTCGGAGGAATAGATATCGGCATACAGCCTCGCCTCGAGTATCGCATAGAGGGCTGAATAGGGCTTCGGCGACACAGTGGAGAGCGAGTCGAGAAGTGCGGCACACCCCGCGGCGTTGTCGGCGGATATGCTGTTGCTTGCTATCACGAGCTGGATCGCCGCCGCCATCTTCTTCTCCTGGGGCTCCGCAAGGGATGAGAGCACGTCACGGGCGTTATCGATCACCTTCTGAGGATAGGCGAAATCAGGCTTCGACAGCCCGGGGCGCTGTGGTTTTGACGCATTCATCTGAAATACCGTTAGAAAAATGAAGACAGCCGCGAGAATCATCCCTGCAGCTGCCGTCTTATATCCTTGATGGTTCATAACCTTAATCATAAGTCACTGTTTGTTTTTGTTTTTCCTGCCTTCCTTTCTGGCTTTCCGGTGCTCACGCTTCATCTCCTTCATCTTCTGCCGGAACTTCTCTTCCGAAGCCTTCATCTTGAAGATCTGCTTGGCGGTGAGGAACTTCTTGAAGCATGCGTCGTATCTGCGCTCTATCTCCGCGTCCTTCTCCTTGCAGAGGGTTACCGCGCGGCTCACCTCCTCATAGTCGGCGTCGGTGGCATTGTCGTCGGCCTCCACCTTCTTCTCGAGCTGACGCGTGGTGGAGAAATTCTTCCATTTCTCGTCGCTCATCCTGGTGTAAAGCTCGAAAAACTGCGGCTTCTGCTCCTCGGAGAGCTCCATCTCCTGGGCGAGATACTTGAGCTTGAACTCGTGGATCTCCTTCATCATCTTCTTGTTGGGGCGTCCGGGGTCATCTTGTGCGAAGCCGCTGAGGGAGAAAGGCAAGATAAGCAACAGTAGTATAAGGTGTCTCATACGCTACATTAATTTAACTTTGAATATTCCGGGTCGAGCTCATAACCGAAATCGCGCTCGAAATCCTCTATCGACTCATACTGCGAGCTCATCTCCTCGATCATCTCATAGTCGGAGACCTGCTCGGAGGCGGCGGGGATCGACATGGGAAGCGGATCCTCATATACCATCATAGCCTGGGCTATGGCCTGGGGAGGATTGTCAAGGCTGAGGCGGGAGGCCTGCGTGAAGTCGTGGAAGACCTTCATCATCATCCAGATGCCGGCAAACATGGCGGCGAGATATATGTAGGGCCTCACACGATGCCACGTCGACACGCGCACCGGCGCTTTGTTCTCCATAGGAGGAAGCTTCGGGATGATTTCGGCGGAGAGGCTTTCGAAATATCCATCGGGCACCCGGAAGCCGGGGTCTCGACCAATTGTTTCTTCTAATCTTTCCTCTATTCGCATATTGATAAGCTTTTGATTTTTGACACCCGAAAGCTCCGGAGGTTTAAATACCTTGAAAAAAAAGAACGCGGGTCGAACAATCTTCCCGGAGCCGGTGTTGTAATGATGCAAGCAAATTGTTTCATGATGTTAGGTTAGTTCGAAAAAGTATTATGGAAAACAGCGAGGCGCCGGATTGCGAAATCGGGCGTCTCTTTTTTATGCCCTGACATACCGTAAAAATTTCTTTCCCTCCGCGAACCATTTCAACCGTGCCCGTGTTATAATATCAGAAAATCGTTTCATGATGTTAGGTTAGTTCAATAAAGTATTATGGAAAACAACGAAGCGCTTGGTTGTGAAACCGGGCGCTTTTACTTTGCGGCGGCCTGGGAGAGCCTTGTCCGGGCCGCGATCAAAGCGAGGAAATGGCCTCGGCGATTTTCTTGGCTGCGTGATGGTAGGATGCCTTGAGCGCGCCGACGCTCGTACCGAGTATCTCGGATATCTCCTCGTATTTCATCTCGTCGAAATAGCGCATGTTGAAGACGAGGCGCTGCTTCTCCGGAAGGCGCGCGATGGCCCGCTGGAGCTCCGCCTTCAGCTCGTCGCCGTCGAAATAGGGATCTGCCTCGATGTTGTTGAGCAGGAAATCGTCGGCTGCGTCATCGTCGAGCTGAAGCTTCTGGCGCTCCTTGTTGATGAAATTGATCGACTCGTTGACGGCGATCTTGAAGAGCCATGTCGAGAGCCTGGCGTCGCCCCGGAAATTCGGCAGGTTGTTCCAGGCCTTGATGAAAGCGTTCTGCAGGAGGTCGTTGGCATCGTCGTGGTTGGCCACCATCTTGCGGATCTGCCAGTACATCTTCTCACCATAGAGCCTGATGACGGAGTCGAAAGCCGCCGCGGCCGTCTTGGGGTTGCGCAGCTGCTTCACGAGCTCTTTCTCATCGATTGGGGGTGTGTAAGGCATTTCCTATAAAAATTTGAGGTAAAATTAATATAAATTCTCAAAACAAGGATTGCCGCACCTTTGAAATAACTTAATTTAACAAATTCCCGACTGCTTGTCTAATGCGTCGGGATGCGGAGATTAAGACGCATCAGGATAACTAAACCGGGAATTGAGCGTTTATATAATATAACCCGGAAAACAATCGACCAGTATGAAACCGAGACTCAAAGCCATTCTTACGGCTATCATCATCATCTCCGGCATCGCCACCGCCGACGCGCAATATTACGAGATCGCCAACCGCCTCCCGAGCCTGCTCAGCCCGGCCCTCTCCGGCAGCACACGATATAAAGGATTCGTCGACGTGAGCTACGTCAAGGGATTCGGCAACCACAACGCCGACTTCCTGAGCGTCGCCACCTCGCAGGGTTTCCGCTACTCCACATGGTTCTACATGGGCGTCGGCCTCGGCTGCGACGTGCTCTTCCCGCATAAGGACGACAACTGGGGCAGCGGCTGGGACGACGCCTCCGACACCTCGCGCCGGTATGACGACTACACCGGCCACGGAAGCACCTCCACCGGAGTGATGATACCACTCTTCACCGACTTCCGCTTCAACATCGGAGGCATGCAGAGTCCCTCTTTCTTCATCAACCTCAGGGTGGGATGCTCATTCCTCATCGGCAACGACTACATCCGGATCGACAACGGCTACCTCACCAACAACGAGTATTTCTATCTGAAGCCCAGTATGGGAGTGAGGATTCCCACCAACAGGAACAATCCCTCGCAGGCTTTCAACATCGGAGTGACCTACCAGCTGCTGACATCCGACTACTGGCACTACGGCAACAGCGACATCACCCTCAACGCACTTGGCGTACAGCTCTCCTACGAGTGGTAGGGCGACACTACCGTCGCCGGATGCGCCTCATGGATCAATGGACAGGCATAAAAACTATAAGCTAAAATTTGCGTGGAAGTGTAATTATTTGTAAATTTGGGGCAAAATTGACCCCTTATCTCACCGGACAACCGGCACGTCAGAGAAACAAACAATTAGCTTCATGATCAACACCACCATCATCAAACTGGCCAAATCCGCGATTTTCGGCGCGGTGCTGGCAATGCCTTTCGGCGCCGACGCCATACGTGCGCGCCAGGGCGACATCATCGTGAGCCAGCCCGACGGCACCCAGCTCACCATCCGCCTCGAAGGTGACGAACGTGACCACAGCGTCTTCACTTCCGACGGCTATCTGCTCGTGGCCGACGCCAACGGCGTCTACAACTACGCCACGCTCGACGGAGCCGGCAGCATCATAGATTCCGGCATCGCCGCCTCCGACGCCAGGATGCGCAGCGCCTCCGCCAGGGCTTTCCTCAAGAACGTCGATTCTCCCGCCATATACCAGGCGCTCCAGAAGCACGCGGAGGCCAGGATGGCAGAGCAGGCCGCCCACGCTCCCGCCGACGGCATGAAGAAGGGCATCGGCCTCTGCAAGACAAGCTTCCCCCTCTTCGGCAACCCCAAGGCACTCGTAATCCTTGTGGAGTATCAGGACGTGAAATTCACCACCGAGAACCCGCAGGAGTATTTCGACCGCATGTTTAACGAAGAAGGATTCAGCGACTACGAGGCCACAGGCAGCTGCCGCGACTATTTCGTGGAGAACTCCATGGGCCAGTTCGCTCCCGATTTCGACATCATCGGCCCTGTGGAGCTGCCCAAGAACATGAAATACTACGGCGGCAACGACGCCCGAGGCAATGACTCACATCCCGAGGACATGGTGATCCACGCCTGTCAGGCTCTCGACGACGAGATCGACTTCAGCCAGTATGACACCGACGGCGACGGATATATCGACAACATATATATCTATTACGCCGGCTACGGCGAAGCCGACGGCGGCTCCAACGACACCGTGTGGCCCCACTCCTGGGACCTCGACTACGCCGGCAAGCACCACACCTTCGACGGAGTGAAGCTCAACCACTACGCCTGCTCCAACGAGATCGACTTCGCAACCAAGCGTCCTGACGGCATCGGCACTTTCGTGCATGAGTTCTCCCATGTGCTCGGCCTGCCCGACCTCTACGCCACGACCTATACCTCCTCATTCACCCCGGGCCCGTACAACGTGCTCGACTACGGCCCCTACAACAATGAGGGACGCACTCCCCCCCAGTATTCCGCTTTCGAGCGTCTCGCCCTCGGATGGATGGAGCCCGAGGTGCTCGACAACACTATGGATGGCACATTCTCCCTGCTCCCGATCGATACCTCCAATCACGCATATATCATCTGGGCAGAGGAAGGCAAGGAATATTTCCTCCTCGAGAGCCGCAAGCAGCAGAGCGGCGACACCTACATTCCCAACCACGGCATGCTGATATGGCACGTCGATTTCGTTCAGTCGGTATGGGACAGCAACTCCGTCAACAACACTCCCTCCCACCAGTATGTCGACATAGTTGAGGCCGACAACATCAAGAGCGAGAACTCACGCCGCGGCGACGTATGGCCCGGCACCAAAAACAAGACCGAGTTCACCCCCGAGAGCAAGCCCGCCTTCAAGAACTGGGCCCGCAAGGACCTCGGCATCAGCATCACGGAAATCACCGAAGACGAGGAGCAGGGTCTCATCACCTTCCACTTCAAGGGTGTAGGCTCCGGTGTGAGGGAAGCCGCCGGCGAGCGCGGCTGGACCATCAGCGGCACGACAGTGGCCGCCGGCCCGGAAGCCGTAGAGGTCTTCGACATCGCCGGACGCCGCGTGGCCGGAATAGCAGCCGGCGCGTCGCGCGAGCTGCCCCGTGGCCTCTACATCGTGAAGGGATCGAAAGGCTCCGAAAAGGTAGCGCTCTGATCGGCATCAAGACACGACGACCTACGATAAAGACAATCCCCGCAACTTTCCGGTTGCGGGGATTGTCTTTATCGTGTCTTCGTGTCGGCCTCTCAGCCGTTGCTGTTCTCCTTCTGGAAGATATGGCGCAGGCGCGAGAAGATGCGCTTGGCCGTCGACTCCGTAGGCTCCACGTTGGGAGAGTTTTTCAGGCTCTCGATGGCGGCCCTCTCCGAGTCGGTGACATTCTCCGGCACATATACCATGACATTGACGAGGATGTCGCCGCGTGTGCTGCTGTTGTACTGGGGAAGGCCCTTGCCGCGCAGCCTCAGCACTTTGCCGGGCTGTGTGCCCGGAGCTATCTTCAGACGTGCGCGCCCCTCCACGGTGGGCACCTCGGCGGTGCCGCCGAGGGCGGCTGTCGGGAAGTCGAGCATCAAATTGTAGATGAGGTCGTTGCCGTCGCGTATCAGCTCGCTGTCCTTCTCCTCCTGGATCACGATGAGCAGGTCGCCGTTGACACCGCCGTGGCGCGGGGCATTGCCCTGGCCGCGCATGGTGAGCGTCATGCCGTCTTCCACTCCGGCGGGGATATGGAAGGATACGATCTCCTCCTTGCGCTCCACGCCCGAGCCGTGGCAGTAGCTGCACTGCTCCGTGATGATCTTTCCCTCTCCGTTGCATTCCGGGCAGACGGCCGTGGCCTGCTGCGGGCCGAAGATGGTGTTCTGCATGGTGGAGATATAGCCGGTGCCGTGACATCTCGGGCAGGTCGAGAAGGCGGTGCCGTCCTTTGCGCCTGTGCCGTGGCAGTGCTCGTCGGCCACCATACGCGGAATCTTGAGCTTCTTCTCCACGCCGTTCATGATGTCCTTAAGCGACACCTTCACGGTGATGCGCAGGTCGGTGCCCTTGTTGACGTGCTTGCGGGGCGTGCCCCTCTGGGCGCCCCCGAAGCCCCCGCCAAACTCGAAATCGCCGAAGATATCGCCGAAATGCGCGAAGATATCCTCCATCGACATGCCGCCGGCGTGATAAGCGCCGCCACCACCGCCGCCAAATCCGGCAGGCCCCATGTTGTGGCCCCACTTGTCGTATTTGGCGCGCTTGTCGGCGTCGCTGAGCACGTCGTAGGCCTCGGCGGCCTCCTTGAACTTCTCCTCGGCCTCCTTGTCGCCAGGATTGCGGTCTGGGTGATATTGCACGGCCTTTTTCCTGTAGGCCTTCTTTATCTCGTCGGCCGTAGCGTTTTTCGCCACTCCGAGCACTTCATAATAGTCTCTTTTCTCTGCCATGTCCGCGCAGTGTTACTGGCCCACCACCACCTTTGCGTGGCGGAGCACCTTGTCGTTGATCATATATCCCTTCTCGACGGTGTCGAGGATCTTGCCCTTCTGCGACTCGTCGGGCACAGGCACGGCCGAGATGGCCTCATGGCGGTCGGCGTCGAAGGTATCGTCGCTTTGGTCAAACTCCTTGACGCCGTTCTGCTCGAGATATTTCCTCAGCTTGTTGTAGATGAGGGTCATTCCCTCCTCCACGGCCTGCGCGTTGTCAGTGGCCGCGGCCGCCTTCAGCCCGCGCTCGAAATCATCCATAATCGGGAGAAGCCCTTTAAGCACGCTCTCGCCCGCATTCCTGATGATCTCGCTTTTCTCGCGGAGCGTACGCTTGCGGAAGTTGTCGAATTCCGCCATCAGGAAAAGATATTCCTTCTTCTCCCTGGCCACTTCCTCCTCGAGCCCGGCGATCCTGGCTGAAGTCTCGTCAGACTCCGCGGCACCTTGGGTGTGCTCAGGCTCAGCCGCTTCCGTATCCCTGACATCGGCCGGGGTCTCCTCCGGATTCTCTTCCGTCAGCGGTGTCTTGTTTTCTTCTTCCATTGTAGTATATCTTCTTTGGCCATCGGGCCGGTGATGCCCGTGGCGACGTTTTTTATTCTCTTTCATCTGTTGCTGATATTATATGCCATTCAAATTCCAGGCCAAGAAATGTTAAAACCGCCCTTCCGGCATATAATAAAATTTCCTGACTCGTCTTATAATCTCAACAACCAAACAGCGCTTTGGGTTGACCCCGCGATGCTCCTTGCAGCCTCCGCATCGGCTTTATTATCAAATATCCCATAGACCGACGAGCCAGAGCCCGACATCAGGGCGAAGAGGGCTCCCGCCTCGTAAAGCGCGCTTTTGATATGCGGCAGCTCCGGATAGCGGGGGAAGAGGGAGGACTCGAAGTCATTCTTCACCACCCCGCGCCATTCCCGGATCGGAAGGCCGGGAAGCTGACGGAGGTCGAAATCCGACGCCTTGGGCGTGACGCCGGCGAATGCCTCGGCGGTGGAGACATACAGCGGCGGCTTCACCACGGCCAGCCATTTGCCCCGCAGGTCGAGCGGTAGAGGCTCGAGCCGCTCCCCTGTTCCCGATGCGTAGCAGCATTCATTATATATGAAGAAGGGGCAGTCGGCTCCAAGACCCGCGGCCATATCCACGAGCTCCCCGCGGCTGAAGGGATTGCCGGCCATATCGTTGAGCATCCGGAGCGTAAACGAGGCGTCGGCGCTTCCCCCTCCGAGGCCGGCGCCGTCGGGAAGGTGTTTCCGGAGCGTCACCAGCAGCGGGGGAAGCGGCTCCAGGCCTCTGGCGCGGATGCAGCGACGGAAAAGGCTCGCGGCCTTCACCACCAGGTTCTTCTCGAGCGGGCAGTCCACCTTCCGGCCGAGCATCAGGAAACTGTCGCTGCCGTATGCCGCCCCTTCGCTCATCTCCGGATCGCACTCCACGATCTCGAGCGCGTCGGCGAAGGGATCCGGGTTGTCGGGCTCCCCGCTGTGGACGCCGACGGGATAGAACACTGTGGAGAGGTCGTGGTAGCCGTCGCTCCGACGGGCGGTTATGTCGAGACCGATATTGATCTTCGCGTTTACAAAAGCTATCATGAGAAAATGGTTTATAGGCGCAGTCTGCGCATCGTCGACGGCCATAGCGCTCCGAGAAGCGCGCCACGGAGGGCGAGGTAGACCATAAACGAGAGCCAGAGCTGCATATTGGGATTCAGGCCTGTGTAAAGCCCTGAATGAGATATCGCGAAAAAGGCTGCCGCGGCCACTGCGGCTGCGAGAAGCATGCGGCGCGTGGCGGTGGCGCCGATATAGAAGCCGTCGAATATGAATGCGGCCACCGTGACGGGTGGTATGGCCACTATCCACATCTGCAGTCCGGCCACCGTCGCCCTTACGTCGGGAAGGTCGGTGAGCATATCCGTCACCGGGCGCCACGCCGCCAGATAGATGATGAAGAAAGTCACGGCCACGACCCCCGACCAGAGCATCGTGCGTCTCACCGCCAGACCGGTCATGGCCCGGTCGCGGGCCCCTGCGAAGCGCCCCACGAGAGCCTCGCCGGTGAAGGCCAGGCCGTCCATGAAGAAGGAGAAGAAATGGAAAAACTGCATCACCACGGCGTTAGCGGCCAGGGCGAGGGTGCCGAGGCGCGAGCCGAAGGCCGTCATGGCCAGCGTCACGGCCATGATGCAGGCCGAGCGCAGGAAAAGGTCTGAATTGACGGAGAAGAATTTACCCAGCTCGCTCCCCTTGAGGGCTGTGGATAGAGGGCACATCAGAGGGCGTCCGCGCGAGCACTTCGTTGCGGCCCACAGCGCCACTCCCACGCCGACCCAGTTGGCGGCGAGGGTGCCGGTGGCCACGCCGGCGAATCCGGCGCCGCACGCGAACACGAGCGTGAGGCTGAGCGCGATGTTGACCACATTGACGGTAATGGCTGTCACCATGGGCCAGAACGTGGTCTGCATGCCGATGAGCCAGCCCGACACGGCCATTATGAGCAAAGTGGCGGGGCTCTCCCAGATGCAGATGGAGAAATAGCGTCGGGCCAGCGGGGCCACCTCCGGGCCGGGCGCTATAAGCATTGTCAGCAGTGAGAAGAGGGGCTCCCGCAACGCTATGAGAAGTACTCCGAGGATGAGCGCGAGCAGACAGCTGCGCGTGAAGGCCTCCGCCACGCCCTGGCCGGAACCTTTGCCGAGGGCCTGGGCGGTGAGGCCGGTGGTGCCCATGCGCAGGAAGCCGAATAGCCAGAAGACGACATTGAGCATCATGGAGCCCACCGCGATGGCGCCGAGGCAGGCGGCGTCGCCCAGATGGCCCGATATGGCGGTGTCGCACAGCCCCAGGAGCGGGACCGTGACATTGCTCAGTATGGCAGGCACACTGAGGCGCATTATCTCCCTGTCGATACGCATCGGCCTTCGTTTTCGCCGCAAAGATAGCAAGAATTTCCCGACCTGCCGACAACCGCCGCGACAAAAACGGAGCTGCTGCATCGCGATGGATTTTCATATGTGGATAATTTGAGCTAAATTTGCAGTGATGGACGCGACAAGATTCACAGCAGCCGACCTTGCCGACACGGGGCAGTGGCGGCTCATACTGCATATAGACGAAGGGGGAATGTCGGGATGGCTGGCCACAGCCACACCCGGCGACATTCCTCCCGGCGCGCTTTTCGGAGCCCGATGGGCCGACCGGCGCGACAACATCCTCAAGGAGATAGAGAACACCGTGTATGACCATCCGCGGGTGCTCGACGACTACTCCACCGATATCATCCTGGCCACCGACAGGGTGATGTGGGTGCCGGAAAGCGAGCTGGAGGTCGACAACGCGGAAGAGACCATCTACACGGCCCTTTTCCCCACCCTCGGCGGGGAGGCGATGGCCGACACCCTCGGCCCGGTGCCCGCCCTCTTCACGTCGGGCGCCGGCCTTAAGGCGTTCATCGGACGCACTTTCGCCGGAGCGAGGGTCAGATGCCAGATGTCGCTGACCGCCGCTGCCGCCTGCACGCCCTCCGGCCGCGCCAGGGTCATCATCGACATACGCCAGGGTAAGGCCGACATGGTGATAGCCGACAGAGGCGACTTCAAGGCCGGAGTATCCCACGACTGGGGCGCCCCCGCCGATATCGTGTATCATCTCTTCCAGCTCCTCGACGTGCTCGCCGTCGATGCCTCCGGCGCCGACATTCTCCTTGCCGGCGACCCCGCGACGGCTCAGGCTGTGGCCGATATCCTCTCCGCCCTCCCCTCGCTGCCGGCCGTCGCGATCCACGACAGCAGCTCCATGCCCCTCTCCGTGGCGCTATGCGCGGCGAAGGGCGATCTACAGATATTCAAAACATTCAGCAAGCTATGAGAATAATCAGAGGCAAGTACGGACGCCGCAGGTTCGACGTGCCGAAAAACATCACGGCGCGGCCCACTACCGATTTCGCACGCGAGAACATCTTCAACGTGATAGAGAATCTCGAGGATCTGGAAGACAGGACGGCCCTCGACCTCTTCGCGGGTACCGGAGCCATCAGCTTCGAGTTCCTGTCGAGAGGATGCAGCGCGGTGACGGCCGTGGAGCAGGCTTCGGTGCAGGCCTCCTTCATCAACAGCGTGAAGTCGCGCCTCGCCGACCGGCGGCTGAAGGTCGTCAAGGGAGACGTCTTCAAGTTTCTCTCCTCATGCACCACGCGCTACGACCTGATCTTCGCCGACCCTCCTTACGACCATCCGCGCTTCGGCGAGATTCCGGAGCTGGTGATGGGCTCGGAGGCCTTCGGTCCCGGCTCCCTATTCATCATGGAGCACTCCGCGAAGTATGACTTCTCCTCCCTCCCACATTTCTTCCAGCACCGCGCCTACGGCAGCGTCAACTTCTCCCTCTTCCGCATGCCGGAAGCGGAAGACGGCGCCCCGGCCCAGGAGACGACACATGAATAAAACTACTTAAACCGATACCATAAAAAATGGACAAGAACATCAGACTCGACAGCATCGAGGAAGCGATCGAAGACTTCCGCCAGGGAAAATTCGTGATAGTGGTCGACGACGAAGACCGTGAGAACGAGGGCGACCTCATCATCGCGGCCGAGAAGATCACGCCCGACGACGTGAATTTCATGCTTAAGAACGCCCGCGGCGTGCTCTGCGCCCCCATCACCCAGGCCAGATGCCGCGAGCTCAGGCTCGACCGTCAGGTGGAAGACAACACCTCGGTGCTCGGCACTCCCTTCACCGTCACCGTCGACAAGCTCGAGGGATGCTCCACGGGCGTCTCCATCCAGGACCGCGCCGCCACCATCCGCGCCCTCGCCGACCCGATGTCGACGCCCGAGACCTTCGGTCGCCCCGGCCATATCAATCCCCTCTACGCCCAGGACCGCGGCGTGATTCAGCGCAGCGGCCACACCGAGGCCGCCGTCGACCTCGCCCGCCTCGCCGGGCTCCAGCCCGCGGCCGCCCTCATGGAGATCATGAGCGACGACGGCTCGATGGCCCGCCTCCCCGAGCTCCGCCGAAGGGCCGACGAGTGGGGCCTCAAGCTTATCAGCATCCGCGACCTCATCGAATACCGCATGCAGAACGACTCCATCGTCGAGATGGGCGAGGAGGTGGACATGCCCACCGTCTACGGCCACTTCCGCCTGATTCCTTTCCGCCAGAAAGACAACGACCTGGAGCACATCGCCATCATCAAGGGCGACATCACCACCCCCGAGCCGGTGCTCGTGAGGGTACACTCCTCCTGCATGACGGGCGACATCTTCGGCTCCATGCGCTGCGAATGCGGCGAGCAGCTCCATGAGGCGCTCCGCATGATCGAGAAGGAGGGACGGGGAGCGCTCATCTACCTCAACCAGGAGGGACGCGGCATCGGCCTGATGGACAAGATACGCGCCTACAAGCTCCAGGAGAACGGCCTCGACACCGTCGACGCCAACCTCCATCTCGGCCACCGCGCCGACGAGCGCGATTACGGCGTGGGCGCCAACATCATCCACGCCCTCGGCATCCACAAGATGCGCCTGCTCACCAACAACCCCACGAAGCGCATCGGCCTCGAGGGCTTCGGCGTGGAGGTGACGGAGAATGTGCCCATCGAGATAGAGCCGAATGAATACAACCGGTTTTACATGCACACCAAGAAGGTGCGCATGGGCCACGACCTCCATAATGTAGAGTAAGGCCATGGGAAAGACGATACAGGCGGTGCTCGCCGCCCTTCTCGCCATCGGGAGCACCACTGCGAAGAAGCCCCTCGACCACGACAGCTTCGACAGCTGGGAGTCGGTGGCCAACTACGCCCTCAGCGCCGACGGGCAGTGGGCGGCCTTCGCCGTGAATCCGCAGGAGGGCGACGGCACGCTTACCCTCTACAACACCGCCACCCGCCAGAGGATCGTGATACCGCGCGGCTACAGGCCGGCGTTCACGGCCGACGGCCGATATGCCGCTGCGCTGGTGAAACCGGTGCATCAGGCCTACCGCGAGGCCCGCATCAAGGGAAAGAAGGACTTCGGTCTGCCCCAGGACTCGCTGGCCATCGTCGACCTCCGGAAGGGCGACGTGCGGAAGGTGGGCGACGTGATCTCCTACCGCCTCGGCAAGGAGGGGGGCCACTGGATAGCTTGGCAGAGCTGCGACACCACGCTCATCACTCCGAAGGCGTTGGCCGACAAGGAGGCCGGCAGGCCGCTCGTGGTAAAGGACCTCGACGGCGACGCCCGTAAGGTGGTCAACTGGGTGAAGGACTATGCCGTGAGCGACGACGGCACCAAGGTGGGCGTCACATTAAAGAAGGCCGAGGGCGACACGCTCGCCACCGACGCCGTGGGGCTGATACTGCTCCCCGACACGTCGCTCGTGATCCTCGACCGCGACAACCCCTACTATGGAGCCCCGGTCTTCAGCCGCGACGGACTCGCCATGGCCTACACCACATCTACCGATACCGCCAAAAGCGGCACGCTGCGCTGCGACGTCAGGCTTGCCGATCTCACGGAGCCCGGACACACGCCGCGCGCCGTCGACATCTCGAAGGCTGCCGGTGAAGGACTATACGCCAACCAGTACACCGTGCCCCGCTTCTCTTACGACGGACGCCGCCTCGTCACGGGCGTCGCTCCGGCCATAGCCCCCGACGACACCACGCTCGTCGACTTCGAGAAGGCGACCCTCGACATCTGGCGCTGGGACGCGCCTTATACGCCGCCTCAGGAGAAGACCAACATAGAGCAGCTGCGCAAGCACACCATGCCGGTGGTGACCGACCTCTCGACCGGCGCCGGCGTGCTCGTCACCGACAATCCGCTCGCCTACGTATCCTCGCCGGCCTCGCGCTGGGACGCCGACTGGACCCTCGTGGCCGATCCGGAGCCATACATCGTGGAGCAGCAGTGGAACTACATAGCGCCCGTCGACCTCTCGGTGAAGAATGTGGCCACCGGCGAGACACGCGCCGTAGCCACCTCGATGCTCGAGAATTATTTCATCTCCCCGGCAGGCAGATACGTGCTCTGGTATGCCGACCGCGCTTTCCACTGCTACGACATCGCCACAGGCGCCACCGCCGACGTCAGCGACGCCATACCCTACCCGGTATGGGACGAGGACGACGACCACCCGATGCCGAAGCCGTTTTACGGGGTGGCCGGATGGAGCGAGGACGACGCCGAGCTCTTCATCTACGACCGCTTCGACATCTGGAGCGTGGACCCCACAGGGAAGCGCGCCCCGCAGTGTGTCACCGCCGGTTACGGCCGCGAACACAACCTGAAGCTCCGCTACCGCCAGACCGACCCCGAGGAGGTGTGGCTTCCCGCAGCTTCGGAATGGCTCCTCACAGTGTTCGACTGCAAGACAAAGGAAAACGGCCTCGCAACGCTCGCCTACAAGGGGAAACCCGCGACTCCCGTGATGAGGGAGCTGGGCGGCTATTCGTTCACCCAGCTGCTGAAGGCCCGCAAGGCTCCCGTCTTCACCTGGCAGAAGGCGAGCTTCGAGATACAGCCCGACATCTACGTCTCCCGGGGCTATGACTTCCGCAAGGCCGCCCGCCTCACCGCCACCAACCCGCAGCAGGCGGAATACAACTGGGGCACCGCGGAGCTCGTGAGCTGGTATGCCTACGACGGCTCGCTCGCCGAGGGCGTGGTCTACAAGCCGGAGGATTTCTCCCCCGACAGAGAGTATCCCATGCTGGCCGTCTTCTACGAGACACAGACAGAGAACCTCTACCGCCACTACGCCATGGAGCCCTCGTGGAGCTGGATCAACTATATGTTCTACGCGAGCCGGGGATACGTGATATTCGTGCCCGACATCCGCTACACTCCCGGCATTCCCGGCGAGAGCGCGTATAATTATGTGTGCAGCGGCGTGGAGGCCGTGTGCCGCAGATATCCGAATATAGATAAGAAGCGCATCGGCATCGACGGGCAGAGCTGGGGCGGTTATCAGACTGCCTACCTTGTGACGCGCACCGACATGTTCGCCTGCGCGGGCTCGGGAGCACCCGTGGCCAACATGACGTCGGCCTTCGGCGGCATACGCTGGGAGAGCGGCGACTCGCGCCAGGGACAGTATGAGCAGGGACAGAGCCGCATCGGCCGCAACCTCTGGGAGGCGCCGGAGCTCTACATCTACAACTCCCCCGTCTTCCACGCCGACCGTGTCACCACTCCGCTGCTGATCATGCACAACGACGCCGACGGCGCCGTGCCCTGGTATCAGGGCATAGAGATGTTCATGGCGTTGCGCAGGCTTCAGAAGCCGGTATGGATGCTCGAATACAACGGCGAGGCCCATAACCTGAAGGAGCGCCGCAACCGCAAGGACATCACGCGGAGGCTCCAGCAGTTCTTCGACCATTACCTGAAGGGCGAACCGATGCCGGCCTGGATGAAGAGCGGCATCCCGCCGCTCCGCAAGGGCCAGTACTACGGCTTCGAATATTAAAACCATAGATCTACGATACGGGTCGGGGACGGATAGCAGGTGCAATCCGTCCCCGACTCGCATCTCAATGTAGGGATGCACCCCGGTGCATCCGCACCGCATGCCGTTTAGCGAGCCCATGCCTGGGAGAGGCGGCGTCTCGCCGCCACCCCGCGAGTCCATAGGTATCCGTGCCGACGTAGCCTCGCTTCGCGAAGGCGGCGGGACGCCGCCACCCCGCGAGTCCATAGGTATCCGTGCCGACGTAGCCTCGCTTCGCGAAGGCGGCGGGACGCCGCCACCCCCAATGGCTCCGCATCCACACCACTTCCCCATGCAACCTCCCCAATCAAAAATCCGGCACCTTGCGGTGCCGGATTTCCTATATAATAATGTGTCGTGTTTCTCAAATCAACGGGCTTCTCTCTTAACCCCTCCTGTAGGGACGCTTTTCAAAGCGTCCGCCTGTCAGGAACCGTCCGGTCGGTCAGCTTGCCGATGTATGCCGGGTATCTGCGGAGTTTTGTCGATTGGTGTGCTGGCAGATTTGCCGGTCTTCGTCGGGCAGACGCTTTGAAAAGCGTCCCTACAGGCCGACCTTCCCGCCCCCTTTGTTTAGCAACTTTCCAAATCTCTTCGGAAGAGATACTTATTTTGACGCAAAGGTACTAATTTTTTCCGAAAAAGCGGTCATTTTCACATAATTTTTGATAAAAAGGAACCTCCGATCGGAGGAATGTTTAGCAAATCGCC
>CANQRV010000054.1 GCA_947626355.1 uncultured Muribaculaceae bacterium
AGATTGCGACCATACTCCTGCGTCCGGTTTATACTCCTAAATTCGATGTTTTCAAATTTTTGTCATGTACTTAACTTTCATCCTCTCCGAGTGTCTATTATATAACGAGAGTATGATTGGATAGTTATTCACGCGGGCGCGCCCAGACAGCCGCCCACTCAACAATATGACAATATGAGAAACGGACTTTTCGCCACACTGATGCTTGCCGGATGTTGCCTTGGCGCATTCGCCCAGAATGCCTATGACGACGACATCTACTATGATCCCAAGCGCGACACCTCCAACAAGCAGACCAAACGCAACTCCAACTATATACGCAACATGGCCGACATGGATGTAGACGCCTACAACCGTCGCGGCCAGTATTACCCGACTCCGGTCGACACCATCGGCGAGGCCACCGGAAATGCCGAGGACTTTGTCTACACCCAGCAGATCCAGAAATACTACAATCCCACGATTGTGGTCGACAATGCCGATCTGCTCGGCGATATCCTCGCCAATTCCTATGGCAATGTGGATGTGGTGATCAACAATGCCGGCGTCCCGGTTTTCGCTCCATGGAGCTACAGTCCCTATTATTATAACTGGCCATATTACGGCGGATGGAACATATCCTTCGGCAATCCATGGTTCTCTTTCAACTGGAACTGGGGGCCCTCGTGGGCATGGGGACCGTCGTGGACATGGGGACCGGCCTGGAACTGGGGCTGGGGGCCCTCATGGGCATGGGGACCATCCTGGGGCTGGGGGCCTGGATGGGGCCCCGGATGGGACTGGAGACCGGGCTGGGGACCCGGATGGGGCGGACGCCCCGGACCGAGACCCGACTATCGTCCCCACGGCAACCGTCCCGCCGGCCCCGGCGGTGGTTGGGCATCGAATACACGCCCGGGATATAACTACAACGGTGCCTCCAACGGACGCCCCCACAGAGTGCAGGGCTCTAACGGCGTGGTGAAGAATCCTGACGGCAAATGGGAATATGCCCGCCCCTCGACAAATACCCATCGCGGTTATGGCCAGGGCGCAGTAGGCTCGCGCAACGATAATGCCGGCCAAAGAGTGTCTGGCTGGGGTCTCGGCAATTCCCAGGACAGGACGCTGCAGCAGACTTCAGGCGCCGCCAACCGCGGTTCAGGAGTCTCCAACCGAAACACCAATACCCACCGGCAGACCGGTGTCTCCAACAACAATACAAATACCAATACCAACCGTAACAGCTACAACACCAACCGCAACAACTCCCGCCAGCAGAACCGAAGCTACAACAACACCTCGCGCAGCGGCTACGGCTCAGGAGGTTCCCACCGCTCAGGCGGCGGCTCCCGCGGCGGTGGCGGCGGCTCGCGCGGAAGGCATAGATGATAAGAACTTTACATACGCCTCTTTTGTTGTGATGTAAAGCGACAGACGAATAATTGCAGATCATGGACTATAGACGAATCCTTATCACCGGCCTCTCGGCCCTATCAGCAGCGGGCCTTATGGCGCAGAGCGCTGTCGACGCGCTGAATTTCTCTCAATACGACATGAAGGGCACTGCCCGATTCATGGGTATGGCCGGAGCCTTCGGCGCCCTCGGCGGCGACCTGTCGTCGCTCTCGCAGAACCCTGCCGGAATCGGTGTCTACCGCAACAACGACATCGGCTTCACCCTCAATCTCGACTGCCAGAGGGCTACTTCCGATGCCTCCGGACGCCGACTCACCACCGACCAGACCAAATTCCTCCTCAACAATATCGGCGGCGTATTCACAATGAGGCTCCCGAGCTCCGTGATGCCCAATTTCAATATCGGTTTCACATATAATAAAGGAGCTTCCTTCAATCGTGATTATGCAGGCGGTATCGGGCTGCGCAATTCGCTCAGCAACTATATCGCCGGCATCGCCAACGCCGAAAACATCACCGTGGGCGACGTCACCACCACCGACAGCTTCGATCCATACAGGCCGACCGACGGTGGCTATGCGGCTCCATGGCTCGCTATCCTCGGCTACGACGGATTTATGATAACACCCCAGGGCGATCCCGACAAGCCCCACTGGGTAGGCCAGTGGGCTTCCGGCACTTCCGGCAACGGATATTTCCACGTCCGGGAGAAGGGAAGCGTGGATGAATACAATATCGCCCTCGGCGGCAACATCAGCAATGTCGTCTTCTGGGGCATGAACTTCGACATCATCAACTTCAACTATACTGCCGACACTTATTGGAGCGAGAGCCTCGACAACGCCGATATCCCAGGCGATGACAACACGCTCGTCAACGGCACCGCCGACACAGGCCTGAGCAACTATTACAACGCCAATGGCTCAGGCTTCAACTATCAGCTCGGCATTATCGTCAAGCCTATCCAGGAGCTGCGTCTCGGCTTCGCATTCCACACCCCTACCTGGTATTCGCTTACGGAGAACTTCGCCGGGCAGCTCAGCTACAGCTATGACGGAGGCGCAACACGCGATGCCCGGACCAATAACGGGAAAATGGCTTACAACAACATGAACTTCCGCAGCCCATGGCGTGTCATCGCAAGCATCGCCGGCGTGATCGGCGGACGCTTCATACTCTCAGCCGACTATGAGTGGCAGCCCTATCACGCCATGCGCTTCTCACAGCCCTCCAACTACGGCTATGACGGCTGGGACGACTGGGACTACGGCTGGGACGACTGGGGAGATCCCTGGTACAGCAAGGGCAAGCAGCCAGCTCCGATGGCTCCCTCCAACGACCCATATTATGACACCAACAACGACATAAAGCAGTATTACTGCTGCCAGAATACGCTGCGCGTCGGCGCCGAGTTCCGCGTCACTCCGCAGTTCAGCGTCCGCGCCGGTTATTCCTACGTGTCGTCGCCCGTGAAGTCGGAGGCGAGAGAGGGGAGGGAGATAATCTACACCTCCGGCACGATGCCCAACTATACCTTCAACAAGACCACCAACTACATCACCGGCGGTCTCGGCTACAGATATCAGAAATTCTATGTCGACCTTGCCTATGTCTACAAGCATCTCGACGCAGACTATCACGCATATACGTCAGACCCTGCCAATCCAGGCATACCGAGTCCCACTTCCGCTCTCTCCCTCTCCAACCATCAGATAGTGCTCTCGGCAGGATTCCGCTTCTGATGGCGCCGGCACAGCGCGAGGTGTTTCCCCGCCGCCGTGCTGAAGCCGTAAAGAAAGCCCTCGCCGCCATCGCCGATATGATATCTCCGGCGCAGTGAGTCCGCTGTCTCAGGATAGTTTCTCACAGCGACATTGAGCTGCGTGCCTTTCAAGGCGCGCAGCTTTTTCTTATCGGCGATTTCCCCGATGCGGAATATCCTTCCCGGAAAATCATCATAAAGCTCGTCGCCCAGAAAAAGATGGGTGGAGCGTGCGGCCTTGATCAGAGCCGGATAGCGCTCCGAGAGCTCTCCCCAAGGCTGGAATTTCATGACAGTGGCATCCGGCTCGTAGAGCCATTGCCCCGGCTCCGGCGTCCCGCCGAGATACCGTATACTGTGGCCTGAATCCGGATTCAGCTCCATCTTCCACATGATATGTCCGTCGGTGTCGAGCTCCACGGCCGTCTCCCTATATCCTGTGGCGTCGCGCTCGACGACCGCAAGCAGCTCCTTGCATTCCCCCTTTACCCCGACGGCATGCAGCTGGGTGACGCCCGGAAGCTCGTGTCTCACCTGCGCCACGTCGAGCATCGGAGAGCATTTCACCACAACCCGTGGCGCATGGCCAAGAAGCATGTCCATGATTGACGTGATGTCGGGCACGCAGTCGGAAAACGCATAGACCCTCCCTCCTCCGGCCGAACGTCGCGCCGGATCGATGAATATGGGTCAAACCGCTCCCGGCTTCCCTTCAGCCATTCCACAGAGTCGGCTGCCGTCACTGTCAGCGACGGGGCGGCCGCCACCATGGCATTGTGGAGCAATACCGCCGCCTTCCGCGCGTCGAGGTCTATGGCCGTCACCGTGTTGCCCGATAGGGCGGAGGTCAAAGCGTCGATGCCCAGTCCGGCCGTCATGTCGAGCGCCTTTATAGCGTTGCCGGTCACGACGGCGTTGTAGCGGGCCACCGCCTGATGGCTCGCCTGCTCGGAGCTTATCGCGTCGGGAAAGAGAAACTCGCGGTGGCGAAGGAAGTCGGGAATCTTTGCCGCAGCCTTACGCCGGCAGTCGATCTGCACGGCGGCGAAGCGGAGCGGAAACTCCGCGCATGGTGTTTTTCCGGAGAGCAGCAGACGTGTCGCGTCGGCATTGCGGTGCTCCTCCACGAAGCGGTAGATGGCTTCAAGCATATCGTCATGATAGGGGAGCGTCAGGGGGGCTTGGGGTTGTTTAGGGTCCATAAAGATGCAAATATAGTTAAAAATGATTATTATGACGCACTTTTTCATTAATTTTGTGAAGAATAAGAACATGAAACAGACAGTAAACGATGACTGATTTTGCGGCAATCGATTTCGAGACAGCCAACGGCTACCCGAGCTCCGTGTGCAGCGTGGGGGTAGTCACTGTGAGAAACGGTGTTGTGGCCGACAGGTTCTATAGCCTGATACATCCCGCGCCTAATTATTATAATCCCCACAACGTGAGGGTTCACGGCCTCACACGGGCCGACACCGACTCCGCCGATTATTTCCCCGAGGTGTGGGTCGGCGTGGAGCCGATCATCGAGGGGCTCCCTCTCGTGGCCCACAACAAGGCCTTCGATGAGAAATGCCTGCGGGCAGCCTTCGAGCGCTATCGGCTCGACTATCCCGGATATGAATTCCACTGCACGCTGATGGCCGCGCGCCGTCAGCTCCGTGGCAAGATTCCCTCCTGCGGCCTGACCTATGTAGCCGCCTGGTGTGGTTACGACCTGACCAACCACCACCACGCCCTCGCCGATGCCGAAGCCTGCGCGGCTATCGCTATGCGGCTGCTGTGAGAGTGGCGTTTGACGAATTTTTATTACCTTTGCAGCAAATATCTGAAAAATGACGAAACCGATATATTTGAAATGTCTGCTCACGGTGTTGCTGGCTGCGCTGCCTTTGCCCGCTCCGGAGGCCTTTGCCAAGGAGAAGAAACGTGATTTCGTGGTTACAGTCGATGCCGGCCACGGCGGCAAGGATACCGGCGCCTGCGACAACGGCGTCAGAGAAAAGGATATAAACCTCGGAGTGGCGAAGAAGCTCGCGGAAATCCTCCGCAAGAAACTCAAGAACTCAAAAGTGGTGATGACCCGTGATGACGATACGTTCCTCTCCCTCCAGGAAAGGGCCGATGTGGCCAACAAGGCCAAGTCTGACCTCTTCATATCCATCCACACAAATTCGCTCGACAAGAGCAACAAGAACCGTAAGAACGTGGAGGGAAGCTCGGTCTATGCCCTCGGCCTCCATAAAGACGCCAACAATATGAAGGTGGCCATGCGGGAGAACTCGGTGATCGAGCTCGAGGGGGGCGATTTCGAGGAGAGATACAGCGGCTTCGACCCGTCGAGCGACGAGTCGTATATCATCTTCGAGATAGCCCAGAAGAAGAACCTCACCAAGAGCGTCGGTTTCGCGCGCGATGTCCAGAAGGAGCTCGTGAGGTCGGGCCGGGTCGACCGTGGCGTGCATCAGGCCGGCTTCTGGGTGCTATGGGCCACGTCGATGCCCTCGGTGCTCGTTGAGCTCGACTTCATCTGCAATCCCAAGTCGGCAAGCTACATCTCCTCCGACAAGGGTGCCAAGGAGCTTGCCTCGGCCATTGCGGAGGCTGTGGTGAAATACGAGAAGAACTGGCGCCGGCAGCTCGGCGACAGCTCCCGGGAGGTTGAGGAAGCCGCTGTGGAGGAGACCCGCGATGAAGCAGCCAGGACCCCGTCGGGCTCCGACGACGCTCCTGTGGTGCTCGCCCGCTCGAGCCGCCAGTCCGACCGTAAGTCGGTCTCTTCAGGCCGCAACGACGACTCTTACGCCAAAGCCCGGTCGCGCCGCCGCCGCTCGGCCGGCTCGCGCAGCGCATCCTCCGCCCGCAATGTCGAGACAACTGGCATACCGGAGGCTCACGAGTCACGCATTCCCGTCATGGAGACCGGCAATGTCGCGGCGCCTTCAACAGCCGACGGCAACCAGGCTACGGCCGACAGAAACTCAGGAAAGAAGAGCAATAAGAAAGACAGGAAGAAGGATAAGAA
This sequence comes from uncultured Muribaculaceae bacterium, assembly GCA_947626355.1. GTDB lineage: Bacteria > Bacteroidota > Bacteroidia > Bacteroidales > Muribaculaceae > Lepagella. Next base: position 6,186 of record CANQRV010000054.1, read on the forward strand.
AAAGGATAAGAAGAAAGACAAGGGCCACAAGGCGCGTCGCGACAAGGTGGTCACTGTCTATAAGATACAGGTGCTCGCCACTCCTAATGAGATCAGCTCCTCCAGCCCCAGATTCCAGGGCCTGTCTCCGATATCCGTCATCAAGGAGGGCAATCTCTATAAATATACCTACGGCGAGTCGGAAAACAAGTCAGAGATTGAAACGTTACTAAAAAAGGTGAAGGACAAGATTCCAGACGCCTTCATAATCAAAAATATTAAAAGCGAAGAAAAATAACCCACCCACCATTCACAAGATCTGTTATGAAAAAAATCCTTACCAAAGAGTTCGGCATAGGCATCTCTGTGATAGTAGCCATTCTCATCCTTATTTTCGGCATCGATTACCTGAAAGGAATCAACCTCTTCAAGCCGGCCAATTTCTATATCGCCACCTATACCAACGTCTCGGGACTCGAGCTCTCGGCTCCTGTGGTCGTCGACGGTTACAAGGTGGGGCAGGTGAGGGATATACGCTTCGACTACCAGAACCCCGGCAAGATCGAGGTCCTCCTCGCGCTCAACAAGAACCTCCATCTTCCGAAGGACTCCAAAGCCCTCATCGCCTCCACGATGCTCAGCGGCTCCTTCATCGACATCAAGCTCGGCTCGAGCAAGGAGATGATTCCCGTCGGAGGAAGCGTCGAGACGATGTATGCTCCTGACCTCATGGAGAATGTCACCGAGCAGCTTATGCCATCCGTCAACAGGATCCTGCCGCGCGTCGACTCCCTCCTCGCCAATCTCAACAGGCTTGTGGCCGACCCGGCGCTCTCGCAGTCGATCTCACGCCTCGACGGCATCACGTCAGATATCCTCGCCGCCACTTCCGGCCTCCGCGTCACCCTCAACCGCGACGTGCCCGCAATCACAGGTAATGCAGCAAGGGTAGTCTATAATATCGACACCATCACCTCCAACCTCAGCTCCCTCTCCAGCCAGCTCAAGGAGCTCCCGCTCTCCTCTACCATGAGCAATGTGGAGGAAGTCACCAGAAACCTTATGGCTTTCTCCAACCAGCTCAATAGCCAGACCTCCACGCTCGGTCTGCTCATGAACGACCCGGAGCTTTACAACAAGCTCAACCGCGTCACAGCCGACGTCGATTCGCTCATCGTCGACATAAAGAAGAACCCGAAGAGATATATCAGCATCAAGCTCCTTTAACCGGAAACCGACGGAACCTGCAGAATGGCCGGCCTCTTTTGGCCGGCCTCTTTAATGACCGAAAGCGATATGAAGAAAGTATTCCGTATTCTGTTGTGGGTGCTCCTCTTTTTCATCGGCTCATCGGTGCTCGCAGTCGCGATCTACCGTTTTGTCCCGGTGAAGGTCACCCCGCTGATGGTGATACGCGCCATCAGGCCGGTAGGCGATGCCGGCCACGGCTGGAGCCATACATGGGTGCCTCTCGACGAGATGTCGCCCTGGATGCCCAAAGCAGTCGTGGCGTCGGAAGACAACCGCTTCTATTCCCATCACGGATTTGACACCATAGAGATCAAGCGGGCCATTGAGGAGCATAAGCAGGGAAAGCGCCAGCGTGGCGCCAGCACCATCTCGCAGCAGACCGCCAAGAATGTCTTCCTCTGGCCGGGACATAGCTGGCTCCGCAAGGGGCTGGAGGCATATTTCACCGTCCTGATAGAGCTGATGTGGCCGAAAGACCGTATCATGGAAGTCTATCTCAACTCCATCGAGATGGGGCCAGGCATATACGGGGCGGAGGCCGCAGCCCGTCATTATTTCGACAGGCCGGCGCTCGATCTCACCAAGCGGCAGTGTGCCCTCATCGCCGTGTGCCTTCCCAATCCCATAAAGCGCGATCCAGCGCATCCTACCTCCTATCTGCGCGGAAGAGCCACTAAGATATCGCGTTACATGTAGGGAAGCGGCGCTTTTATGACATTGTTTAGACAGAATCTAAATAATGACTGGTGTGCTTTTTTAAGGTTTATGGTGCAACGCTTTGTAAACAGATTGTTAAAATCTGTCAACGGGGGCTCTTTAAGCGGTTTGGCATTGATTATTTTGCTGATAATCAGGTTAAAGTGTGATATTGGTATCGAGGCTTCGGCCTGATATCCACAATAAATTGAATTTCAGCCCCTTTAAGCTCCGGCGGTAATGTCCAAAAATTTCCGGGCTTTTTTATTTGGAATTTTTGTGCTTATTTTGTGTCCAATTTCTCAAAAATCATGATCGACGACTACAAATCAAAATGGCAGAAATGCCTCGACATAATCCGCGACAATATCGGACAGCAGCGGTTTGACACGTTCTTCTCTCAGGCGAAGGCAGTAGGGTATATCGACAATGAATTGTCGATAAGTCTGCCGTCGCAGTTCTTCTTTGAGAAATTCGAAGATGATTTCTACAACATCATCAAGGCCGCCCGCGACAAGGTGTTCGGCTCCTCTACCCGCATCTCATATATAGTAGGTGTGGTGAGCGGTGAGACCGGCGACTCGCGTGTGGTGCTCCCGAGCCAGGAGAAGAGCCCGGCTCTCAACAGCCGTTTCTTCCAGTCGCTGCAGAAGCCCGTCGATCCTTCTGCCGGCAAGCCTGGAAAGTTTGAGGAGATTGACTCCATGCTCAATCCGTCGCTCACGTTTGAGAACTATTGCCTCGGCGACAGCAACCGCCTTCCCTTCACCATCGCAGAGTTTATCGCCAACCATCCCGAGAAGTCTGACTTCAACCCTTTCTTCCTTTATGGAGAGGTCGGAGTAGGGAAGACCCATCTCATCCAGGCCATAGGCATCCGCATCAAGGAGCGCAATCCCCGTGCCAAGGTGCTCTTCATCACTCTGCGCCAGTTTCAGAACCTCTATGCCAACGCCACCATACAGAAGAAGATTCCGGCGTTTCTCAACTGGTTTCAGCAGATCGACGCTCTCCTTATCGACGACCTCCAGGAGCTGACATTCAAGGATGGTACGGCCAACGGCCTCTTCCCGGTATTCAATCATCTCCACCAGCACGGCAAGAAGCTTGTCTTTACCTGCGACCGTCCTCCCGTGGAGCTCGACGGCATCGCCGACCGACTCATCGACCGTTTCAAGTGGGGAGTCACGGAGAAGCTACCGAAGCCCGACCTTAATCTCCGCAAGTCGATCCTCAGCTTCAAGGCCCGCAAGAACGGTCTCGACATTCCGGCCGACGTCATCGACGTGATTGCCGAGAAATGCACCGGCTCCGTTCGTGAGCTTGAAGGCGTGGTGATGGGCATTCTCACGCATTCCATCACTCTCAACGCTCCGATCACCAAGGAGCTTGCGCTGACCGTGATGAGCCATTCGGTGAAGCATCCGGTGAAGAAAGACATCAATTTCGACATGATAGTGGAGTCGACGGCCGAGTTCTACAACCTCAACCCCGACGTGATCTTCAGCAAGAGCCGCGTGCGCGACATCGCCGACGCCCGGCAGATGATCATGTATCTCTCCCACAAGCACACCACTCTTTCCTCAACTGCCATCGGCAACAAGCTCAACCGCAAGCATGCCACGGTGCTCCATGGAATAGCCGCCGTGAAAGACCGTCTGCCATACACCAAGGAGCTCTCCGACGCCGTGGAGTCGATCGAGAAGGTGCTCTCAAGATGACATGCTCCGGTTTATGCCGGAGTCTTCGGTAAAGATATGAAGCCGGCCCCCGCATTCCATCAAGGATGCGGGGGCCGGCTTCATCAATGTGGTGGCATTGTGGCTCAGGATGCGCCCTGACTGTCGAGGATGACCGACTCCAGGACAAGGCGAAGCTCCTCCGGATTGCCGCCGCAGCGGCTTATCACGTCGTAGTCGTCGGCAATCTGACGTGCGAGTTCTTCCGGATTGAGGCCGCACATCGACGCATAGCGGCGATAGAGGGTGGCTGCTTCCCGGTAGTTGCCCGTCAGGAAATTGAGATGCCCGTAGTTGAGAAGGTCGTCGCATTCCGATTCCGAGGAGAGCAGTCGCGAATAGCATTCGCGGCTCTTATCGTAGTTGCCCTTGAGAAGCTCGACCCATGCTATGGCCCTCCGGGGCTTAGCGTTGTCGGGATTTATGTAGAGGGCATGGTAATACTGGCGGAGAGCCTCGTCGTAGTCGCCGTTCTGCAGCGAGCAGTGGCCGAGGTTCATTATGAGCCCGTAGTTGTCGGGGGAGGAGTCGAGCAGCTTGCGGTAGTAGGCGCCCGCTTCCTCAAACTGTCCTGTCTGCTTCAGGCACAATGCCGTCTGTCGCCAGAGCCAGATGCTGTCGGGCTTGAAAAGCTCGGCGCGCCTGTACCATTCGAGGGCTCCGGAGAGGTCGCCCTCCATGTAGCGGCAGTAGCCCACCTTCTCCATGAGTGTCGGGTCGGAGCTTCTGCGCTTCGAGAGGATCTCGAGAAGCGGCAGGGCGTCGTGGTGGTATTTCCTCTTGAAATGGAATTCGGCGAGGAGGTTGAGAAACTCATCGCTCTCCATGAAGTCGGAGAGGGCCGGCAGGTCATCGGGGGTAACCGGCTCCGACAGAAGCCGCTCGAGCGTGTCTTTCTCGTGGATCTTGCTATATCGGTAGATGTCGCGCATGAAGCGGCGGGCCTCCGTATCGAAATCAGGCGCGGCCGCTTTCAGGCGTGCCTCGGCAAGGGCCTCGTTGAGCTGCTGGAGCTGTGCGTCGAGCTGCATGGAGACGGCGTTGCGTTGCAGAGCCGGCATGCCGGCCAGCGAGAACGCCAGTGAATACTTGTCGCTGTCACACATGTCGCGGTTCGATTCGAGCATCGTCTTGAAGGGCTCCTCGGCCACGAACTTGCCGGCCAGCGAGCTGTGGCGCGGGTCAAACGGCAGAAACCAGTGGCTCTCCTCCCGGAAGAAAGGGAAGCTCTTGAGCCTTGAGAAGGCCCCCATCATCACGTCGCCCCCCTCCATCTGTATGTCGGTGAGCTCGCGGAGCTGTTTCTCAACGCCGCTTTTCTTCAGGATCTCCTCCCATTCCGGATTCTCCTCCATCGAGCCGAAGTCGGGTTCGTTGCCGGCCTTGCGCAGGTTGCGCATCACGTCGGGGCGTATCTTCATCAGTCCCGGTATCACCTCGTCGTTGAGGCGTTTCACTATGCGGTCGGTGTCGCGTGCCATAAGCATATTGGTCATCACTGTGCGTATCCTCCCGTATTGCACTATCGATTCCGAGAGGGCCTTCAGTCTCCCGTAGCTCCTGGGGTGGAGCGCTATGCGGCGCCTGTTGTGGCGCGCCACGATGATAAGGGCTGTCAGGCCGCGGACTGCCAGGAGCGGCGGCATCTCGTCGGAGGCGGCTTCGAGCAGCAGCGCAAACCCTTTCTCGTCGAAATACTCGATGTTGGCGAGCATCAGGGCGGTGATGAGCTGGCTGGCGAGCTCGTAGGGCGTGTCGGGATTTCCGAGAACGTCGTGGATGGCCTCATAGTCGGCCGCCGGCGCGTCGGCCATAGACCTCACCTGGCGGAATATGTCGATCAGCAGGTCATCCTTGAGGCGTCCCGTCTCTCCGGCCGCCACTCCGGCTTCTACGGCAAGAGCCGCCTTTCCTGCCTCCGCCATGTAGATGTCGATTTTCTCCTTAAGGCTCTTGTTGCCGAGCGCAGTGAACCTCGCCGCCGTGAAATAGGGGCGTCCGCTCGAGTCTCTTAGCGAGAGGCGCTCGAGAGTGTCGGCCACATTCAACAGGCGGTGGCACAACCCGTCGATCATCTGGCCGCGGCTGTCGTCGGCGTGGCCGTCAAGCATATACCGGAGCATATACCGGTAGGAGTCGGCTATGGAGTCGAGCTCGCGCGAGATTCCGTAGGCCTGCTCACGTCCGGCCATGCCTGATGTGGCGTTCAGTCGGCGAGCCATCGCTATGCCTGACGCCACTTTCCGGGCGTAGGCCGCCTCGCGGAGCTCGTCGAGGGGCTTCGCAGCGTTAGTGCCCACTGCGCTTTCTGAGGTATTGGGTGTCATCGTTGTGGTGTGTGTTTTATTTGTCAATAACAAATCGCGTGCCGAAAAGTGGCTACAGCCAACTATTTTTATTAATTTTGCAGCATGTTAATTATGCAAACCGCTTAATCTGATAAAATCATGGTGATACAACGCTGGCAGACTCTGCTTCTGCTGCTCACGGCAGGGCTCATGGCCTGCTTCACTTTCCTCTCCCTCGGCCAGGTGCAGACCGCCGACTACACCTTCAGTTTCTCGACCCTCGGCTTCTGCTACGAAGGGGAGGCTACAGGGGGTGCCCCGACCGGTTATCTGCTCCACACGTGGTATTTCTTCATCATCTCCCTGATGTGCGTCATCCTCCCGCTCATCGACATCTTCCTTTTCAGGAACCTGCGTCTCCAGAAGAGAGTATGTCTGGTCAGCCTGCTTTTCATCATCGCAGGCATGGCGGTGGCAGCCTCGCTCGGCTACGGATGTATCGAGGGGGGCTCTATCGGATGGAGCGAAATCGTACTGGCACCCTTTATAGCCATCGTCACCACTGTGCTCGCCTGGTATTGCATGCAGCGCGACCATAAGCTCCTCCAGTCGGCCGACCGTCTGCGCTGATTGCAACCAGCTAAATAAAAATGACCTGTCAGGCCCGGGAATCCCTTTTTTTTATTAACTTTGCATTGTTTTAGCCTGTCTGGAAGGCTGGAGCCCGAAAGGCCGCCGCTCTTCCGGACAGTGCCCGCGTAAAAATAGCCCCCTACCAACGTTATGGCAAAAGAACTGAAAGACCTTACAAAAAGAAGCGACGACTATTCAAAATGGTATAATGAGCTCGTGGTCAAAGCCGACCTCGCCGAGCTCAGCCCGGTGAGAGGCTGTATGGTGATCAAGCCATACGGCTACGCCATCTGGGAGAAGATGCAGCGGACACTCGACAGCATGTTTAAGGAGTCGGGTGTGCAGAACGCATATTTCCCCTTGCTGATTCCCAAATCATTCCTCTGCCGCGAGGCCGAGCATGTGGAGGGTTTCGCCAAGGAGTGCGCTGTGGTGACACACTACCGTCTCAAGAACGACCCCGAGGGCAACGGCGTAATAGTTGACCCCGACGCTAAGCTCGAGGAGGAGCTCATTGTGCGCCCTACATCCGAGACAATCATCTGGGGAACTTATAAGAACTGGATTCATTCCTACCGTGACCTTCCGTTGCTGATCAACCAGTGGGCCAACGTGATGAGGTGGGAGATGCGCACCAGGATGTTCCTGCGCACTTCCGAGTTCCTCTGGCAGGAGGGCCACTGCGCTCACGCCACCGCCGAGGAGTCGGAGGCACGCACTGTAAGGATGATCAACATCTACGCCGACTTCGCCGAGAAATATATGGCGATGCCGGTGATCAAGGGTGTCAAGAGCGCCAACGAGCGTTTCGCCGGCGCCCTCAACACCTACACCATAGAGGCCATGATGCAGGACGGCAAGGCCCTTCAGGCCGGTACGTCCCACAATCTCGGCCAGAATTTCGCCAAGGCATTCGACGTCACTTTCATCAACAAGGAAAACAAGCCTGAGTATGTATGGGCCAATTCCTGGGGCGTCTCCACTCGCCTTATCGGTGCCCTCATCATGACCCACTCCGACGACAACGGCCTCGTGCTTCCTCCGCATCTCGCCCCCATCCAGGTGGTGATCGTGCCTATCTACAAGAATGCCGGGCAGCTCGAGACCATCACCCGCCGCGTGGAGCCCGTGATCGCCGCTCTCCGCGGTCTCGGCGTGAGCGTGAAGTATGACGATGCCGACAACCGCCGTCCGGGATTCAAGTTCGCCGACTACGAGCTCAAGGGCGTGCCAGTGCGTCTGGCCATCGGTGCCCGCGACATCGCCGACAATACCGTGGAGATCATGCGACGCGACACTCTCGAGAAGGAGACCGTTTCGCTCGAGGGCATTGAGTCGAGGATCGAAAGTCTCCTCGAGGATATCCAGCAGAACATCTATCAGAAGGCGCTCGACCTGCGTCAGAGCCGCACCGTTTATGTCGACACCTACGACGAGTTCAAGAAGCGCATCGAGGAAGGTGTCTTCATCATGGCCCACTGGGACGGCACTCCCGAGACCGAAGACCGTATCAAGGAGGAGACCAAGGCCACTATCCGTTGCATCCCCCTCGACGGCGACGACGAGCCAGGAGTCTGCATGGTCACCGGCCGTCCCTCGAAGCGCAGGGTGCTTTTCGCACGTAATTATTGATAACCCGTTAACCTTAGACCCATATCACCCCATATATGAAACTCTGCAGTGGAATGATCATGGCGGCTGCCCTCGCGGCTGCGCCTTTCTCCCCGGCCGAGGCCTCCGGCCTCACGGTGGCCGATTATTGCGATGTGTCGCTGGCTGCTCCCAAACGCGTGAAAGACATGCGCCCCATGGCCGACGGCATCTCCTATTGTGCCCTCAGCGATGACGGACGAGCCATCGAAGTCTTCAGCTATAAGACGGGCAAGAAGACCTCCACGCTCTTCTCGCTCGACGCCGTGAAGGGTGACGTGAAGATATCCGACTTCGACGGATACTCCCTCAGCGCCAACGAGAAGAAGATTCTGCTCTGGAACAATGAGGAGAAGATCTACCGCCGTTCGTTCACTGCCGAGTTCTATGTCTACGACGTGATGCGAGGCACGCTTGCCAAGGTGTCGCAGAGAGGTCCGCAGCGTGGCGCCGTGATTTCCAACGACGGCCGCATGGTGGCCTACACTTACGAGAATAATATCTACGTGGCCAACCTCGACTACAAGACAGATGTGGCCGTGACCACCGACGGCATGCCCAACAAAATAATCTACGGCATCCCCGACTGGGGATACGAGGAGGAGTTCGGCATCGACAACACAATACGCTGGAGCGCCGACGACTCGATGCTCGCTTTCGTGCGTTTCGATGAGACCGACGTGCCGGAATACCGCTTCGACAACTACCGTAGCTGGTGTGACGCCGGCGCCGGCGCCGATCCCTATCCCGCTGCCTATTCCTATAAGTATCCGCTCGCCGGATACCCTAATTCGGTGGTGAGTGTCCACAGCTACAATCTCGATACCCGCGTGGTGAAGAAGATGGATCTCCCCATCGGCGCCACCGACTATGTGCCCTCGATGGAATTTGACGGGGAGGGGAGCTCGCTGATGGTGATGCTTCTCAACCGCGACCAGAACGAGCTGCGTCTCTTCAAGGTCAATCCCGGCTCCACGGTGGCCCGTCAGGTGCTGGTGGAGAATTCGTCGGCGTGGCTGAGCCCCGCTGCCTATCAGATGGTGGAATATCGTAAGCAGAGCTTCGTGATCGGCAGCGAACGCGACGGCTGGCGTCATCTCTATGAATATGACTACAACGGCCGTCAGCTCCGCAAGATCACCAGCGGCGACTACAACGTCACCGCCTATTACGGACGCTCGGCCGCCGGTGTCGACTATGTGCAGACCACCTCCACAGGCGCCATCAACCGCGTGGTGGAGAGTGTGGACCGCTCCGGTCGCCGCTCCACTCTCACCGCGAAGGAGGGTACTTCGGCTGCCGCCTTCAGCGGCAATTTCTCGTACTTCCTGCTCACCTACAGCAGCTCCACAACTCCGACACGCTACACTGTCTGCAATGCCAAGGGCGCAAAGGTGGTCGACGTGGAGCTCAATGAGGAATATGCGGCCAAATACGCCTCCGCTCCCAAGATGGAGTTCCTGACGGTGAAGAACGACGATGGCCAGGATATGAACGCCTTCATCATCAAGCCTTCCGGCTTCGACCCCTCGAAGAAGTATCCTCTGATGATGTATCAGTATAACGGCCCGGACTCGCAGCTCGTGGAAAACCGCTGGATGATGGACGGTATCTTCTATGTGGCCTCCCAGGGTTATGTGGTGGCTGCCGTCGACGGCCGAGGCACCGGCAACCGTTCGCGTGAGTGGGCAAATGTGGTGTATAAGAGACTCGGACAGTATGAGACCGTCGACCAGATTGCAGGAGCCCGCTATTTCGCGTCGCTTCCCTTTGTAGACGCCCAGCGCACATGCTGCTTCGGATGGAGCTACGGCGGATACATGACCCTCATGGAGCTCTCCCAGCCCGGCAATCCATTCAAGGCCGGTGTGGCGATGGCTCCCGTCACCGACTGGCATCTCTACGACTCGATTTATACGGAGCGATATATGTCGACTCCGCAGCAGAATGAGAGCGGATATGAAAAAGGGAGTGCCCTCGGCCGAACAAACGACATGAATAAGCCGTTATTAATAATGAGCGGTACCAACGATGACAATGTGCATTTCGACAACACATTGCGTTATACCTCCCGTCTGACCGATGAATCCAAACTTTTCGAGATGATGGCCTTCACCGGGTGGGAACACAGCCTCAGGATGTGCAACGCTCGTGAGATGCTCTTCCGCAGGCTTGTGAAATTTCTCGACCTGAATGTTAAAAACTGACGGCCTGCCGTCTTAACCTATACACCATACGGCGATGGAAGATCTGAAGAAAGTCAACAGCATGCAGATTTACCAGTTGTGGAAGAATTTCACAATCGGCGTGCTCACTGTTGTCATGACGGTCGTCCTCGGTCGTATGCTTCCTTTCTACCTTAACCCGGTTGTATCCCTTATCTGTTCGGCAGTGCTTTACACGCTGCTCTACAACAACCGGCTCCATGGCTCTCCCAACTGCATGCTGATTCCCTACGCGATGTTCTATTGCATGATCGCATACACTTTCGTGTCGATTGTCATCAATGTGCTTTACGTGTGGGGCATCATAATCCCTCCGAAGGAGCTTGTGTTCTTCAACAATCCCTACGTGCCGGCTCTTGTGCTGTGCCCGGTCAGCTTAGTGACGCTTGTGGTCATTTTCCTCAGGCGTCACAGTCTCACATTATGCGTAAACTGCCGTCTCGACAAGGGCGACAGTGTGGAGCGAGGTCAGTTCGGACGCATCATCAGCGTGGAGTCGATGGTGCAGCTCAAAAACCTGATCGTGACGTTCGGCGTGCTCTCCGCTCTGGTGTGGCTATATTACTACCAGCTTTATGTGAAGGAGGCCGTGGTTAACGGACGCGACTGGTATGTGTTCAGCTGGCTTCTGGTGATCTATCTCCTGCTCGACGAGCTATACTTCATCTTCAGATATTACAATCTCTATCTCGACCTGAAAGAGAACGACGAGATCATCACCCCGGAGGAAATCAACGACATGACGGCCAAGACGTATATCCGCTTCTATGTCATATGCGGCGAGAGGGTATATCTCGATCCCCACTCCATCGATGTCAACACACCCTACCGCGAGGTGCTCGATACGCCGTTTTTCACTAAACGCACCGTCAACGGCATCCGCGTCGACGAGGTGAGACAGACCATCCAGAAGATGACCGGCGTCAGCGACGGCGAGCTCCGCTTCTTCTTCGGCCGCAAGTCGCCCGACATCCAGAAGCATTCCCTGCTCCGGTATTTCTATTTCATAAATCCGGGCGAGGGTGACAGCTGTCCGGCCTTCAACCTCGGAGGGGAATGGATCGATTTCGGAAAGCTGAAGTATATCTATCAGTATAGTCCGACACATCTCTCACGCATCGCGTGCGGCGACCTCTCGAGGCTCTCCACAATCATGATCACCGAGAAGGTGTTTGACGAGAACGGCAACCGCAAGAGCAAGATCAGGTCTTACAACCAGAATTTCACGTTTGATGATGTGAGAAAATCGAATCTCGATTTTCAGGACGACAAATGGATCCGTATTTCCCTCTTCAACGCCGACACCAGGATGTTTAAGGTGAAACGTTGGTTCAGGAATCTCACCGGATCGAAAAACAGTCGCCAATGGCAATAGACGTCCTCGCGGTGGTAGGCCCCACCGCATCGGGCAAGACCCGTCGCGCCGTGTCGCTGGCGAGGGCTTTCGGCGGCGAGATCATCAGCGCCGACTCCCGGCAGGTGTATCGACGCATGGATATCGGCACCGGCAAGGACCTTGATGAATATGGCGATGTGCCGGTGCATCTCGTGGATGTCTGCGAGGCCGGGGAGAAATACAACCTCCACCGTTATCTCAGCGATTTCACCCGGGTGAGAGACGACATCTCGTCGAGAGGTCGGCTACCCGTGGTCTGTGGCGGCAGCGGCATGTATGTGGAGGCCGCGCTTTCCGGCATCGTTATGCCGGAGGTGCCGTGCGACCCGAAGCTGCGCGACAGTCTTGCCGGGAAAAGTCTCACGGAGCTTGCATCGATTCTCGGAGGCATGAAGCAGCTCCACAATGTCACCGACATCGACACTCCCGCCCGTGCCGTCAGGGCCATCGAGATAGCCGCCTATTATGCGGCCAACCCCGGGGCTGCCCGCCTCGCCGACCGTGCGGTGGCCTCTCCGTTGAACGCTGTGGTCATCGGAGTCGACATTCCCCGCGACCTGCGCAGGCAGCGTATCGACATCAGGCTCGACGCCCGTCTGGAGCAGGGTATGGTGGAGGAGGTGCGCGCGCTTCTCGACAGCGGCCTGACTCCCGCCGACCTTATCTATTACGGACTCGAATATAAGTTCCTGACGCTGTATATAATCGGAAAACTGACGCGCGGGCAGATGAGAGACGGTCTCGCCACCGCGATCCATCAGTTTGCCAAGCGGCAGATGACGTGGTTCCGGGGAATGGAGCGCCGGGGATTCCATATCAACTGGCTCCCTTACGACATGCGCGAAGACGAGTTTACGGAGGCGGTGGCAGACTTGATTTCCGAAAAGAACAATTATCCAAATAAATGATCTTATGAAAAAACTGATTTGTTTTCTGGTAATCGCTTTTGCAACACTGGGCGCATTGGCTCAGACCAATGTCATGCAGACCGGTCTTGAATTTCTGAAAATCGACAATGCCGACAGGATAGCCGCAGAGTGCAAGGCCAAAGGCTACAAGCTCTCTTCGGTGTCGTCGGCCGCCACGGCGGTCTATTGTCTCGATTCCAACTGCATGGGACCGATCATGGAGATAAAATACAATCCACAGACTAAAGGCGTCAACAATGTCACCATCTATGGACTCAAGAATGCCAAGGACATAAAGAAGGAGCTTAAGTCGATGGAATTTGAAAAAACCGGCACAGGCACTATCAAGATAGTGGGGGGCAATGAGATCAAAGCCGAGATCTGGTGTCACAAGGCCACCACCTGCTATGTGGGTAAAGACAGCGACGGCGTTCGCCTCGTGATGATGAAGGAGTAAGACTCCTCGCCAGGGATATATGGCAGCTCTCGGAGCGTATTTTCGATAAATGCGCTCCGGGAGCTGAACTTTTGTCGGAAGGGGGCGTTTTAATTTCAAAATACTATAAAAACATAAAAACATTGTTAATATGAAGAAGTTTTTAGCCGAGATGTTTGGCACCATGTTTCTGGTGTTGATGGCGTGTGGCAGCGCCGTGTTGGCAGGTCCCGAGATCGGTGTGCTCGGCATCGGTCTATGTTTCGGACTCATTCTTGTATGTCTCTGCTACTGCATAGGTAATATTTCAGGTTGCCATGTCAATCCCGCCGTTTCCTTCGCCATGTTCGTGGCGGGAAAGATGAGCGGCAGGGATTTCATCATGTATGTAGTGGCGCAGCTGCTCGGCGCGGCTGTCGGCGCTTCCTTCCTTTTCTGGCTCTTCTACATGGGCGGCCCGGCGTTCCAGTATGGCGGCATCACGGCCTCTTCCGGCAATTATCTTGCCGCCAATGTGTGTCAGCCCGGCGTCAGCAAGGGGATGGCTCTGCTGATGGAGATTCTCTTCACAATGGTCTTCGTGCTTGTGGTGCTTGGCGCCACCGACCCCAAGAAGGGTTTCGGCAAGTTCTCCGGTCTTGCAATCGGTCTTGCCCTTGGCCTGGTGAATATCGTCGGCATCCCCGTCGACAACTGCTCCGTCAACCCTGCGCGCAGCTTTGGCCCGGCCCTCTTCTCGAGCAATGCCTGGCCTGATTTCTGGATCATGGTCGTCGGCCCGCTCGCAGGTGCCCTCCTCGCGGTGTTCGTCTACAACATGATGTTCCGTCCCACACCCAAGATCGAGGCTGATATCTGACATTCATATTCCACTCCGACTATATAAAAGTGTTGCTGTCCGATAAAACTTGAATATGGCTATAGAGTATGGCTCGAACGCCGATTTTTACGGTGTTCGAGTCTGCTTTTAAGTTATACAAGCCCCCTCAGTCAAAAAGTGATGGTTCGGGAGGCGATTCCGAGGCTTTGGCAAGAATGATTTCCCACTCTTTTTCCGGGTTGTTGAAGAGGCTGTATCCTGACCTCCATTAGGCCGTCCGGAGTCTGATACATGGTATCTGACAATATTTTGTATTTCAGATTTTTCTTCATTTTTGTGACATATGTCACACCGCGTTGTGTAAGCTGCTCGAACTTCTCATAGTCGATATAGGCGCGGTCCATGGCCATGATGTCGCCCTTGGAGAGTGTGGAGGGCTTGAGCATGAAAGAATCGTTTGTGGCGGCGGAGGTGAACTTTATGTCGGAGGGGGCGCCCTCGTTGGCGTGTATGACTGTATGAACCTTTATGCCGCCTTTCTTCTTCCCGGTCTTGGGATGTCTCCCGACTCCCTTGAAAAGCAGATTGGAGAAGAGCGTTATGGTTGTCGAGTCGATGATCTGCAGATGTTTCATCCATTTGGGAGTCTTTCCGCTCCGGCTGTCCGAAGAAAGGCCTTGACGGTATGTGGCAAATTAAATATTTGCATATCAGAGAAATAATTCGTATCTTTGTGTAAAAATTATAAGATATGAAGAAGACATCATCT
>CANQRV010000055.1 GCA_947626355.1 uncultured Muribaculaceae bacterium
CAGGGACTTTTGCAAATTTAATCGACTGAAAATTAAATGTTTAACAGCATAATTTCAATTTTTGTCATCTACTAACACCATTTTCATAAGATTGAATTGTTAATAATGGCTCACTACTGTCCACTAAAAATGGACGGGGTTAAAAATTAAGGAGGTAATGACCTTTTCCAAGCTGGAGCGGCAGAACGTGAGGACGGCGATGCGTGAAGAGATCTCACTTATCGAGCGGGATTTTCAGAGAGACCGAGCCCAGAAGGTAATGATTGCAAACGAGAGGAACAAACTGATTTTCATTTTCGTCATTGCGATTCTGGTAATTTCCGCTTTGTTCCTGATTGTCGTGATGCGTCAGCGACACCGTCTTAAGCTTCAAGAGATGCGGGATTATATGAATGTGACGGTTGCCGAGATGGAGGGCATAAAGGAAACCCTTAATAAAATGCAGGACACTAACGTTGAGATACCACTTATGCAATACAAACGAAGCCAACGTCTACACCAGATGGAGCCGTCTGGGCAAGACTCTTGAGAAGGATTACGGTGAAAACAGGGAGCGTTTCGTGCGAATCCTCGACTGCACTCCGACAGGGCGTCCCAAGCCTGCGAAAAATTGAAGATATTCAAGATGGTGGGTGAAGGCGGAGACGTCCAAATAAAAGCTAATTTATCGCAAACCCAGAGGGGAGGGAGAGGAAGCGGGCGGCGGAGGCTGCGAGGACGGGGCGGAGGTCGCGGCCGGCGCTCTGCGAGAGAAGGGCCACGACCTCGTCGATGGTCCGGGGCGAGTCGTCGGTCTCGGCAAGGGCCTTTCCGGCTTCCAGTGCCTTGGCGAGGCTCTCCGGATTGAACCGGGTGCCGAAGGAGAGCCAGAGGCCGCCGTGGAGCAGCATCTCCGCCACCTGCGGCTTGCCACGGAAGCCATGCACCACCCACGGCTGCGCCGGCTGCATGTCGCGGCGAAGCCCCAGTATGATGTCGTGGGCCTTCACCTCATGGAGTATGAGGGGCTTGCCGAGCCTCTCCGAGAGCTCTATGTGCGCCTTCAGCACCTGGAGCTGGCGGAAGAGCGGCCCGCCCCTGGCGATGTCGACGCCACACTCCCCCACCGCCACCACGGCGGGAAGCGAGCATAGACGCTCCAGCTCGCCGAGCAGCTCCGGAGCGGGCGCGGCGAGGGTGGTCCAGGGATGGATGCCGGCTGAATAGAGCTGTCCCTCCTGAAGCGGTTCGCCCGGAGAGACATTGATGACGCCGTCGGGCTGCGGCGCCGGATGATGGGTGTGTATGTCGAGAATCATGCGGGTCGACTGATTATGGTTGACGTGAAGCTCCCTCAGGGCACCGGGTCGTAGCCGCTGCCTCCCCAGGGGTGGCAGCGCAGGATGCGGCGCAGGGCGAGCCAGCCCCCCTTGAGGGCGCCGTATTTCATCACGGCCTCCAGCGCATACTGGCTGCACGTGGGGGTGAAGCGGCAGGCCGGAGGAGTGAGGGGCGAGACCGCTCCCTGATAGAATCGGATCAGCAACAGAAGAAGATGCTTCATATCCTGCGTATTTTTCCACAAAGGTAGCTCACAAAAACTGAAAAAGGAAATTCCGGAGGGTCAAAACGACATAATGATGTCGCCGCGACCCTCCGGATGGAGCTTCAGGAAAGAGGGGTCAGAAAGAGAGCTGGAGCATGGTCTGTATCCGATTGTCGTGGCGAGAGAGCCCCGACATGTCGACACGCCGCCCCCAGAGGTATTCCACGCCCCACTGCAGCAGGGAGTTGATGTTGTAGAAGACGTTTCCCACCAGATACTGGCCATAGCGGTACTGGTCGGGCCACGCGGTGTCGCCGCCGGCATATCGGCGCGCGTAGGCGCGCACGTGGCTGTAGGTGGCGGAGCAGAAGACTTTAGGCGAGAAGGTGTACTGCAGGCCGAGATACGCTCCCCACACCTTCACCGGGTCGAGCACCGCCTCGTTGTGGCTCGAGGGCATGAGGTCCATCCCCTCCCCCGTGAGGTCCTGGATATAGCTTGCCACCCCTTTGCCGGCCACTGCCTGGTAATAGGCCGTGAGGCCGCCGGCCACCGGCGTCGAGCCGCTGAGCTTCAGGCCCCAGCCGATCTTGTCGATGTTGCGGCCGGTGACGCAGTCGCGGTAATAGAGGTTGCGTATGAGGGCCGAGAGACGCAGCCAGCCGGAGCCGTCGGCCCAGGAATACTGGAGATACATCGGGATGTCGGGCACGCGCTGCGTCACCGTGCGGGTGAGCTCCGTGTTGGTGAAGGAGTTGACAGGCATCTCCATGCCGACGGCCACCTTCCAGTTGCGCTGCCGGCCAAACGTCTTCTCATAGTTGAGGATCGTGGAATATACGGCGGTGGCGGCATTGGGTCCCTCGTAGTCGATCGTAGGCGAGACGGCTCCTGCATCGGTGAAGAGAGAGAAGCCGTAGCCGGCCTTCACGCCCCGCCATGTCATATAGGCGTTGGTGAGCATCGGGGTGTAGCCCGGGTTGATGAGGTTGAAGGAGACATAGGCCCCTATCTGGTTGCTGTTGCCCGGGAGCGCCACGAAATTGACGAAAAACGACGACTGCTGGGCGCAGATCTGGAGTCTCGCGCCGTCGCCCTCCTCCCTCTGCATCGGGATGGCCGAAGTGGCGAAGGCGTTGGGATTGGAGATCGGATTTCCGAAATCGAAGCCGGCGGTGGCTTTCAGGGAGCCTCCGATGCCGAGATAGAATTTGCGCTCTTTTCCGAAAATCGCGAAGCGCGGCATGGAGGGGATGTTGAAGGCCGAGGGGGCGTTTTCCGACAGATACTTCACGGCATGCGCCGTATCTGTGTCGGCGAAGGGATGCAGCGGGCTTTCCGCGCTGCGGGCGGGATGCTGCTGGGCGGCGCATGGCGCGGCGCAGCAAAGCGAGGAGACGAGTGCTATACAGGTGATTATGTCTTTCATAAAATCGGGTTTCAGTCATAGAAATTTTCAGTCACGTTCAGGGCGAAGGAATTGCGGGCGAGGATGGTGACTCCGGTGTAGACCACGAGGAGCGCGAATCCGAGGATGAAGGCGAAAGATCCGCCGGGCGCCACGCCGAAGACCGACCTGAGCAGGGAAATGATGAAAGGAGTCACGACAATCGCGATATAGTTGGCGGAGAGCACGAAGCTGAGCGCCAGCGTGGCTTTTTTCGGATCGGAGACACACCGGCTGGCCTTGTTGTAGATCAGCGGCTGGCACACTCCGTAGCCCAGGCCGGCGAGGGAGGCGCCGAGGCAGAGGGCCCATTTGTCGGGGAAGAAGGCGAAAAGCCCTATGCCGATGGTCATCATCACGGCGCAGACGGCGAATGAGCCCCCCTTGAGATGGCGCACGATCCACGGAAGCACGAAGCCCGGGATGAATATGAAGAGGAAATAGAGGGAGGTGACGGTGCCCGACAGGGAGGTGCTCCAGTCTTTTTTCTCAATCAGAAACGGACAATAGAGAGTGATGGTGACGGTGGCGAAGGAGATGAAGAAATACACGCCCATCACCCCGAGGAGGCGTCTGACGTAGAAGCCGCGGGTGGATCGGGGGGCGGCGGGAGCGTCGGGCGTCTTGCCGGGCGCGGGTGTCGCCGCCGGCGCCGGGGCAGGCTCCGGAGTGGAGAAGTCGGCGGTCGGGATGCCCCGGAGGCCGCCGCTCAGAAGCAGCGGGATGAGGGGGACGAGATACACCACGAAGGGGAGATGCCAGTCGCCGTGGCTGAGCCAGCCCACGGCATATGTGGCGGCCACAAGCGTCATGTTGGAGAGGCCCGACTGGAGCCCCATCTCCTTCATGCGGTATTTTCCCTCGAAGCAGTCGGCGATGAAGCCGGTGGAGAAGGGAATCACCAGGCCGGCGCCGCATCCCAGCACGCAGCTGGCGATAATCAGCGTGGTCATGCTGCGGGCCAGCAGATAGGAGACGCCGCAGAGCAGGTAGACGAGCAGCGCCCCGACCACCACCGCCCTCTTGTGGCGGGTGAGGGAAAGCTTGCCCGAGAGCAGCACGAAGGGTATGATGAGAAGATTGGGGAGCACTGTGAGAAGCTGCTCCTCGATCTGGGTGGTGCCCGGGAAGACCTTCTCGAGGGTGGCGAGCATCGGCGTCACGGCGAGTCCCGGGAGGTTGACCACCAGCGAGAGCGACATGATTGCCCAGAATGTGAGAGTGGAAAGGGGGGCTTTGCCTGTCTTGACCATAGCGGATTGAGATTAGAGGAATCAAAAAAACGCGGCGGCCCGGAAGCCCGGCGCCGCCGCCGAATATACGTCATGAAAACGACCCCGGGTCATTTGCCCGGCTTCGGACCGCTGCCTGCGCCGGCCTGCGGGCTTTGCGCGGCGCTTCCTTTCGCGGGCTCGGGCTTGATCGACATGTCGGTGACCTCTCCCACGGTCTTGAGGCTCACCGGGCCGAGCTCGCCGTCTTCCCACTCCATGGCGCGTCTGATCTGCTCCTGCGTGGGCTCGTATCCCTCAGGCCATTTCGAGGCCACGGAGGGACGGCGCCCCTCGATCTCCCAGTTGAAGGGCTCGAATGTGGTGGACGGATTTCTCCAGGAGGGCTTGCGTTTCGCATAGACGATAAACGGCACGATCAGGAACAGGGCGCAGCCGAGAACCAGAATGCCGACATAGACCACGGGACTGCCGGTGGAAATCTGCGTCGGGGGCACGAAGCTGAGCACCATGGCCACCATGGCGCCGAGCACTCCGAGCCCGAAGACAAACCATTTGCCGAATTCGCCGCCGGGGACGCGGAATCCGCGCCGGGCGTTGGGCTCGGTGCGCCGCAGGCGTATGAAGGCCCCGTAGATTATGATCACCATCACGAGATATATGATGGTCGACATCTGGCTCAGGATCTGATAGGCGGCCTCAACATTGGGAAGCACCACGAGAGCCAGGGCGAGCACCGTGACGAAGATGCCCTGCACCCAGAGGATAGGCACCTGGATGTCGTTCCTGTTCACCTTCTGCAGCCCGCGCGGCAGGTAGCCGGCACGACCCACGGAGAGGATACCTCTGGAAGGGGCCGAGATCACCACCGACACCTGCGCTATCACGCCCAGGGTGATGAGCACCGCCATGACATTGCCCATCCATGGAATGCCCAGAGTGGCCCAGAGGTCGGTGTAGGCGATGAAGAGGCTCTGGAGCAGGTTGATGTCCTTGGCCGGCTCCACAAACCCGATGGCGAGGGTGCCGAAGATGAATATGGCGAGGATGGAGACCACGGAGATGAACACCGACTTAGGGAATTCCTTTGCCGGATTCCTCATGGAGGGAACATGCACCGCCTGCATCTCCATTCCCGCGAAGAAGAGGAATATGGAGGCGGCGAGCACTATATTGCCAAACTGTGAGAAGTCGGGCCAGAACGAGGAGTGGGCGTCGATCTGCACGGGCTTGCCGAGACACAGATAGACCACGCCGAGCACGATGAGGATCGCCGCGGGGATGATCGTGCCGCAGAGGCCGCCGAACGAGGAGAGGGCGTTGGCGAATTTCTGGCCCCGGAAGGTGTTGAAGGTGCTCAGCCAGTAGACTGCGAGAACCACAATGAGGGTATAGACCACGTTCTTGGCGAGTTTCTCGTCGAATGACTCGGGCCAGAAGATAAAGGCGAGGGAGACAGCGGCAAACATGAGCACGGCGGGAAACCATATCACCACCATCTGCCATTCATAATACATGGCGGCCCAGCCAACCTTCGGCCCGAAGGCTTCGGCACACCAGCGGAAGATGCCGCCGCTCTGGGTGTAGGTGGAGGCAAGCTCGGCGCACACGAGAGCGTAGGGCACGAGGAATACCAGGCCTGCGAATACATAATAGAAGATTGAGGTGTAGCCATATACAGCCTGTGAGGCGAGGCCTCGCATGCTCACGATATTCGTGATGATGAAAATGGCCATGGCGCCCATAGAGAGGGTAGCGCCTT
The DNA here is from genome assembly GCA_947626355.1 of uncultured Muribaculaceae bacterium. Classification (GTDB taxonomy): domain Bacteria; phylum Bacteroidota; class Bacteroidia; order Bacteroidales; family Muribaculaceae; genus Lepagella. Next base: position 5,967 of record CANQRV010000055.1, read on the forward strand.
TCCGCGATATTCCTCCAGCGGAAGCGGCGCCCGGAGCCGGGGTAGTGTTTGTTGCCATGATTCGGATACTTTAATGGATACTTAAGTGCGTTGAATTGCGGTTTTTCTCAAGGTGGAACTCTCCTCATTGGGAAACGACCTATAATAATAAGGCGTCAGATGCGAAATGGTTCAAAGGAAAAACGCATCCTGCCGGCGGAGGCAAAAAAGAAAGCCCCGCGACCGTCGGTCGCGGGGCTTGTGATGGTCGGGCTGATATCAGCCGTTGACTTTCTTCATGTGAGCGATGAGGTCGAGCACCTTGTTGGAGTAGCCGATCTCGTTGTCATACCACGAGATCACCTTCACGAAATTGTCGGTCAGGTAGACGCCGGCGTTTGCGTCGAAGATCGATGTGAGGGGGCATCCGAGGAAGTCGGAGCTTACCACAGCGTCTTCAGTGTAGCCGAGCACTCCCTTGAGCTCGCCTTCCGCGGCAGCCTTCATGGCCTTGCAGATGTCTTCCTTTGTAGCGGGCTTCTCGAGGTTGACTGTGAGGTCAACGACCGATACGTCGAGGGTGGGGACACGCATGGAGATACCTGTGAGCTTGCCGTTGAGGGCCGGAATCACCTTGCCTACAGCCTTGGCGGCGCCGGTGCTGGAGGGGATGATGTTGCCGGAGGCGGCACGGCCGCCGCGCCAGTCCTTCATGGAGGGGCCGTCGACGGTCTTCTGGGTGGCTGTCGTGGAGTGAACGGTGGTCATGAGGCCGTTGACGATGCCGAAGTTCTCATTGAGCACCTTGGCGATGGGAGCGAGACAGTTGGTGGTGCAGGAAGCGTTGGAAACGAACTGCGTGCCCTTTACATATGTGTCCTGGTTGACACCAACGACAAACATCGGGGTGTCGTCCTTGGAGGGAGCCGACATGACGACGTATTTTGCGCCGGCCTCGATGTGGGCCTGCGATTTCTCCTTTGTGAGGAAGAGGCCGGTGGACTCCACCACATATTCAGCGCCGACCTCGCCCCAGCCGATCTCAGCGGGGTTCTTGCAGGCGGTGACGCGGATGGGCTTGCCGTTGACGATGAGGAGGCTCTTCTCCATGTCGAAGTCTACGGTGCCGTCGAAGCGGCCGTGCATTGTGTCGTATTTGAGCATGTAGGCCATGTAGTCAACCGGAAGAAGGTCGTTGATGGCTACCACCTCGATGTCGTCTCTCTTTGTGGAGGCGCGGAATACAAAGCGTCCGATACGGCCGAAGCCGTTAATACCAATCTTTGTCATTTCTCTAATCTTGATTTTTGGGTTGAGATTGTTTATGTATCGTATGTTTTTTCTGTCTGAAAGATAGTCGCGGGCTTCGCAGACGGTGCGAACTTGCAGCAATGACCTGAAGCGCGGCACTCCCGCCCCGCTATCGTGGTGCAAAGATAGCAAATTTATTTTGATTCCACCATTCCCGAAGCGTATTTTATAACATATTTTCTCTAAAAACAAAGCAATTCACCATACTGGCTCCGAATTTCCGTTTTTTTAGTTATCTTTAAGCCCTCAAAACACTCGAACGTATTATTGTGAAAACTTCTTAACCTCTCCGCGCATTATACTATAAAATATATTACAATGGGAAAATTCTTAGCTGATTTCAAGGAATTCGCCCTTAAGGGCAATGTGATCGACATGGCGGTCGGCGTAATCGTCGGCGGAGCCTTCGGAAAAATCGTATCCTCGCTGGTCAACGACATCCTCATGCCGGTGATCTCGCTGGTGACCGGCGGCGACGGCTACAAAAACCTCAAGTACGTGATCCAGCCGGGCAGTCCGGCCACGGCCGACGGAGTGGCCGCCGTAGAGGAGGTGGCCGTCAACTACGGCCTCTTCATACAGAACATCGTGGACTTCTTCATCATCGCCTTCAGCATCTTCGTGGCCCTGCGCTTCGCCATGAAGCTCAAGAAGAAGGAGGCCGAGCCGGAGCCCGCTCCCGCTCCCGAGCCCCCGTCGAAAGAGGAAGTGCTCCTCACAGAGATCCGTGACCTGCTCAAGGAGAGGAAATGAGCCCCGAAAACATGCCGGAGGGCGCCCCGTGGATGTCGCGGGGCGCCCTCCGGCATGTTTTCGGCAAAAAATTAAAGAAAAAATTCGTTATTTTAAATTTAATTGGCTAAATTTGACGCGGATTAATGACCCGACTTAACCGGATATACCATAAAAACAACGATAACCTCAATTGACAAATGACTAAGAAGCTGAAAATAAGGGACCTCACGCTGCGCGACGGCCAGCAGTCCCTTTTCGCAACCCGAATGAAGCAGGAGAACGTCGACCGTCTGCTCCCGCTCTACCGCGACGCCAAATTCTACATCATGGAAGTGTGGGGCGGCGCTGTGCCCGACAGCGTGATGCGATATCTCGGCGAGAGCCCCTGGGACCGCCTCCGCTCCTGCAGCAAGGCCATGAAGGGAATCTCCCTCCTCTCGGCCCTCTCACGCGGACGCAACCTCTTCGGCTACGTGCCCTATCCCGACTCTGTGCTCGAGGGCTTCTATAAGGAAGCCGTGAAAAACGGCCTCAACGTGATGCGTATCTTCGACGCCCTCAACGACATCAACAACATCAAGGGCTCGATCAGGATGATCAACGACCTCAACGGATATAACGGCAACGAGACAATCTCCGACACCGCCGTCTGCTACACCGTAGACCCCAAGGACACTCCGGAGGCAGAGCGCGTCTTCACCGACGACTATTTCGTCAACAAGGCCAGGGAGATGGAGAAGCTGGGCGCAAAGATGGTGACCCTCAAGGACATGGCCGGCCTCGTGAGCCCCTCCCGCATCTATTCGCTGATGCCGAAGCTCAAGGCCGCCGTAAAGGTGCCCGTTGACTTCCACACCCACTGCACCCCGGGCTACGGCCTCGCCTCAGTGCTCACGGCCATAATCCAGGGCGTCGACATCGTCGACACCAACATCTGGTGGTTTGGCGGCGGCTCCGCAGCTCCCTCCATCGAGCTCATCGACATCTTCTGCCGCAAGATGGGCGTGGAGGTCGACGTCGACATGGAGGCAGTGGCAAAGATCCGCCACGAGCTCAAGGATGCCCGCAAGGCCCTGCGCGAGTTCGACCTCAACAAAGACAAATGGCCGCTCGATTTCGACGAGGCCTATAAGAATATGCCGGCCGAGATCGACCATGAGTTCGACCGCGCCATCGAGGCCGCCAAGGCCGACAAGGAGGCCGAGCTGCTCGACGCCTGCCACAAGATCGAGGCTTATTTCGGCCTTCCGAAGCCCAACGAGCTCGTGAAGAACGCCGAGGTGCCCGGCGGCATGTATTCCAACATGGTGGCCAACCTGCGTGCCCTCGGCGCCGAGGACGTGCTCGAGGAGGCCATGGCCCTCATTCCGAAGGTGCGCCGCGACGCCGGCCTCGTGCCCCTTGTGACCCCGACGAGCCAGATCGTGGGCTCCCAGGCCGTCAACCTCGCTATGGACCGCCGCAACGGAAAGCCCGACTACACCAACAAGAACAACCAGTTCATCGGCCTCGTGAAGGGTGAGTACGGCCAGACTCCTGTGCCCGTCGATCCCGCCTTCCGCGAGAAGATCACCGGCAGTCCCGAGGAGCATCCCTACGATGTGAGCAGCTACAAGCGTCCGGCCAACCCGACGCTCGACAACCTCGGCGGCGTGCAGCTTGCCCTCAACGAGGAGGAATACCTCCTTCTCGAGCTCCTCCCCGCAGTGGCAAAGACATTCCTCACCAACAGGCGCAAGGCCGAGCACAAGGAAGCTCCCCAGGCAGCCCCGAAGGCCGCACAGCAGGCCGGCGAGGTAAGCGGACCGGTGTTCAACGCTCCCATGGGCGGCACGGTGATGGAGCTGAAGGTGAAGGCCGGCGATGTCGTGAAGCCCGGCGACGTGGTGCTCGTCTACGAGGCCATGAAGATGGAGAACGACCTGGCCTGCGACAAGGGAGGCACAGTGAAGCGCGTGCTCGTGGCCGAAGGCGACGTGATGGCCACCGACCAGCCGCTGATCGAGTTCGTGGCCGATGGCGAGGCCGCACCGAAGGCCGAGGAGAGCGCTCCCGCCGCCAACGGCCCCGTGATGAACGCTCCCATGGGCGGCACGGTGCTCGAGGTAAAGGTGAAGCCCGGCGACGAGGTGAAACCCGGCGACACTCTTCTCGTGTATGAGGCAATGAAGATGGAGAACAATCTCGTGAGCGACCGTGCCGGCGTCATCGCCAAGGTGCTGATCGCCGACGGCGACGTGATGGCCACCGACCAGCCCATCTTCCAGTTTGCCGGCGCCGGCGCGGCTCCCGCCAAGGCCGCCGCTCCCAAGCCCGCTCCCGCTCCCAAGGCAGCCAAGCCCGAGGCCGCTCCCGCAGTGGAGGTTCCGCCTGTACATCCCGTCGACATCAACCGCGTGATCATGGCTGCCGACGGCGGCACAGCCACCCATATCACGCTCCCGACACAGGGACGTAAGGAAGGCGCTCCGGCCCTCCGTCTGGCTGAAGGCACCACGCTCGAGATCAACGTGAATCCCGACGGCGGCATCAACATCCGCATCACAACAGGCAAGTAAGAAAGTATCAGATAAAAAAGAGGGATGCCCATCGGGCATCCCTCTTTTTTATCTGATACTTATCGTGACAATCGCCATCGGGGGAAGCTTGGCCCTGAGCACGCCGCCCGACACCTTAGCGCCCTTGAACAGCGCCGGAGCCACCTGCTGCGGCTTGCCGAAATCGTTGAAGGCGCCAGCCGTGGATGCCGTGAGGATCTCGGCGCCGCTCACGGAGCCCTTTATCCCGGCCATATCGACCGATATCTCCGCCTCCTCGCGCAGGTCGGTGTTGACAAGCGAGAGGGTGAGCACGCCATCCTTGGTCGAGGCCGTGGCGCTCACCATCGGCACCGTGCGCTCGTCGGTGGTGTGGCGCACGGGAGTGTCGACCTCCGCCGGCACAAGGCGCGCCCCCTGGTGGGGCACATACATCCGGAATACATAATATGTGGGGGTGAGCACCATCTCGTCGCCGCGCGTGAGCACCATCGACTGGAGCACATTGGCGATCTGGGCGATGTTGGTCATCTTCACGCGGTCGGTGAAGGTGTGGAAAAGATTGAGCGAGAGGGCCGCCACCATGGCGTCGCGCATGGTGTTCTGCTGGAAGAGGTGGCCGGGAACGGTGCCCGGCTCCTCGTCCCACCACGTGCCCCACTCGTCGACGAGCAGGCCCACGCGCCTGTCGGGGTCGTAGCGGTCCATGATGTCGCAGTGGCGGCGCACCACCGGGCCGACCTCCAGGCATTTGCCGAGTGTCCAGTAATAGTCGTCGTCGCCAAACACAGTGGCGGAGCCTTTGGATCCCGTCCAGCCCAGCACGGTGTAGTAATGGAGCGAGATGCCGTCCATATAGCGGGCTGCGTTGCGCATCATCACCTCCGTCCAGTTGAAATCATAGTCGGAGGCGCCGGAAGCCACCTTATAGAGCCTGTTGCCGTTGAAGTTGCGGCAGTAGGTCTGATAGCGGCGGTAGACGTCGGAATAGTATTCGGGCGTGAAATTGCCGCCGCATCCCCAGCTCTCGTTGCCGACGCCGAGATATTTAAGGTGCCAGGGGCGCTCGCGGCCGTTCTTCCTGCGGAGCTCGGCCATCGGGCCATCCTCGGCCGTGATATACTCCACCCACTGCGCGAGCTCCGCCACAGTGCCGCTTCCCACATTGCCGCTGAGGTATGGCTCGCAGCCGAGAAGCTCGCAGAGGTTGAAAAACTCATGGGTGCCGAATGAATTGTCTTCCACCGTGCCTCCCCAGTTGCTGTTGACCATGCGGGGTCGCGAGGCGCGCGGGCCGATGCCGTCGCGCCAGTGGTATTCGTCGGCGAAGCATCCTCCGGGCCAGCGCATCACGGGCACGTGGAGCTCGCGGAGCGCTTCGAGCACGTCGTTGCGGTAGCCGTCGGTGTTGGGGATCTCAGACTCGGGGCCTACCCAGAGGCCGCCGTAGATACACGTGCCGAGATGCTCGGCAAACTGCCCGTAGATCTCCTTCTCGATCACCGGGCTCTCGTCGGATGGGCGGAGGCGGACCTCCACCTTACCGGCGGCCGTCGCCGCCAGCGCGCCCGCCATAAGCAGGGCGCATGCTGTCAGCGACGCTTTCATTTCTTCACCTCCGCTTTGTGGAAACGATATACGGAGAAGGTATTGGCGGGGAGCACCGTGGTGTAGTCCTGCGCCATCTCGAGGGCCTCGGTCTTCGACACGGGCACCACCGTCGCGGGATTGGCGAGAGTGTTGTCGGCCTCCGGGTTGTCGGCGTGGAGCGTTGTGGTCTCCACGGAAGAGAAACCCTGCTTTCCGCGCATCCCCTTGAAGTCGAGCTTCAGGGCGCGGGGCTCGGAAGAGGTGTTCACGGCCTTTACGATGATGTCGCCCGTGGCATCGTCGGCCGCCGCCGTGGCGAAGAGTCCGGCCTGGTCGGGGTTGCCGGCCACCGGCTTGCCCTGCATTGTGAGGGGCAGCGCGCGGTCGCCGCGGTTGTGGGTGTAGAGCTGCTGCACGTAGTAGCTTGCGGAGGGCACGGAGGCGAGATTGTCAAACCATACCATGTCGGGACGCCACTGCCAGCCGTCGACATGGGCCAGGAGTGGCGCGTAGGTGGCCATCTCCACGACATCGGCGTTGCGCTCGAGCCCCGTCATGAACGCGGCCTCCAGCAGCGAGGCGTTGAAGTGGTTGAACTTCTTGCCCCGGCCGTGGCAGGCGTATTCCCCGGCAAACACCTTCGGACCCTTGCGCGGATAGTCGTCGTAGCGGTTGCCCTCGGCGAGAAACCAGTCTTCGGGGCGGTAGAAGTGCTCGTCGACGAGGTCCACGCCGATGCGTCGCATCTCGGGCCAGAGGTAGTCGAAGTCCTTCCCCTCGGAGTTGGGGCCGGAGGAGCCGATGACCTTTATGTCGGGATATCGCTCGCGGATCGCCTTCACGAAGGGCTCGAGGCGCTCCACGTATTCGGGGCCCCACTGCTCGTTGCCCACTCCGAGATATCGGAGGCCGAAGGGCGCGGGGTGTCCCATCTCCGCCCTCACGGCTCCCCACTTCGTGGAGGGATCGCCGTTGGCGAACTCTATGAGGTCGAGGGCGTCGTCGATATATGTCCGGAGGCTGTCGAGGGGAATCTGGTGGTCGGCGTCGTTCTGATACTGGCACACGAGGCCGACGTTGACTACGGGAAGCGGCGCGGCGCCCATGTCCTCGCAGAGCTGGAAGAACTCATAGAAACCGAGGCCGTTGCTCTGGTAGTAGTCGGGGAAGAAGCGCCAGGGGAAGGTGTAGTGCCAGCGGTTTTCGTTGAGCGGGCGGTTCTCCACGGGGCCGACGGTGTTCTTCCACTGGTAGCGCGTGGCCGGGTCGGTGCCCTCCACGATGCAGCCGCCGGGGAAGCGGAACACTCCGGGACGCAGGTCGGCGAGACGCTGCGCGATGTCGGCGCGCAGGCCGTTGTCGCGCCCCTTGAAGGTGTTGGCTGGAAAGAGGGAGATGTGCTCGAGGTCGACCTCGGTCTCGGGCTTGACGAGGAAGATGCGGAAGCGGGCCTTGGGGTCGGTGGTGTAGGGACGCAGCTGAGCGGCGTATTTCTTCCATTCATTGCCGCTCACCTCGATTTCGGCCGATGCGAGCACCTGGCTCTCGGCGTTGACCGAGGGGTTCTCTATCTCGACACGCAGCTTTGCCTTCTGTCCGGAGGGGACGCGGGCGTAGAAGGAGGCGTTGTAGAGGGCGTCTTTCTCCACGCCGATGCCGAAGAAGCCCTCGTTCTCGAGGCCGGTGTGCTTCTCGCGGTGGCCTGCGCCGCCGAGGCGCACGTAGTGTGGATTGCGGTCGAAGGGGCCGTCGTCGCGCACCTCCACGTCGCCGAAGGCCACCCATCCCTGGAGGGGCTGCGGAAACTCGAAGGAGCGGTTCTTGATTTTCTCGGCGTAGAGGCCGCCGTCGGAGGCATAGTTGATGTCTTCGAAGAAGAGGCCATACATGGTGGGGCTGATGGCCCTTCCCTTCGCCTTTGTATCGACGGTCATGGTATATACGCCGTCGGTCTGCGCCAGAGCTGCGGGAGCAGCAATGGCGAGGGCGGCGAGGGCCGCCAGTGTGCGGGATCGATTCATAAATTATATAAGATTGAGGTTCAGTTTATGGGGAAATGCGAAAGCGCCGCGCGGGAGGCGCGGCGTCAGCGCAGACGGAGCATGCGTCCGGGCTCGAGAGGGTCGGAGGGGGAGAGCATGTTTAGCGAGCAGAGTCGCCGGAGGGATAGGCCGGCGCGGGCGGCGACGGAGGCCGGGGTGTCGCCGGCGGTCACCACATAGGTGGAGTGGCCGCTGAGCGAGGCCCTGGCGGCGCGGAAGCCGGTGCGGAATTCGGGCTGCTGCTGCTGTGCGCTGCGCTCGCTGTAGCGCTGCATCTCGGGCGCCGTGGTGACGTAGTCGAAGAGGGTGGCGGGATTCACGGCGGCTCCCATCATGCGTGTCTCGAAATGAAGGTGGGGCCCGGTGCTGTTGCCGGTGTTGCCGCCGAGGGCTATGGCCTCGCCGGCGGCAACATATTCGCCGGGAGTCACCAGCGAGCGCAGCAGGTGGGCATAGCGGGTCTCGATGCCGTCGGGATGGGAGATCACCACATAGTTGCCGTAGCCGCCGGCCTCGAAGCTCACCTTGTCCACCACTCCGCTCATGGCGGCGCGCACGGTGTCGCCGGTGCGTAGGTGGAGGTCGATGCCGGAATGGTTGCGTCCGAAAGCCGGTCGGTAGCCGAACGATGAGGTGACGCGTCCGGGCACGGGGCGCACGAAAGCAGCCGTGGAGAGGGTCGTGGCGTTGAAGGTGCGGGCGTAGTTGGGGCGGATGCCTTTCTTCAGCATTCCCTGCGGGCGTCGCGCCGTCGAGGAGAGGGCGCTGGCGACCACCATGCCCGTGGCCACGGCGTCGAGGGTGGCGCCCTCCGTCATGGTGGAGGCTATGAGGCCGAGACGCGTGCCTACCTTATGCTTGCGGTGGCCTTGTGGCGTGCGTCCCTCAACGCCGGCTATCATCTGCCTCACGGGATGCGACTCGGGAGGCCCTTGGGTCACCATCTTCACCAGGTCGGTGTAGTCGTCGGCCCTCGCCCCGGCAGGCACCAGGGCGCACACGGCGATCATTCCTATAAGGAGAGAGTGGATGTCCATCAGTCGGAGTCGTTTTTACGGGTTTTCTCCTTTCCTTCCTTACTGTCGGCGGAGGCTCCGGCCTCCGCTGCCTTGCGCTTATGCTCCATGAGCAGCGGGGCTCCGAAGAGTATCCATGCCGCGCAGGCCACGAAGGCGAGGAAAGTGCATCCGGCGAGGATGAGCATCTTCTTGGGGCTCGCCGGACGGATGGGCACCGTAGCGGGGGTCACCGTGGCGTAGACAGGAGTGTTTTCCTGCACCTTGGCCTTGGCGATCTGGAGCTGCTGCGATGTCTGGTTGTAGAGGTTGAAGGCGAGGGTGGCCTCGTTCTCGAGGCGGTCGCGTGTGGTCTGCGCCGAATAGAGGATCAGGCCCTGGTTGCGGTCCTGGTAGTCGGCGTAGCGCTGCTGGGCCTCATAGTAGGCCTGCTTTGCCTCGCGGTTGATCTTCTCGGCATACTCGAGGTCCTTGCGGGCTTTGTTGGTGCGGTAGGCGGTGACGTATTCCTGAAGGCGGGCCACCACGGTGTCGGCGAGCATCGCGGAGACCATGGGGTCCTGCATCTCGACGGAAATGGTCACCACATTGGTCTTGGCGTCGATGTTGGCGCTCACGCGGCTGTTGAGGGCCATCACGAGGGCGTTCTCCTCGGGAGTGAGGTGGAAGGTGTCGATGGCGTGTGATGCCGAGTCTGTCTCCTCGCCCCCCTTGATGGCGCCGATGAGCTTGCCCGGAAGGCCCATGACCATCGACCACCAGGGGGCCTTGGTCTCGTCCTTGAGGTATTCCCTCACCGTCATGCGCTTCTTGCCGTCGATGTCGGTGACGGGCACGTCGAAGAGGCTCACGGCGAAGGGCACCGAGCTCACCACGTCGGGATAGAGCTGGGGATAGACGGCGTCGGCGCCGCCGGTCTGCATGTTGCCGAATCCGGCCAGGGCGCCGAGGGCGCCGAGGCCCGCGGCTCCGGAGCGCGAGTTGGTCGACTCGGGGGCGAGCTTCACGGTGGTGTTGTATTCACGCGGTATGCTGAACGCGATCACGAGACCGGCCACGGCGCCGATGATGCTCCACTTGATAAGCATGCGGCGGTGGCTCCAGAGGTTGGCGGCCAGCTCCAGCAGGTCGATTTCCTTTTCCTCGCCGCCGTTGGCGGGGGAGGTGGATGCGTCGGCGCCATTGATGTCGGCGCCGCGCTTTATGTCGTCTTTATCGGTATCCACTTTTAAGAAAGATAATATGGGGGAAGTATTTCAGGATTGATGCTCACGGGAATCAGCGCCTGAAGAGGCTGGCGATGGTGGCGGCCATAGTGGCGAGCGAGCCGAACGACGAGGCGTAGGCAAGCACCTTGGCGAGTGTGTCGCCCGAAGGCTGCTTGGCGGGCACTATGATATGGCATCCGGGCTCGATCACGGTGTTGCGGCCACCCTTGGCCACCGAGCCGTTCATATACACCACGAAGACGCTGCTCTTCTTGGCCATGTTGCCGTAGCCGCCGGCCTGGTGGATGTAGTATTTGAGCTTCTTGCCGGGCTCGAACACCACGGTGTTGGGAAACATCACCTCGCCTGAGATCTTTACCGTGCTCTGCATCTCGGGCACGAAGATCTTGTCGCCGGGCTTGAGCACGAGGTCGTAGGTGGAGCCCGGGTTGGCGAGCGCCATGGGGAGGTTGATGCCGACACTGTAGCGGTCGGCCACGTTCATCTTCGCCATGGAGATAGAATCGCCGCTCTCGGAGTCGGCGTTCATCATGGCGAGTCGGAGCACCTCCTCGCGGGCCACCTTCTCGTCCTGTGTGAGCTGGCGGGTGAGCGACGCTCCCTGTATGTAGGCGCTCTCAAGCACGCCGCCGGCACGCTTCACCATGTCGGAGAGGCGCTCGTTGCGCCGGCTCAGCGTGTAGTCGCCGGTGAAGAGCACCTCGCCGTCGACACCCACGACGCCCTGGGGCACGTAGGTGGGGCTCTTGCGGATCTCCACGATGTCGTAGGGCTGGAGTATGAAGTCGTCGGTGCCGTCGTTGTCGAGGCCGTCGGCTATGGATAAGGTGAAGATCTCGGCCACCTGCTCCGAAGCCTCCGTGGAGGCGGGGTCTACGATGCGGCGGCTCACGTCGACGCGCGCCGTGGAGGCGCCCTGCAGCAGGCCGCCGGCACGTATTATCAGGTCCTTGATGGTGGTGCCTTCGGCATAGGAGTAGTCGCCGGGGAAGGCCACGGGGCCGGAGATGGAGAAGTCGCCGCGCTCTATGATGTCCTGGACGCTGGCCACCTCTATGATGTCGTTGCGGTGGAGCGCCACGTCGGGAGCGCGCCCGGCGAGGATGTCGCCGAGATCCACGGAAATCACCTCCAGAGTGAGGTCGGGCCCCTCGCGGTATATCATCACGCGGCGGGTGTAGGCGTCTTCGGCGAGGCCGTCGGCCTTCGCGATGAGGTCGCCGATGGTGGTGATGTCGCCGCCGATGGCGTATGTGCCGGGGCGGAGCACGGCGCCCTTGAGCTCGGCGCGGTTGGTGTAGCGGTCGGTCACCATGCCGATGGTCACGATGTCGCCGTCCTTGAGGCGGTAGGAGGAGAACTGGTCTTTCGAGACATTGAAGAGCTCGTTCTCGAGGCCGCTCTGACGCTCGAGGCGCACCATGTCGGAATAGGCGTCGCCGGCGAAGCCGCCGGCATATCCGAGGAGGTCGGCCACTGTCTCGTTGGCCTTCATCTCATAATACATCGGGCGCTTCACGTTGCCCTCGACGCTGACGAGCTCGCTGTAGGGGGGCACGATGATGACGTCGCCCTCCTGGAGGCGTATGTTGCCGGCCTGTCGGCCGTTGAAGAGATAGTCGTAGATGTCGACGTCGGCCACCTTGCGGCCGTTGCGGAGCACGCGGATGTTGCGGAGCGAGCCGATGTCGTTGATGCCTCCGGCGTTGTAGAGGGCGTGGAACACTGACGAGAAGGGCGACATGCGGAAGGTGCCCGGAGTGGCCACCTCACCCATGACGTCGACCTGTATGGAGCGGATGTCGCCGAGCGTCACGTTGATGTCGGTGACGTCGCCCACGCCGGCGTATTTGCGTGCGAATACGTCCTTGATGTGCCTGTTGGCGTCGTTGATGGTCATGCCGTTGAGGTAGACGGGGCCGAGCTGGGCTATCATGATGCTTCCCTCGGGAGAGATCACCTCGCGGAGATGGTCCTCGCTGGCGCCCCAGATGTCGATCACGACCTCGTCGCCGGGGCCGAGACGGTAGTTCTGCGGGGTGGCCATGTTCTCGTTGGGCTCGAAGGTGAGGCTCTCGGCGTTGAATATCTCGTGGCCGTAGATCAGCCGGTCGGGCTCCTCATCCTCGAAATAGTAGTATTGTGCCTCTTCCTCCTCTCCGGGGAGGGTGGTCTCCTCGTCTTCATAGAGCAGCAGCTCGTCGTCGGCATATTCGGCCTCCTGCTGCTGTCGGCTGCGCATCGAGCGCTGGCTTTTCTTGTTTTTCTGCGAGGTGGCCTTCGACTTCGATGTCTTGGAGTTGCGTCGCGGCGTGGTCTCCTCGCTGCGCTTGCGTGTGCCTTTGCCCACGCTCTTGCCCTGCGTCGACTTGGAGCCGTCGGCCGAGGCGTTCTGCTTGTCGTAGTTGGCTTTGATACGCTTCACCTGCTCGGGGGTGACTCCCTTGGCGAGGAGCTCCTTGCCGATCTGCTGCTCGCTCTTGCCGGCGGCGGCCTGCGTCTTGATGTAGTTGAGCACCTGCTCGTCGGTGAGCGCGAAAGAAGGCATTGCGGTGAGCAAGGCCAGTATCAGGAAAAGTCGGCTTAATTTCATCTGAGTTATAACGATTGTCGATGTTAGCTGTCGGGTGTAAAGGGGGCTTCGGGATGGCTTTCGGCCACAAGCGCCCAAGAATACTGCAAAATTAATAAAAAGACACGCATCACACAAATATTTAAGATGTTTTATGATAGCGCGGATCGGGAAGCGGAGTGAAAATGGAAAAAGGGCGCCTGCCGGGGTGCCCTTAGGGAATGGAGGGATAAGTCAGTGTCGCCCTCAGACAGCGTCCGGGTTCATCACCGCGTAGGGGGCGTTGTTGTCGAGGTGTTTCTGATATTTCATGTTCTCCACCTCCTCCTCGAGGATCTTCTTGATCGATTCGATGGCGTCCATTGTCAGCGGCTTGTAGTCGGCATAACGGTCGCGGTGCTCCCAGCTCACCTCTGTCACCTTCGGGGTGGTGTAGTAGGCGAATGTCTTGCCGGGAAATTTCTTTTTCAGGTAGTCGTTGAGCTCTGTCTCGACAGCGGCGAGAGGCGACGGATGCTCGTAGGGGTTGGTCGAGTAGTCATCGAATTCCACCTTATATCTGTCGGAGTCGCCGAAGCTCACGATGAAGAGTCTTTTTTTGCTATCCATAATCCTGATGTGTTGAACGTGTTTGTATTTACGGGTTTGTCTGCTAATACCAATACTTCGGTTATTTTTTGAGAGTTTGTTAACGGCTCCGAGGAGCCAAGTGTTTAATCCGTTAAAAATATGATG
>CANQRV010000056.1 GCA_947626355.1 uncultured Muribaculaceae bacterium
GCAGGGCTGGGAACCACCCACTTCATCAATTTCTCCAAAAGGGCCTGATATGTTCATTTATTTTTCTGAATTACTTATCGGATTAAAAGAAGACGCGGATGGCTCCTGCCATCCGCGTCTGTATGAAGGTGACGGGTCGGTGTCAGCGTACGCGCACCTTCTTCGGAAGCTGTGCGTTCTCGTCGGGCAGGAATAAGTGGACCTCGCCTGTCCAGCTGCCCGTGATGGCGTGGCCGTTGTCGTCCACCACGTCAAACGTTATAAGCTTCGTGCCGGACTCTGTGCCGTCCTCCACGGTAATCGTGCCTCCCATGATGGGTGCGATCCAGGTGTTGTAACCCTCCTCGTCCACCTTCGAGAGGTCGCCATACCAGCTCAGGAACATCTGGCCGCCGCCGTCGATGGTGCCCTGTGTCACGCAGTGGTCGCCGATCTCCGATGTCACGGTGTATGTGCCGTTGGCGAGACCCTCCGAGCTGGAGAAGAATGTCAGCATCACGAAGTCATCGCGTGTCATGGAGGGCTCTGTGATCATCAGCTGTGAAGTCACCAGATTCTCCACATAGCTTTCCTGCTCCTGGAAGAGCACTCCTGTCGCGTCTGCCGGGAAATTGAGGGTCACATCCTCTGTAAGGAGCGAGTAGGGACGCTTGGGCGCCCTCTCGTCGTTGTCGCAGAAGTTCACGATGGTGGGGTTGCCGTCATAGGAGCCCTTGATCTTCACTCCCTGGTCTGTGGTCATGTCGAATTCCACCTTGGTGCCTCCGCCGCTCACAGTGAACGTTCCTTCGGTGACGAGGGCGATGTAGCGTCGGCCGTCCTTGTTGGTCACCGTGAGGTAAGTGCCTGTGTATACAGGAGAGCCGAGGAAGTCGATGAGCGCTCCGCGCTCGAAGGTATACGGCATGTTGGTGAAGTTGTAGACCTCATTACGGTATTCGGCCTTGTAGGTGCCGTCGGCCAGTTTCTGCACTGGATTCATCTCGTCTTCCACTTTCGGCATATATACCGGAAGATTGAGCCAGAAGCCCTCGATCATATTGTCGCTGCTGTCAAATTCCCCGGCATAGAACTGCATGAGCATGTCGCAGCTGAAGGGAAGGTTCCAGTTGCTGTAGAAGCGGCCCTGGCCTCCGGTGAAGGTGATGTCCTGGTCTTCGGTCAGTGTCTCGTAGTCGCTGGGTGCGAGATTGAACGTGATGGGACCTTCATAGCGGAGATTGTAGGTTTCTCCCGACATAGCCTGAAGCTCCAGCCTGATGTCGTAGCCTCCGGCCGTGTGGCGCACGTCGGCAGTGCCCCCGATCACCATTACCGGCGCCACTCCATCCGGGCCCGCCTCCATACGCACATACACCAGAGATCTGGATATGTCGATGGTGTACTGTTCGGTTGAGGGGCCTACGCGGTAGTATCCTGCCGGTATCGTGGCTTCGTAACGGTCTTCGCTCAGCGGGCCTACAAGTGTCACTGAGCCGAGCACTCCGCCTATCTCCGATGGATATCCCACCTCGTCGCCCGGGCAGTCGCATACCTCGAAGGAGTAGACGCCGTTGTCGCCGCTTGTGGAGTAGGTGGCCTGGAGTAGGTTGGCGGCTATGGTATATTCAGGCGCGTTCTCGAAGAGCACGCCGGTCACCTCCGAGGGGTCGAAATAAGTTTTGGTGCCGTCGGTGGTCTCGATTACGAGGCGCTGCTGTGTCTGGGCGCCGGCGAGCAGGATGCCGGAAGCCATCAGGCAGCTCATTATCTGTCGTTTCATGTGTGCTGGCTTATTTTATGAATTTGAAACTGCGGTCGCCGGCCCTTACGATGAAGGTGCCGGTGGCTCCGGCGGGGATGTCGAGCGTGAAGGCGCCCTGGTCGTCGGTGACTGTCTGCGCCACCATGATGCCGCTCACGGTGTAGAGGGCCACTTTGGCCGAAGCCCTCAGCCCTGCGCCCTTGATCTGGGTCTCGCCGATGATGAAGGTCGCCTTGGCCGCGTCTTTAAGGTCTTCTATCGCGCTCTTGTCGTCGATGATGGTCATGTTGTTGACTTCCGCCATGGCTATCACCACTGTCTCTGCGCCTCCGCCGGTAGTGATTTTCATGTCGGTGCCCTCGAAGGTCGCCACCGGCGTGTCGGCGAACTTGAATATCGATTCGTTGCCGTCTTTCATGGTGACGAGCAGCGATTTCGGCAGTATCTCGGCCTGCACTGCCATCGCGGCGAGGAGGGCGAATATGCTGATAATGTATTTTTTCATGATTGCTTTATGATTCTTGTGTAATTGAGGTTTTCAATCTTATTCAGGCAGGCATCATTCAAACACCGGTGTCCCGCTGATAGCTCCGCTGTAGGTGAGCCTTGCGTTTCTGCCGTCTTCAAGCGTGAGGTCCATGTCGATGGTGTAGACTCCGCTCTCCTCGGCCACTGTGATGGTGCCGGCTGTGAACCTGTTGCTGGTATAGGGAGAGTAGATGTCGAGATAAGACTTGTTGCTGAATGTCATCTCGCCCCCTTCGGCCGAATATGTGTATGTCCCGGCGGGAAGCACGGTCGCATCCGGGGTCGACATGAAGTCGATAGCCATCTCGCAGTTCCAGCCGGCATCGTTGAACTTCACGTAGAAGTTGCCCGCCGGCAGCGGGTTGTCGTTGTATTTCGCATCGGAGAGGGTGATCTCTATGCCTTTGCCGGGGTTGTAGTCGGGAATCTCGCCGGTGAAGTTGCCCTTGAAGGTGGAGCCGTCGGCCATCACGAAGTCCATCATAATGGTATATACATAGTCGGCGGTCATGGTGACGGTCGCGGTGCCTGACTGGATGCCGAGGTGATCTTCGCTGTCGCCTTTCTGCAGGTATGTGTATCTTGCGTCGGAGTTTATTGTGAAGGGGGTGCAGGCGGCGTCTATCGTATAGGTGCCCTCATAAAGATACTGGGCATCCGTGGGTCCGTAGAGGTCGAGCGAGACATTTAGATCCTCCGCGTCTGAACGGAACAGAAAAGTGGCGTTGCCCTGGGAATAGACCTGCGTATTGACGAGGTCAAGCAGCGTCTCGTCGCCGATTGTACCTGTGTCGAAGTTGGGGGTCCCGGTAATTTCCCCGCTATATGACAGTGTGGCTTCTCTGCCGTCGGTAAGGGTCACCTGCATGTCGATGGTGTAGATGCCCCCTTCCTCGGCGACTACGACGGTGCCTCCCGTCAGCTCGTTGTAGGAATACGGGGTGTAGATCTCGAGATAAGACCTGCCGCCGAATGTCATCTCGCCGCTGTCTTTGGAGTATGTGTAGGTGCCTGCGGGCAGACGGGTGGCATCGGGAGTCGACATTATGTCGAGAGCCATCTGGCAGCTCCAGTCGGCGTCGTGGAGGATCACGTAGAAGGTGCCGGCGGCCTGCGGATTCTCGTTATACTCGGCTGCCGACATCGTTATGTCGATCACCGCTGCATTCGGGTCATAGCCCGGAATCTCGCCCACGAAGACCCCCTTGAAGTTGGAGCCGTCGGTAAGCATGAAGTCCATATGGATGGTGTAGACATAGTCTTCGCTCATCGTCACTGTGGCTGTGCCCGATTCCAGACCCACTTTGCCGACACCGTTCTCGACGAAGTCGATGTAGGAATACTGGATGTTGTTGCCGATGGTGAAGGGGCCGTAGGTGCCGTTCACCTCGTATGTGCCTGTGTTCAGATAGAGGGCGTCAGTGGGGCCGTAGATATCAAGCACTACATTCAGTTCTTCCGTGGCAGGGGAAAAACTCATCAGCACATTGCCGTTGCTGTAGACGTTTTTGTCGGTGAGCATGAGCGGCATCTCGTCTGACGGTCCGCTCTCCTCCGTGAAGTAGATCTCCTTCACATAGTCGGTGGCGAATTTCTGCTGAGTGCCATCGTTGAGCACAACCACCACGCTTTGCGCCATCGCTCCGGAAGCCCCGAGAGCCATGGCGAGCATCAAAAGTTTAGTTTGCTTCATAGCTGATTAAATAAAGGTTAGTTAAAGATTTTACAAATTTAATACAATTTTTGTAATATCAAACGTTCCCATAGATTAAATCCAGCATTATTCGGCAATCATGCACAAAATATCAACGGTGCCCCCTGTTTCCGCTGCCATAAAGACGATCGATGAGGTCCGGGCGGTGAAGCCTGTGCAGCTCCGAGATGATCTGCTGCCGGTTTTCCGGCTTATACCAGAAGAAGAACTGCCGTTGCGCCTGCTTCTCCCTGTCGCTGCGGGCCGTGAACACTTTCTCGCCGGTGTAGGGATGGATTCCCGTGTAGTAGATCTCCGTGGCGACTGTCATCGGCGTCGGCGTGAAGTCCTGCACCTGCTCCAGGTGGAAGTCGAGCCTCTTCGTGATCGCCGCCAGCTCCGCCATGTCTGCCTCACGGCATCCGGGATGCGACGAGATGAAGTAAGGGATAAGCTGCTGGCGGAGCCCCGCCCGGCGGTTCTCCTCGTCGAAGATCCGCTTGAAGTCGTAGAAGAGCTTGAAGGGAGGCTTGCGCATCACCTTCAGCACATTGTCAGAGGTATGCTCGGGTGCCACTTTGAGCCGGCCGCTCACGTGGTTGACGATAAGCTCGCGGAGATACTCGCGGTTGACGCGGTCGGTGTCGGCGTTGCCGGTGGGAGCCATCGCCAGGTCGTAGCGCACGCCGCTGCCGATAAACGATTTCTTGATGCCGGGTAGGTTGTCGACAGCGCGATACACCTCAAGAAGACGGCTGTGGTCGGTGTCGAGGTTGCGGCATGGCTGCGGATGCAGGCATGATGGCCGCGTGCATTTCCCGCAGAGCGATCTGTCTTTGCCACCCATGGCATACATATTGGCCGACGGGCCTCCGAGGTCGGAGATATAGCCCTTGAAGTCGGGCATCGCCGTCACTTTTTTCGCTTCATTCACTATCGATTCTTTGGAGCGCGACGAGATGAATTTTCCCTGATGGGCCGAGATGGTGCAGAAGGCGCAGCCGCCGAAGCAGCCGCGGTGCATGTTGATGGAGTGGCGTATCATCTCGTAGGCCGGTATCGTCTTCCCCTTGTAGCGGGGATGCGGCATCCGGGTGTAGGGGAGGTCGAACGAGGCGTCGATCTCCCCGGTGGTCATGGGTGGCCGCATGGGGTTGATGCGTATCATCTTTCCGTCTGTCTGCTGCCACACCACATGCCCGTGCATCCTGTTCGACTCTATCTCCACATTCCTGAAGTTCTCCGCCTGGCATCGCCTGTCGGCCAGGCATTTCTCGTAGCTGTGGAGCACGATATCGTCCTTTCCCGGTTTTCCCGTGGAGAAAAACACCGTCTGGGCCACATCGGTGATATCCTTCATGGCGACGCCTCTGTCGAGAAGCGAGGCGATCTCGACCACCGGCGTCTCTCCCATGCCGTAGATGAGCATATCCGCTCCCGAGTCCACAAGAATCGAGGGGCGCAGCCTGTCCTGCCAGTAGTCATAGTGGGCCACTCTTCTCAACGAGGCCTCGATGCCGCCGGCTATTACCGGCACGTCGGGATATATCTCCTTCAGGATTTTTGAATACACGATGGTAGGGTAGTCGGGGCGCATGCCGTGGCGTCCTCCGGCCGTGTAGGCGTCGTCGTGGCGCAGGCGTCGCGCCGCCGTGTAGTGGTTCACCATCGAGTCCATTGCTCCTGCCGACACTCCGAAGAAGAGGCGCGGCCGCCCGAGCTTACGGAAGTCGCGCAGGTCGTCGCGCCAGTTGGGCTGAGGCACTATCGCCACCCGGTAGCCGGCTTTCTGTAGGGTGCGCCCGATTACGGCGGCTCCAAACGAGGGATGGTCGACGTATGCGTCGCCTGAGAAGAGGATGATGTCGGGCTGCTCCCAGCCGAGGCGCTCCATCTCCTCTTTGGAGGTGGGCAGATACATCTCGCGGGGTGGCAGCGGTAGGGGAGTGTTCTCTTTCATGATTATGGCAGGGCTACGGATTCACGTTCCTTAAGCAGCTCCTGAAGCGAGAGGAGCTCGTCGCGCAGCTGGGCGGCCTCTATGAAGTCGGTGCGCCGTGAGGCGGCAAGCATGTCGGCGCTCACCTTGTCGATGCGGCGTCGCAGCTCGGCGTCGCTCATATATTCGATCACAGGGTCGGCTGCCATGGCCACGGTGTGCTCTTCCTCGATATACGGGCGTGGGGCTGCCGTCTGTGCGGGAGCCTTTCTTGCGGCCGCCCTCTTGGCTGTCGGGGTGTTGGTCTCCTTTGTCTCCTTGCTTTCGCCGTAGAGCTCGATGAGGTCTTTGGCGCTTGATTTCTTCACGATAGGCGTCGGCGTGATGCCGTGGAGCTCGTTATACTGCTGCTGCTTTGCGCGGCGCCGCTCCGTCTCGTCGATGGTCTGCTGCATGCTGTCGGTGATCTTGTCGGCATACATTATCACCTTGCCGTGTACGTTTCGTGCGGCTCGTCCCGCGGTCTGGGTCAGCGAGCGGTGGTTGCGCAGGAAGCCCTCCTTGTCGGCGTCGAGTATGGCCACGAGGCTCACCTGCGGCAGGTCGAGGCCCTCACGCAGAAGGTTGACGCCCACCAGCACGTCGTAGACGCCGTTGCGCAGGTCTTCCAGTATCTTTATTCTCTCCAGCGTGTCGACGTCGCTGTGGATGTAGGCGCTGCTCACTCCCCACTTGCGCAGGTGGCTGTCGAGCTCCTCGGCCATGCGCTTGGTCAGGGTGGTGACGAGTGTGCGCTCATCGGCCTCGATGCGCTGGCGTATCTCCTCCATGAGGTCGTCGATCTGGTTCATGGTGGGACGCACCTCTATTTCCGGGTCGAGAAGGCCCGTCGGGCGTATCACCTGCTCCACGAAGACGCCCTCCGTCTGGCGCAGCTCATAGTCGCCGGGAGTCGCGCTCACGTAGATACATTGCGGAGTAAGCCGCTCGAATTCCTCGAATTTCAGCGGCCGGTTGTCGATGGCTGCCGGCAGACGGAAGCCATACTCCACGAGGTTCATCTTCCTTGAGAGGTCGCCTCCGTTCATTCCCCGGATCTGCGGGAGGGTCACGTGGCTCTCGTCGATGATGGTGAGGAAGTCTTTGGGGAAATAGTCGAGAAGGCAGAAGGGGCGCATCCCCGGCTCGCGACCGTCGAAATAGCGGGAATAGTTCTCGATGCCGCTGCAGTGCCCCAGTTCCTTTATCATCTCGAGGTCGTAGGTCACTCTCTCGCGGAGGCGCTCGGCCTCCAGTATCTTTCCCTCGTTGCGGAAAAACTCCACCTGCCTGCCGAGGTCTATGGCTATCTGGTCGATGGCCGAGGCCGTGCGCTCTTTCGACGGGGTGAAGAGATTGGCGGGATATATCTTGAAGCCCTCGAGGTTGGTGAGCACGAGGCCCGTCTCCGGGTCGACGGTCTGAATCTTCTCGATCTCGTCGCCCCAGAACATCACGCGGAGCCTGATGGCCTCGAAGGAAAGCATGATGTCGACGGTGTCGCCTTTAACCTTGAACTGGCCGCTGCCGAGCTCCCCCTCGGTGCGCGAGTAGAGTGAGTCGACGAGCTTGCGGAGAAAGGCGTTGCGGGCTATCTTCTGGCCGGTCTTGATCTCGACCACCGACTGCTGGAAGTCGTTGGGGTTGCCCATGCCGTAGATGCACGATACGCTCGACACCACCACGACGTCTCTCCGGCCCGACAGAAGGGCTGCCGCCGTGGAGAGGCGCAGTTTCTCAATCTGGTCGTTGATCATGAGGTCTTTCTCTATATATTTGTCGCTCGAGGGTATGTAGGCCTCCGGCTGATAGTAGTCGTAATAGCTCACGAAATACTGCACGGAATTCTCCGGGAAGAAGGTCTTGAATTCCGAGTACAGCTGGGCCGCGAGGGTCTTGTTGTGGGATAGGATCAGGGTGGGACGCTTCACCTCCTGGATCACGTTGGCCATGGTGAAGGTCTTGCCGGAGCCGGTGACTCCGAGCAGGGTCTGGTGGGGCAGCCCCTGGTTGACGCCCTCCACCAGCTCCGCTATCGCTTCGGGCTGGTCGCCCGTGGGCTTGTAGTCTGATGTGATTTTAAACTCCATTCTACAAAGTTAATAAAAAATCCCGTCATACGCAACTATATATCCCTGCACCGGCCTGTAGGGACGTGCCTCCGGCACGTTTCCCCTCCAGCATGAATGTGGCATACGTGCATGTCTTTGACACATGCCGGAGGCATGTCCCTACATCCTGGATCATAGCATCTGCTAACTGACAGATTACTAATTGGTAATTACTGATTGCTAATTGTCATCGACGGCCTTCTTCACTTCCTCCACCATCCGCGTGTGGTCGCGGAAATCGGGATGCCCGGTGGCTTTCCCATCTCTGTCGACGAGGATGTAGTAGGGTATGCCGTCGACCTCGAAGCGTTTGCGGATGTTCTCGATCTGAGGCTCGGTGAGCTTATAATGTACGCCCTTGATGTTCTGGATCATCTCGACATATTTCACCGGATCCGACGACTCATCGGCGATATACACCCATTCGATGTCGGGGTCGGAGAGCTCACCGCTCTTCAGCGGCTCGTTTTCCTTGATGGCCATGCGACAGGGGCCGCACCATGTGTTCCAGAGGTCGACGAGCACCACCTTCCCTTTGTGTCGCGCCACGATGGCGTCGAAGATCTCGTCGTCGGCCACGTCGGGCGTCGGTGTCCTCTCGATCTTGCCGCTGTAGCCGTTCACCTTCGCCAGGCCGCGGCGGTAGATGGAGTCGCATGCCTCGGCGAAGAAAGGGTTTGAGAGCTGCCGCAGGGTGTCGAGATCCTCCGCGGTCAAGGTTAGATGGCGCGCCTTGTCGGCTTTATCCACAAAGAGCTGCATCGATTTAGAGAGGTCGCCCTTCACGCCGTAGGCGTTCCAGTCGGTGGCGGCGAGCATGTTGCTTTCCATAAGCAGCTTAGGGTTGGAGAGGTCAAACCATGTGGCGGCTTCCCTGAAGTCATCGTCGGTGAGGCGCGCCTTTATGGAATCGAGGGGCATAGGCGCCATCCAGTCGCCTATGGCGTCGCGGTAGTTGAGCCCGAGGAAATACATATATCTCGGGATGGCCGACGAGAG
Organism: uncultured Muribaculaceae bacterium; assembly: GCA_947626355.1. Lineage (GTDB taxonomy): Bacteria > Bacteroidota > Bacteroidia > Bacteroidales > Muribaculaceae > Lepagella. Next base: position 9,054 of record CANQRV010000056.1, read on the forward strand.
GTCATTGTCGAGTGCGAGCAGGTACAGCTCCCTCGCCATCTGCGGCAGATCGGCCTTCCTGATCGAATCCCCATTCGAGCGGTGAAGGTCTTTCACCATGTCCATATATTCCCTGGCCGTCATGCGGTAGTCGCCGAATTGCCCGTTGTAGAGCTGCGTCTTCCATTTATTGGGATATTTTTCCTTCATCCTGTCGAAGTCGGCGTAATGGCCGTTGTGGAGCGCTCTGTGAAGCCATCTGGAGGGTCGTTCCTCCCTGTTCTGCATGGCGGTGCTCCCACTGATCCTCGCATCGATATAGATGTCTATGTCCTCGCCCGGATAGAGGGTTGTAGAGCTATATATGGATCCGGTGGAGGAATCTATCACAAACGCCTCGGCGTTGCCGTATTGGTCAAATGTGACGGTGGCGTTCCCTTTATTGTCGAAAAGGAGCGGATATTCATCCTGCGCGCCATACATTGTGTTGACATACATTATGAGATTGCTGGCCACGTCGTCGCGGTAGGGAAGCATGTGGTAGCGCAGGGTGGTCGTGCCTATGCTGAGGGCCGGGTCTGGCACCGACCCGTCTGTCGGCTCCTTGATGAGCTCTGCGGGTAGCTGCTGCGGATATTCGGCCATCGGCTCTCCCGAGAGGTCGATGTCGATTAGCCGGAAAGCTCCCGGCGCGTCCCCCTCTATGAAGCTGAGGGTGCGGGTGTCGGCCGGAAGCGGATCAAAGAAGAGGCGGAAGCTTGCCTTGCCGCTCTCCGGCATCCAGAACTCCGTGTCGGGGGTGATACCTTCGGTGCCGGTCATGGCATATTTGTTTCCGTCAGCCTCGAGATATGATTCCTTTGCGATCTTTATCCAGTAGCCGGGGTGGAAGGTGGCGTTTATGTCAAGGATGGTTGCGCTGTCGGTGAGCGTCACTTCCCCCCACGTCGATGGTAGCGCCTCTTGCATAGCTGACAGGAGGATTCTTCACTGTTCGGTCGGCGTGTATGCCGAGGCTGAATGCGGCCGATATTGCCAGCATTACGCCGGCGGCCGTTAGGGTTGATGCTTTTCTCATGATTCTTTGATGTTGGCTTCCGGTTGGGTTGTCGTGATTGTCGGCTCCTCCATATGCGCCGTCTCCGCATGCTGCTTCATCTGTGTGGCTGGCGCATCCGGCATACTGCCGATTCCGGCTGCTGTGCGGGCGAGCCCTGTTATGTATTCGTTGAGCAGCGAGTCTGACTCGAGTCCGAGCTTCTTGCGCAGGCGCGTGCGGGATGTCTCTACGCTCCTTACCTCGCGGAAGGTGATTCCCGCGATTTCCTTGGTGGAGAGCCCGAGCGAGATCAGGGCGCAGAGGCGTCGGTCTTTATGTGTCAGACCGGGATGCAGGGAGTCGAGGCTTGCGTAGAATCCGGGATGCACATTGTCGAAATAATAATGGAATTCATCCCATTGCGCATCGGCCTTGAGTGTTGTCAGCGTAGCGATCATGCTCTTTATCGAATCGCGGAGGGATCGGTCTCTTTGCGATATCTCGAGCAGAATTTTCTTAAGCGCTGTCTCCACCGACTCGACTTTCTGGTTGGTCTGGATATGGCTGAGCGTGAAGGAGGCGAGTTTCCTGTGGTTCTCGTCGAGGTCTTCCCGTATCTTCTTGTTTTTCTCCTTTTCCTCGTCGAGAAGCTTCTGCTGGAGAGAGGCGTAGTCGGAGAGGGCTTCGGTTTTCTGGCGGTTGAGCGAGTCGTTGCGCCTGTGCATCATCAGCATCCACACCATCATGAGGAGCATTGCTCCTACAAGACACGACATGGAGATGAATACCACCACCGGGTTCCAGGCATTCATCCCTTTTTCCGCCGACAGGCTCTCATGCTCTATGTTGTAGATGGTGTCGGCCTCGCGTATCCTTGTCGCGTTTTCCTCGTTATATATCGAGTCTTTGATAGCGATTATCCTTTCCGTGAGCTCAAGGGCTTTGCCTGGATTGTTGGAGGCCGCGAGCATGGCGGCCTGCATCTTCATCACGTGCTGTCTGTATACCGGATTTCCCGACTCCTCGGCTATTCTGCCTGCCAGGGCGAGATAATGGCTGGCGGAGTCGGGCATATTGCCCTTGTCGTAGGCTTTTGCCAGACTCAGGCACTCCTCGAATAGATAATATTTGTTGGCTCCTTCGAGATGATGGTCGTATGCGTTTCTGATATACGTGAGAGCCAGGTTGATGTCTCCCTTGTTGATATAGAGGTTGCCGATGGCGTTATGCACTGAATAGTAGGCGTTGGGCTCCTTCTGCGGGTCGATATATCCGAGCGATTTCAGCGCGAAGTCGATAGCCTTGTCATATTCCTTTTCGTGGTTTTTCACTTCGGCGAGATTGGTGTAGATTATGGAGAGAAGATACCTGTTGCGCGATTTTTCCGCCGCTGATATCGCCTTTTTGAAATATTGTGTGGCTTCTTCATTGTTGCCGGTGCGGAGCATGCTGACTCCGAGATTGTTGAGAAAGTCGCCGCGCAGCTCCCCGATGCCGTAGGCGTCGATTTTCTTGAGCCCCTCGAAATAATAGCTGTGGCTCATCGACCTCAGGCCCGTCTCGTCGGAGGCCGATCCGAGCATGAGGTAGCAGTGTGTCTCGAAACGTTTTTTCTCCTGTGAGGGACTTTTGTCGCTTTTTATCAGCATCAGGCACTGCCTGAGAAACTCGAAAGCCCGTGTCTGGTCGCCGTTCTCAAACATGCGTTGGTCAAGCCTGTACAGGCAGCGGTAATATGTCTTCTCGTCCCGCGCCCTTGATATGTCGTCGGCAATCGGCTTGTATACGGCGTCGGTCTCGGCCATTTTCCGGGTGAACGTATCCACATACCCCTCCATGTCGCCGGTCTGGGTATGACGGCAGGTCTCGAATATTATGCTTCCGGTGCCTATCAATATCAGGAAGACTATGGCTGCAAGCACTGTTTTCTTTATGTCGGAGGGTCGTGAAAATCTCATTTCTGTGAGTCTCGGATGTCGGTTATTCCTCAGCAAAGATAACAAATAGATTTGTATTCGGCAATATTGTTGCCCTTAATCATTGTTGGCATTGTCTGGCCATCCGTTTTTGTTTTGTTTTTGCATGCAATGCATGATGCTGGTAAAGAATAAGATATGGGAAATGTAGTAGTTTTGTCGCAGGCGTGATTATATTTGACGTAGTTTTGTCAGAGTGTAAAATTTGGCCGGTCGGAATGATATTGGGAAATTTGCGCAGACAAACTCAACAACCAACAATCAAACCAACAACAAACGGTATGAAGAATCATTACAGCAAGAAAAGCATCCTGGCTCTCGCAGCCATGATGCTGGCGCCGGCCTTCTCGATGCAGGCTGGATGGGGCAACTCCGAGACGGCTGACGTCCTTTATAAAAAGAGCGGGGAGATTTTGTCTCTGCGCATAGCCCGCACGGCAGACGGTAAGACCTATATGACCTGGCTCGAATGGTCGGAAACGTCAGGAGAGGGATACAACGTTCACATGCAGCTGCTCGATACGGAAGGCAACGCCATGTGGGGCGATGAAGGCATTCTGCTTGAAAACAAGCCTAACGCCTCATGGACAGCCGGCTATTCTCTCGCGGTCACGCCGGAGGGAGATGCCGTGGTGTCATGGGCCGATGCCCGCAATGATGCCGCAGGTGACTATCAGAGACAGACTCCGGTGCTCTACAAAATCAACCAACAGAAGGAGATGCTTTGGGGAGAGGATGGCGTTTCTCTCGGTGATGAATATCAATTCCCTCCCGTGCTCTACTATGTGGATGGAGATATCTATGCCAAGATATATCCAGCCGGTGAGGAAGGGAGTACGGTTCTCGTTCGTCTTGATGACGAGGGTGGATTTGCCACCGAACCTATGGATTTCGGCGGCATGATTACTCCGAGTGTCGATGGCGACTTCATCGGAGTCTATATGGGTTCTGAAGGCACAGAAGCCATGCGCTACAACCGCGACCTTCAGGAAGTCTGGAATGCTCCGGCTGTCGTTTCCTCCGAATTGTATCAAGGTTATGACACTGAGCCATATAAGCTCGCAAGTGATGGTATGGGCGGTGTCGTCGTATCCTTCATCAAGCCTCTCGGCCAGTTCCAGCATATCCCTGTCGTGCAGTATGTCTCTGCCGAGGGCGAGGCTGTGTTTGGCGAGGCAGCCGAGGTGATTGTCACAGAGACATGCGATCACATGTATCCCGTTCTTGCGGTGGATTCCTCCGACCAGTCTATCTTATGCGCATGGCAGGTATCTGGAGGCGCGAATATGCTTGCCGGCCAGCAGTTTGACTTCTTTGGCGAACGTCTATGGGGCGACGCCGGTATGGTGTTGGCTGCTAAGGATGATCCCTCAGAATGGTCTTATGGCCCCATGGCTGCGGAATCCCTTTCCGACGGCACATGGCTCGTCTGCTTCGCCGACGAGCTCGCATGGGCCCGGAATCAGATGTATCTCGCGTCTTTCGACCATGAAGGCAACGAGGTATGGCGCAAGCCTGTCGCTGAGCCCGGTGCGCTCAACAGCTACAACTGCTGTCTTGATGGCGACGACTACTACATCTACTGGATCGATGAGGTGACCGATGATGACTGGAACACTGAATACATGATCAAGACAGTTAAGGTTGCCGACCTGACTTCCGGTGTCGAGAATATCGAGTCCGACTCTGCTCGCAAAGACATCGATGCCTACTATTCGCTTGACGGTGCACGTTACAACCGCCCCGTCAAAGGCGTCAACATCGTGCGATATACCGACGGTTCCTCCCGTAAGATGATGGTGAAATAACTCAACCACGATACTATGTTCAAAAGGACATTAAACACAATCCTGCTCGCGTTGACACTGGCTTTCAGTGTCAACGCCGGCAATGTTTCCGGCTATCCTATAGGATATTGCAACGGCGAGGCCGGATCTGCCTCAAAGCTCAAGTTTGACGGTGCCGACAAGGTGGTAAGTGCCGCGATCTTTATTCCATCCACTTATGCCGCGACTGTGGCCGGCAATTCAGTCGATGCCATAAGGGTGGCTTTATGCAGCAAACTCAATGTAGAGGAGATTAGCGTATGGGTCCGCGAGAGCCTCGACGGCGCCGACCTCGCGACGGGTTCACTGCCGATTGCCGATTATGCCCAGGGCTGGAACGAGGTAGCTCTTGCCTCTCCATATACAATCTCCGAAGGCTGCGGGGGATTCTATCTCGGCATGACCTACCGCCAGAGCCGCAAGAGCGGCCCTATCTCGATCCTCGAGACCCCGCACGACAACGCGCTCTTCGTGAAGGACGGCGACGTGGCATGGACCGATATGTCAGACAAAGGTATCCTCTGCCTCGAGGGGCTCGTCTACGGCGATGCTCTGCCGCAGTATAACGCGGAGCTCGTAGGCGCCACAGTCGACACCTTCTTCATCATCTCCAACGGCTCCCTCAACGGCTCGCTTGATGTGCGTAACCTCGGTGTGGAGACCGTAAGGAACCTGAAGGTCAGGATGACGGCCGACGGCATGCCCGACTGTTACGCCGACGCCGATTGCGAGATTCCCTACGGCGAGCTCCACAAGGTCGGCATCATGTTCCGCCCGGAGATCCATGAGATGCTCGCCGACCGTCTCGACGCCACTCTGACGATTGTGGAGATCAACGGTGTGACCGATGAGGACGAGACCGACAACAGCTGTCCGATATCCTTCCAGCTCATAGAGGACGCGTATCCGCGCATGGTGCTCCTCGAGGAATTCACTACGGAAAACTGCCCCAACTGCCCCCGTGTGGCCGAGTATATCCACGGCATCATGGCCGACCCGGCCTTCGCTCCGAATGTGGTTCCCGTCTGCTATCATGCCGGCTATGGCGAGGATTTCATGGCCACGGCCTTCGCGGAGGAATACACATGGTTCTACAATGACGGCGGAGGTACATACGCTCCTGCCACGATGGTCGACCGTGTGCGGCATGAGGAGAACTCGCCTCTCTTCTGTCCTGCAAGCGAGGATGAGCTGAAAGACGCCATCAGGGCCCGGCTCGAATATCCCTCTCTGGTATCGCTCGCTCCTGTGGCCAGCACCGACGGCAACGGCGAGGTGAGAGTCTATGTCGAGGGTCACCGCATCAGCGCCGACGATATCGCCGACGGCGTTCGCCTGACGGTAATGCTTGTGGAAGACAATATCGAGTCGCGCAAGCAGGCCGGTGCGGGCACAGGGTATGTGCATCAGCATGTTGGACGAGCCGTCAACTCCACATGGGGTGTGCCGGTGGAATGGAGCGGCGATGACTATGAGTATTCATGCGGTTTCACCCTCGATCCGGAGTGGAAGCTCGACAATCTCAAGGTCGTGGCCTTCATTTCCGACTATGATTCCTCTGATCCCTGCGCCTGCGAGGTGAAGAACGCCTCAAGCTGTGATGTCGTTCCCGTTTCCGTATCCGAAATGGAAGAGGAGGCCGGAAAGACTCTTCTGGGCGTGATGACTGCCGACGGCATACGCGTTTCGGCTCCGGTGAAGGGCCTGAATATCCTTCTCTACAGCGACGGCAGCTATAGAAAAGTGATGGCCAGATGATATAATGGTAATTACGATGAAGCCCCGGTCTTTGCAGGCCGGGGCTTCTTCATGACGTATGGTGTGTGGCGCAATTACCTCACCACCACTTTGTATGCCTTGCGGGCGATATTCACTATATAAACACCGGCAGCTGCATCCACGCGTAAGCTGCCGTTAGACTTACCGGTTTTTACTATGATGTTGCCGTTGAGGTCGCTCACGGTCACCGGCTGTCTCTCGAAGCCCTCGATGGCGATATAACCCTTTCCGCCTCTCACTGTTCCTGTCCCGTCGGCGCCCATGACGGTCTGCACGCCCGACCTGCCGTCGACGGTGACGGAAGAGATGGCTACGATGTCGGTATAGTCGTCGAAGGCCGCGTCGATATAGAGCTGCACCCATCCTACTTCGTAGAACTGCTCGGGGAGCTTGAACTCAACGGTGCCGAATGTGCCGGCTCCATCCTGACGTGCAACAGTGCCGATCACCTCTGGCTCCTTGCCGTAGGTGGCTGCAAGTATCTGCACTTCCGGACAGTCGTCGCCGACATACATGTCGAGGGTGAGGGTCACGACCCTCTCGATGGCCTCGAAGCGCGGTATGCCGATGCGTCCTTTGGAATCGGGTCCCTGCGGCGGAATCGCGATCAGACCGTATTCCTTGTCGGTGTCGAAGTCGCCGTAGTCGGCAAGCTTGCCTATCGACCATTCAGCCGTGTAGTCCCTCGACGGTGTGTAGATCACCCAGGGCGACAGACCCTCGTCGGTATTGCCGAAGGTCTCCACCATCGGGAAGGTGTAGAGAGCGCCCATGATGTCGCGGGTGGAAGCCACAAGACCGTTGTTGCCGGCCACATTGTAGGCCACGACGCCTATCTGCACGAGCTTCTGTGTGTTGGCACCATAGTTATATGTGTATGTCAGCGTTTTGCCCACATCCTCGAGCAGTGTCCATTCGGGACCTAGTAGCCCTTCCTCAACTGTATAGACCTGATAATTGACGTCATCAGGCACTATGTAGCCGCCGTTGACGCCTTCGGTCACTGGCGCCCACTCGATGGTGATGCTTTGCATGTCGGGTGTCGTCACGGCCGACGTGATGGTAGTGTTGGCCGGGGCTACGACGCCCGTGTAGACGTTGACATAGGCTTTCGGGCCGTTCTTGCCGTCGTACTCCACTTCAACCCATAGCTCGTTGTCGCCCTGTGTGGTGGCTACCGTTGCCTCGACGTTCTCGCCGGGGCGTCCTGTCACTGTCGATGTGGCTGCTGCTGAAGCCACCGTTGCAGTCAGACTGGCGTTCTCAGGCAGAGGATCTTCGCCGTAGGTCGTCGTCGGCATGGTGAACGATACCGTGGCCTCGAGTGCGCCATGTGCGCCGGCCGTGGCTTTCAGGCCGGTCGGCACGGCGGGGGAGTCGGGCGACACGTTGTCATCGCCGATCTTGATATTTCTCAGCAGCATCCCCATCTGGTCGGGGCGCGACACGAGGTGGAAGCCGAGATAGTAGGTGCCCGGCTCGGCTACTTCCACCATCCTTCTCACCTTTTCATATTCAGAGGATGTGGCGGCGGTGGTGTAGCTGTCGATGATTGTCGTGGTGATTGCCGAGGCATCGGGAGCGGTGGCGAGACACACCTGCATCTCCTCGTCGGGGAACATCAGGCTGCGTATGGCGGCCTCGAATTCCACTGAAAGCGTCATGCCGGCGCTCTCGGCGGTGAAGGGTGGCATGAAGAGCCAGTCGTCGCCGTCGAGTCCCTCGGCGGAGTAGCCGATCATGAATACGCCCTCCTCAGGGTCGTAGAGCCAGTAGACGCCGTCGTTGTTGGCGTCGATCACGGTGCATAGCTCCGCCTGCCCGGCGGTGGGCTTGATGTCAAGCGGCAGATGGAGCGCACGACCGGCCACTATCGGGTTCGACTCTGCGGCGGCAGACTCATAGCCCCTGCTTATGGCTGTCACTGTGGCTTTATAGGCAGTCAGTTCGCCGTCGGCGGGGAAGGAGACATCAATCGAGGTCCTGTCGGTGATGGCTATCTGCTCGCCGTTGATCCTGACGTTGTAGCGCATGCCGGCGATATCGACGAAGCCACCCTCGATTCCCTTGTCGACGGGCTGCCAGTTGAGGGTGGTGGCGGTGAGCACCACATCGGTCGGTGTCATCGGCGTGTCGCAACCCACATACAGGTTGTTGAGGGCCTGACTGCTGTCATGCCCGTCGCGCGACACGTAGAAGGAGAACGTGCGCACTCCGCGCTCTATGTCGGCGTATTCCACTGTCAGCTCCTTGCCGGGAGTTCCCTCCGTCGTGGAGTAGGGCGTTCCGTCTACGAGGGCGTGGCATTCCAGCTTTCCGTCGATGGCCGAGCCGTCGGCGAAGGTGGAGGGGAGCAGATAGGTGATGGCGCCCGACTGCGAGCCGTCGCGGAAGTCGATGGCCGCGATCTCAGGCTCTCCTGGACGCAGCGGGTCGTCGGCGCTCTCGTCGGTCGAGACGAAAAACACCACCTGGTTGGCGTCGGCGAGCTCCGAATAGATGTCGGCCTTCTGGGTTGTGGCGTTGATGGTGGCCATGAAAGCGGAGTCGTCGGTGCTGAAGCTCCAGTAGTAGAGATTCTCCTTCTGAGAGTAGATGAGCGCTCCGTCGAATTTCGGCGAGTAGTCGTAGTCTACTGTGAAGAGGGCCACGTGCTCACCGCCAGGAGTGATGCGGACAAACGATTTATATTTTGTCACCCCGTAGAAGGCATCGTCAGCCGGGTTGTAGCAGAACGCCTGGAGGGCAAGTTCGTCGGGCAGCTCGCATATCACTTCCGAGTGCTTCATGTCGTCGGGGGAGCTCTTCATGAATACGAGCTTCCCTTCGCCATACTGGTAATTCTTGCCCACTCCATACACCGAGCCGTCGGCGTCGCGGAAGTCGAGGCGCTCGTAATATGGATCCTGCTTGTTGGTGAGTTTCTCGAAAGAGAGCAGCTCGCCGGTGGCGAAGTCGTAGGACGCGGTGCCGATTCCGGTCACAAGGCCGAGAAATGTCTCCCGGGTTGTGCCGTAGAGCACACCGTCTTTCAGGTAGCCATTGCTCAGGGTGCCTTTGCCGTCGGCATAGAGCGGATCGGCCCATGTGAGATTGAATGACTCGCCGTCGAGCTCATAGAGTCCCACAGGCGATGAGGAGTCGGAATAGATCGACCATCCGAAGACGGCGCTCCCTCCGGGTGTGAGCTTCGAGGGATTGTCGGCGGCATAGAGGGTGCCTGCCGCGCAAGCCAGCAGCATGGTGGCTAATAATGGTAAAGGTTTCATCATAGAGGGTGAATTTATGGATGATTGGTAATAATGCCCAAAGATAATAGAGTTTACATCAATTAAAAGTATATGCTAAGCCCGAGCGGACATACGCCAGTTGTGAAGTCCTGCGGCAAT
>CANQRV010000057.1 GCA_947626355.1 uncultured Muribaculaceae bacterium
GGCCTCCGCCGCTTCTCCCTTTGTTCTGAAAATTATTGAAGTTTAACCCCCTGTCGAAAATCGGGGAGTACTATAGACCTTGCAAAATAGAGAAACGCTCAATGGCTGTACGGTAGAAGTTGTCGTGCTCGCCAAATACGAAAGTAAAACGTTTCGGAGCAGTAGCTTCTTCCTTAATGTCGCAAACAAAAGATAGTCGCCATTCTTTACCATCATCGAACACGACAATAGCGGCATCAAACTCGCCCCAGTTCTGATTGATAAACCGTTTGACAAGATTACGCAGGCCTACTTTCTTATGTGCTACTGAGCCGGTATTAATCTTATAGTAGAATAAACCGACACGATAATGGTCGGGAGTATCAATGACACCCATATAAAACCCGGTTTCCGGCTCGTCGGGGTCAGTAAAGCGTTCATTGTCTGAACGTACTTTATGAGCACCGAAAATATCGACAACGATGGCTTTCCAAGCCTCACGGTTGAACTTGTTTTGAAATATGGAGCGGAATTGCTCGGTGGTATAATTAGCCATATCAGATGAATGTTTCGGAGATTATGATTGACGGGGTACCTAAATCGGTTTTAGCTGAGTCGGAGTTTGCTTCATGGTGGTATTCTTCCACGAGGTCAGCGATGCGATTGGCGATAATTCGACTATCAGCCTTAATCTTAATGCGGTTATTTTTATATTCTTGCGAGATAGTTTTCAGTTTTCGTTGCAGTTGAGAGTAAGTACCCTCTTTTATATAGTTGCGTAAAATCCCGCAATCGCGCCGTAGTGCATCGTCCTCACAAACTTGTTCTACGGTGCGAAGGAACTTGTCGGCAGTCTGAGCTGTCTTGTCAAGGTTGGAGTTTTTGATTGAGTCTATGTCGGTCTGCGCTTGTAAATCAGCTTGAAATTCGACTAATGCACTATTTACCTGAGCATAATGCTCTTCGGCATTATTGAAAGGCACGGCTCGTTCATCGGGCTTAGCTTTGATGAAGCCGACGGCTGACAGAAAATCAAGGACTTGCGGTTGAGTTGCGCCTTTAACAAGATAAAATTCCGTTTTGAGGCGGGAGGAAACAAACACAACGGTGGAGCCGGAGTGCTTGCCGGTGTCGCGCATTACACGGCTTTTGAGTGGGAGATTTTTAATGCGATGATACCACTCGCGGTTAGTATTGTAGAGGTGTCGTAATTCTCTGAGCAACGCAATCTTCTTATCAACTATATCTTTGACGTTGGAGTCAAAGAGGTTAAACTCTCTGACTATTTCCTCGCGGGAATAGATTTGTGCGTCTTCTCCGAAAGCGGAATGAAAGCCTTGTAACTTTATAAGAGCATTCTTGTAAAGTTTTATCTGCTTATCACCATCAGGAGAGGGATAGAACATATAGTTGTATATGTTGTCGGCAATTGAACCAATGCGGTTTACACGACCGATACGCTGCATAAGGCGCGAAGCGTTCCACGGAGAATCGTAGTTAATTATGACGTTAGAGCGGTGAAGGTTCACACCTTCAGCAAGGACATCGGATGAGATAATGACTGAATACTCATTCTTTTGCTGACCGATAGGTACATTTGCATCAAAATTTGCCTTGACGGTTTCAAAGAGCCTGTCACGATTAGACGCAGAGATTTTTAGCACATCAGTTCTTTCGAGGGTTTCTGTGAGATACTTATATAAATAATCTACCGTGTCTACACTCTCCGAGAAAATTACGAGTTTGCCTGTGGGATTGGTCTCAGCAGAGATAAATCGAGGAATAGAGGCAGTGAACTTGTCGAGTTTGGGGTCTTCGTCAATCTGCGACCATTTCTCATTGAGGGAGACAAGAATATCGCGGTCGTCACGAAGCATTTGCAGAAAGTTATCTTCAAAATCGTCTGCTTTGTAAAGAAAATCTGACTTATCGTAGCCTTTAGTCAATATCTTCTCCGTAATTTCGTCCAAGTCCATCCCCTTGAACATCATGTCTTTGATATTCAGTTCCGGGGCAATGACAACTTTATCTTCCTCAAACATTCGTATCATATCTTCAGTGATACGAAGTAATGTTTTGAGAGAACGTTTGAAAGCATAGAAGCTGCTCTCCAACCGTTTTACCATGTGAACTCGGTAAATGCCAGCGAGACTTTGACCGGTAGTTACAGCGTTCTTATACTTCTCTCGGTGCGGGGATTTTAAGAACTCGACAGCTCGATAACGAGCGTAGGTCAAATGATTTTCAGCATTTTTATCAGTTAGAACAGTTAAAGTTAAAGTGAAACTTTCGCTCAATGAAGGAGAAAGAGCGTATTCCAGTTCTTCAGGAGGTAAAATATTTGGGAAAACAATATTTTGCTTTCTGAGGTCTTCTCGATAATCGGGGTCATTGAGAATATTTGTCCTTGTTCGCCGAATAGTGACTTTATCAATTACTTTATCGCGTATGTCTTCATACATACGGTCGACTTCGTGACTCACATCGCGCACATCACGTTCACGCATCAATTTTTTATAGTTGGCAATGTGAGGCGCGAAAAAGAGTTTAAGATTGGTAACGCCGTCAATGGTTGAGCGTTGGGTGTCTTGGAACAAATGTAACTGATTGAGCAAGTCTTCAGGGCGGTTGTTCAGAGGAGTTGCAGAAAGCAACATCACCTTTTTCTTGAAAGACTTTAGCAATCCGGGATTAACGCACGGTGATTTGCAGATTTTCTGCAACTCATCGTAACGATTGGAGGTGTCCGACCTGAATTGGTGGGCTTCGTCAACAATTATGAGGTCAAATTCTTCCTTATCGTGATAGTTATTCTTTCCCTCAAGTATTTTTGACAAGCTGCCATTAGTAACGAATTGAGCCTTGCGAGATATACCAAAAAGTCTAAAGGTAGATTTCCAGTTATCTTCAAGAGCGGGAGGATATACAACAAGGACTTTAGTGTTTTTTCCGTTTGCCTCAATAAAACGCTTTGCAATCATTGTGGCAATCATTGTTTTACCGAGACCCACAACATCTGAGAGGAACAAACCATTATGCTCCATCAGCATTTGATAGCCTTGAATAACAGCATCCTTTTGATATTTCAGCTCTTTTACACCGACAGGTAGTTGGATATTAAAATCATCTTCTACTTGGTCTCCAAAGACCTCAATCAGAACCTTGATGTATATTTCGTATGGTGTCGGTTGGTATTCGCTAAGGTATGTACCCTCTTTAGGACCTTTAATGTCTTCAAAAGTCAGATTAATGGCTTCATTCCAAAGAGTCTTAAATTCTTCATGGCAATAATGTACGTCATCGTAATCTTTCATCGCCACATTAAGCTCATAACGGGGTGCCTTTCCGGTGCCGAGACCTGAGTCAGAAATGTTTGATGAACCCATTATGACCCAACCGTCGGAGTGCTCGCTATGATTTTCCGGCAAACACAGATAGAACTTAGCATGAAGATTTTTAGAAGGATGCAGACGGAGTTGTAGCCGACCATCAGCTAAGTCTTGGCATAACTGTAGAATACCGTCTTCGACTTCTTTTGTATAATTGGAATCAATAATATCTTGCTTGAAATGCTCATTGAATAATTCTCTTGCTCGTTCCGGGGCTTCTAGCATTTCCCAACCGAGATTATGTTTTCGGAAGATATCATCGGCATTTATGCCAATAAGAATACGAATGTCTGAAATATCACCAAGTTCTTTACGGAGTTTGAAATAGCCTGAGGAACGAAAATAGCCAACAACAGCAAGGAAACGATTGAATCCATGCATATTGTTGGCGATACCCTTTAGTTTCTCAAAAAGAGTGTTTGAGGGAGTATTATTGAAGAACTTGGTGCTCATTCGGATGATAATAGCTCATGATTCTCCGAATGAGCCGATAACGATTTATATTCCAGACCATATTACAAAAACGTGGAGCCTCAATCGTTGCTCGCTCCACCGCGTAAGGTTCTGGTATACCCGTTCGTCGAAACGAGCAACGCCAGCCCCACGCTGTGCATATATAAATCGCCATTGCACATCCTTGGCTAAACACCAAAGATATACTGCTGGGTTATAATACACACCCATAGGGCGTAACGTTGCCTCTTTTCTCCTGACGAACTTTTGAATTTACCAGATTCTACGCGGTCAGAACAAAAGCGCAAATTACGCCTTGTAATATGTCTACCCTCCCAATAAAAGTGTCAAGTGACCCCTCTTCGTGGGCTGGCGAGTGCAAAATTAGTAAAATATTCTGAAACAGAGGGCATAAAGCGTCGAGAATTTATTGACAGGCAGAAATCTAATTCCTGTGTCTCTGCGAGAGCAAGAACCTGAGTTCGATTACAAAGTTACAAATTTTATCTGATAATCACAACATTGCAATCGCCCTTCCTTCACGATTTTAGCGATTTTTCAGAATCCGGCAGTTTCAGGCGTTTTGGCAAGTCGTTGTCAAGCATCATCTCGATTTTACATCCGAGCGACCGCCCGACCTCGACTCAACTATCGGATAAACCGGCATTTGAACCTGATTGCAAGCCGTCGGTAGCCAATCAGTCACTCTCTGCATCCCAATGGCAATCATGCTGTACAGACCTCAGTCTTAGTAACCTTTTACACTGGTCACAAAAACACTGCATTTTTCAGAATATGCAGTGCGTTTATGACCCGGAAATATTATTGAGCTTCATGGCTGTCTGTACTTTCAAGCAGCCGACACATTTCACTGAACGCACCGTCCGGATTATCCACATGATGAGCTATAGATAATTTGGAATTCCGTACAGCTGTTTCAATGGAACCGCCTTTCGATGTAAGATACTGGTGAAGTCCACCACACTTTTTGAAAAACTCTATTCGTTTTTCATATTCCGGAAGGAATTTCCGCAATTCCGGCTTCAACGGATTGACTCGTTCATACGAGGAATACAATCCGGTTGTAAGACGGAAATAATAGTAAAACAAGATTTCAAGGCATGGGTGGTTTTCAATAACGATTACCTCGGTATGGCCTCCTGTCTGCCGGTTTTTGAATTGCTTGCCTGAATATTGACGTAGAAAATTTGCGTAGGCGGCTTTCTCTTTCTGCCCCGATTTATTATCCATGTCTATCAGACAATATATTTTGTCATACCCGTCGGCAATACATTCTTCTACCCGCGCAATGAGATAGTCCATCCCATCCTTTACAACCTTGGGATAAACATTCGCCGACAGCAATCCCTGCACGGACAATAGATAATATTGCTCCGTGGGACCTTCTCCAATCACAGCTATGCCGGCTCCCTGTTTAAAAGAGCGCTTTTTACGATCTGAACGTTTCATCTTTTACTTGGGTTGATGGCGAGGAAAGGCGAGCCGACTTGTGGACGGGCACCTAATTTGCCGAGTTTGTAGGCATTGAAAATAGATGCGTTTTTGTGCAGGTTGAAATCATCGGCTGAGAATAATTCCGTTGATGCGGTTTCCTTCTCTTTTTCGGTGAACCATGCCATATCGCGACGCATGAAATCTTCCGTCAGAATGAGCTGGTCATGTATGGTGAACAGCAATTGTGCCTCGCTTTCGTTCGACAGGAATGTCTGAAGGAAATAGACCAGCAGATCGTGATGTAGGGAATCATCAAGTTCGTCGATCATAAGGAATCGGTCAGACTTTATGGCTCCGAACAGAATATCCATTTTTTCAACAAACGACAATGTGCCGTCAGACTCAGACTCGATAGGCATGGTGAAACGACCTTTGTCATAGTCATGCTCAAATTCGATTTTGTTTTCGCCTCTTTCTGACGGTCGATTGACAATATTGGTTATATTGAAATCAGCCTCCTTTACCGCACGCAAAAGAAAGTCCTTCCTCTCCTGTTGCAGGATGGAGGCTTTCAGAAGCGCTGTGATGTTGGTATGTGTCTGAGTTGCCAATATGGAATTACGGATATAGCTTACGACTGTCTCAAATGCCGGAGCCTCTACCGAAATCTTATTATAGGTTGACAGTACGCTGTGATTCGCCAGCGTGTTGGTCGTGATAACAGTTGCTGTCTTGCTGTCAAGGCTTACATTCTTACCGAATGTTATTTCCGGCAGATTTGTCTCATAATTGTGCTTGCGCTCATAAAACAGCGATGATACGCCGTTGGGATTAAACTCCAGCAATTCATAGACTATTATATCGCCGTTGTACTCAATACAATAGTCATACTTTACGCCATTGATAAAGAATGACACCGTCATTTTTGTATTCTCGTCGCGACGCATGGCAAACGGTCGGAAGAGGATTTTTTCATCTTTGGACGCATAAGGCTGGTACAACTTCGCCCAGACATCGGCAATCGCATAAAGCAGATTGGTCTTGCCTGATGCGTTGGCACCGTAAACCGATGACATACGCAGCACACGGGTAATGCTCCCGCTCCTGGGGTGCTTTACCTTTATTATAAGGCTATCTTCAGACGTATTATCGTTCGAGGCCTCAAATGAGATTTCCTGACGGGCAGAAAAGGAGAGGAAATTCTCCACAGAAAAATCGAGTATCATACTTTTTATGACTGTTTTCGTAAATCAATTACAAATTTACGCCAAAAAAAGTTCACAGACAAGTTTACCTCTGATTTTTTCATTTAAAAGCGATGAGAGGCGGAGCGGTCTTCATTGTTTGCGGCGATATGCCGTCAAAAGGTGACGGTGCAGGCACTGACACCTTTTAACCGCATCACGCCTACGGGCAACTGCGGAACACCGACAACCGCCATCGCCTTATGGTTGGCATCGGGGACGCTGCCTGATACCATAAGACTGTATTGGCGGTTGTCCGTGTTCCGGGTCGCATTGCCTCGCAAGGATTTTTACGACCGCTCCGCCACTCACCGCTTGGTTGCAGCCACTTGTCGAAGACTGTGCCGATTTGCTCGTTCCTCACGGCATTGGCACAGACTTCGACTTATCGGGCTGACCGCTTATTTTTTTTCAGTGATTTCATAGTCCATCGGCAATAGAATGATTGCCGACATATATGCTGCTTTGTGCCGTCATGCCGGGGATGCCATCCAATCAAGGCATCAGATAACGGATGGGCAGGTATAAGTCGCTCGCCGGATGTAACGTGTGGCTAAGGCCGGTTCATTCTGCAACGGAAAAATCTCCACGCTCCTGCGGAGGTAGTATTTGTTCCGAACAGCCTGAACCGTCCTCTATTCACGCCACACGCATCGTTGGCGTCGAGCAACTCATACAGCCACACCGTCATCGGACGCATGGTTAAAAAAAGCACCCACCGATATGACAGCTACAAATCAACATATTAGAAATTCAGGTCGAGGCAATACTCACCAAACCTCCCATCAATACCGCATAATCAAAGGGGTTGCGAAAGTGGTTGGTGTCATCATTGGCATTTTGCTGGCAGTGGTGATGTGGGTGGTTATCCGACCGATATTCCGAGGTGTGGGGTGGTTAATCTCCATACTCACGGCAATAGCGATAATCTATTGGATATTAACTTTCTAAAAACATACGACTATGAAATCATCTGAAAATTTTATTGAGGCCATCCGTCACTATCTTGACAGCCGTGCAGAGAGCGACAATCTTTTCGCTATCCGATATGCAGACCCCTCTAAGTCCCTTTCCGAGTGCTGTCAGTTCATACTGAACGAAGTTAAGCGTCAGGGTGTCAGCGTAATGACCAACGATGAGGTGTATTCGCTTGCCATGCACTATTGGGATGGTGACTGCACCGCAGAGGAAATCGGCAAGCCTATCAACTGCAAGGTGGTAATCTCCAAAGACCAACTCACCGAGGAGGACAAAGCCGAACTCAAACAGCAGGCGATGGAGCGGTACAAGCAGGAGCAACTCCGAGAAATCCGCAGTCAGTCAAAGCCGAAGGCTCAATCCAAGCCGACCGCCACCGCTCCAAAAGCCGGAGAGGAAATCAATGTTCAACCCAGTCTTTTCGACCTCTAAAACTCCAAGAAGATGAAACCTCGCAATCTCAAAGAAAAACATATAGTGGAACTGAACGGGCGACTTCGCCCGCTCTCCACTCCACAAATGAATTGGGCACTCAACTCAACAATCAATCACTATGGCTACCGCCTTAAATCCGGAATGTGTACCTGTATGAAATGCGGTCACGAGTGGTTTGAGACCCGCAAAGGAATGTGTCTATGCCCCGAATGTGGCACACAGATAGAAATCAAGGACACCAAAGAGCGTGTTATCCGAGACAAGTCCTATTTCAACGTAATCACGACTATTGAGGACTATCAGGTAGTCAGAATGTTCCTGATGATGGTTGAAATGCGCAAAGGGATGAAGGCAAGTCCCGCTTATCTTGAAATCGGTCAATACTTTATTGACCCCAAGGGCAACAAGACCGTAGTAGGTTTGCAGAGGACTCTCGGCTACTACATCGACTCTTTCGCTTTCGGTTCGCCATTGGAGATAAGGAACGACAACGATGCCTTCAATCACATAGCCGACCAATGGGTTTACCCCCGCATCAAGGTCACTGATACAATCAAGCGAAACGGGTTCAAGAACTCCACGCACCATATCCACCCCGTGACACTCTTTCAGCAGTTGCTGACCAACCCCAAAGCCGAGACGCTGATGAAAGCCAACGAGATAGAATTGCTCCGATACCTTTGCAGTTCGGACCAGAGGACAGAGGACATCAAGAGATATTGGAACACCATCAAGATAGCCAACCGCAACGGCTACAAAGTCAAGGACTCCGTTATGTGGGTTGACTACATCAAGATGTTGGAGCGTTGTGACAAGGACATTCAATCTCCAAAGTACATCAGCCCCGCCAATCTCCAAGAGGAACACGACCGGTATGTGAAGAAACTTCAGACTATCCAAGAAAAGGCAAAGAAAGCCGAGGACATTCGCAAAGCCCAAGAGAGGGAAGCGAGTTTCAAAGAGCAGAAAGAAAAGTTCTTCGGTATCCGTATCAATGACGGAGAGATTGAGGTCAAGGTTTTGGAAAGCGTTGAGGAATACCGACAGGAGGCTGAAAGTCAGCATATATGTCTATTCAGCGCAGCCTACGACCAGCGTGAGGACAGCCTTATTTTCTCAGCGAGAATAGACGGCAAGATAATCGAGACCATCGAGGTTGATCTAAAGACCATGAGAGTGGTTCAATCAAGAGGTGTATACAACAAGAACACCGAGTATCACGACCGCATTGTCAACCTCATCAACGCCAATACCCACCTCATCAAAGAAAGAATAACAGCATAAGATGTTTCTTTGCACGACAAGGCGATAAATCGGTTACATAGTCAGAATGGGGCGGCCACGTGATGAAGTCGCCCCATTCATTATTTTCTCCAAAATTTCGGCCGCCCGGAGGCGGCGTTTGGTCAGTGTATCTTATTTTGTCTGATAGACCTTGCTGACAATCTTCCAGTCTGAACCGTCTTTGACAAGGGTAAACATATCGGTGAACTCGTTTTCGCCGAATTTTGATTCGATACGAACCATCGCCACGTTTCCGGCTACGCTGCAATCATATATTTCATAGGTTGCGTTGTGCGGCCCTGTCTGGTCGTAATAGTCATACAACGCCTTAATGGGTACGGTCACAAGACTGTCGGCCTCGGCATACGACATTGTAGCGGCGGGAGCGAACCCCTGCATTGCTATTTTGCTGTCGCCTTTTACAGCCGCTTCGGTGTAATAACCAAGAGCCTTCTTGATTCCGGCAATCTCATCGGGTGCAGCCTGAAAACGTACCCGGTTATCGCATACGCTGTCACATTGGAAAGCGGCATCTCTATCGCATTTTGCAGAATTGCCGCAGCATGAGGACAGACTCATGACGACCATTGCAAACCCTGCCATAATAATTTTCTTCATAGTCGTTTAATATTTGTCTTGTATGAAATGGGTACGGAGTCTTGGCTCATATTCGGGATGCGGGTTGCCTTTCAAGGATTTGAGCATCCATGCCATATTTTCTCCGAGTGTACGCATGGTCTGGAGACCCTCCTTGTCCTTGCGGACATCCTCGGGAGTGAATCCGTGAACGGAGTTCCAGTACTGCGACGGCACTACAGGCATATTGCAGATGGTGAAGTATTGGTTGAGCTGTTCGAATGTCGCCGAGGCACCGCCACGGCGGCAGGATACAACGGAGGCTCCGAGTTTTCCCGCCATCTCTCCCTCCTTGCAGAAGAACAGACGCTGACAGAAAGATGTGATCTGCCCGGTGGGCTGGCTGTAATATACAGGTGAGCCGAGAACGATTGCGTCAAACTCTCCAAGCCGCTGCTGAATATCTTTAACGGCATCTTCGCGGAAGCAGTGTCCTGTCTCAAAACACTTCATGCAGGCGATACATCCCGCTATCGGTTTCTTGCCGAGATACAGAGTTTCAGTCTCAATGTCATGACGATGCAGGGTGTCCGCCACCTCCTGCAACGCTGTGGCGGTGCAACCCGCTTCGTTCGGACTGCCGTTTATAAGAAGGACTTTCATGCCTTGATGGTGTCGGAGTTCTGGTTGTATGCCTTGGCGACGCACTTCCACTCGCCATTGAGTTTCAGGAGAAGAAGGAAATCGGTGAAGTCGATGCGGCCTCCCCAGCCCTCTTCAAGCACACGCACCACGGCGACGGTCTCCTCTACCGCGAGCACGTCGATGCGTGCCTTGAAATTGTCGCCGGCTCCTACAGAGTCAACGTTGCGGTAGAACTGCTCGATGCTGCCATGCTCCAGCACCCCGTCAAGCATACCGAACAGCACGGCATCTTCGGTAAAAAGTGTCTTGGCATACTCGCTGTTGCCCTCGGAAACGCTCTTCACAAACTTCTCGGCAGCTTTGGCCACCTCCTCGTATTCTTTGATTTTGTCTCTCATATCTCTTGATGTATTGGTTTGATTTTCTGACTGCAAAATTACAATGGTAATAACTCAAAATCAAGTACCGAAAAATTATTCATATACCGTAAAATTATTCGGTACTTGATTCTAAGACGGTTATTGGCTAACTTTGCACTTGAAAATCGCCTTGGCACTTTGCCTCGGCAGGGAAATCAAACGAATTTTTGAACTGATGGCATACGAAAAGAAGATACCCGTGGACCTTGACTGTCCGCTCCGGCTCACCATGAGCCTGATAGAGTCGAAATGGAAATCATGCATACTCGACGAGCTTAGGGACGGCAGAGCGCAGAGGCCGAGCGAAATCCACAAGTGCCTTCCCGAAGCTGCGCCCCGCGTCCTTGACATACAGCTCCGGGAGATGGTGGAGGACGGACTTGTCGTGAAAACAATTTATCCGGAGCTTCCGCCACGGTCTGAATACAGGATAACTGACCTCGGGCTGTCACTCATCCCCATAATCGACATGATGCTGAAGTGGGGTGAGGAGCATTTTGAAGTTTTTGAGAAAAAATACGGAGGACGGACTAAGGAATAGACATAAGATGTTTCTTTGCACAGCAAAGCGATAAATCGGTTACATAATCAGAGTGGAGCGACCTCGTTATGAAGTCGCTCCACGCACAATTTTACCCAAAATCATGGTCACCAGTGGCGGCCATGATTTACCGGCTACAATCTCGTCACCGATTCATCCATGTATTGAAAAATGTCGCAATCTGGTTGAACGGTATTTTATCGAGATTGTCGTAGAGATCGCAGTGGGTGGCATCGGCCACTATCAACAGTTCCTTGTTGTCGCCATTCAGTTTCTTGAAAGCGTCCTCGCCGAAATAACGGGAATGGGCCTTTTCGCCGTGAACCACCATTACCGCATTCCGTATTTCTTCCGCACGGTCAAGCAGTGAGAAATTTATAAACGGTAATGAAGACGTGACATTCCATCCATCGGTCGAGTTGCCTGAACGGGCATGGAATCCTCTCGGAGTCTTATAATAGTTGTTGTATTCCTTTATGAACAGCGGCGCGTCTTCCGGCAGCGGGTCCACCACTCCTCCGGCACGCTTGTAGGAGCCTGTGCGATAATCTTCGGTACGCTGCGCGTTCATGGCTTCTTTTGCCTTGTAGCGGGCTTCGGCACTGTCGTCGGCATCGTAATATCCGTTGGCTGTCACACGGCACATGTCATACATTGTGGAGGCTACCGTTGCCTTTATCCGGGTATCGTTGGCTGCGGCATTGATTGCAAAGCCTCCCCAGCCGCATATCCCTAGGATTCCTATACGGTCGGCATCCACATCCGGCTGCACCGACAGGAAGTCAACTGCCGCAGAGAAGTCTTCGGTGTTAATGTCCGGGGAAGCCACGCGACGGGGCATACCGCCGCTCTCGCCGGTAAAGGAGGGGTCGAAGGCTATCGTAAGGAAGCCTCTTTCAGCAAGCTGCTGGGCGTATAGTCCGCTTGACTGTTCCTTGACGGCCCCGAACGGGCCGCTGACAGCGATTGCCGGCAATTTGCCTTCAATCCCTTTTGGAGTATACATGTCGGCAGCGAGCGTTATGCCATACCGGTTGACAAATGTCACCTTGCGGTGGTCAACCTTATCGCTTTTGGGGAAAGTCTTGTCCCATTCATGAGTCAGTTCCAGCTGTTCGACTGGAGCCAATGACGTGTCTGTGTTGGGGTTAATCATGTTTTGAGAATTTATGGTCATGAGCGATGTGACGGACATGACGGTCGTTATTATTCTTTTCCTCATATCTTTATAAACACTTTCTTTCCGTTTATGATGTATATGCCGGATGTATGCGGTTCGGCAAGCCTGTTTCCTTGAAGATCGTAAACAATACGTTCTTCTTCCTTGTCATAATCAACATCAGCTAATCCTGTGTTTGATACCGACAACGTCATATCGACATTTCCGTTTCCAAGGAACTCTCGCAAAGAAGCGGCAGTCATTCCGTCAATTTTCCCCAAAGGTGTATAGCTCCATGTATTAGAGCCATAGAATATGACCATGTTTTGACCTTGGTAGAGCATTATATCCCCCGGAGTGGCAGTTATCCGGGAATCGGATGCCGGTAATGATTGTGGCAATTCTCCGACTTTTTCAAAACTGCCATAATCGGACATATTTACAGTAACAGGCTCGGATTCAAGAAGTCTGGCAAGGCTTCTTGTGGCCGCGTTTTCTGCCAACGTAGCCGTCATAGTCCGATTGCCTACCGTAAGGTAAAGCTTGTTTTGCGCCATAGTCATGATTGTCGCTGTCAATGAGATGAAAACAAGAATAAATCTTGCTGTACGATCAATGGGAAGCATACCATATACTTATTTTAAGTTGCCAATCCAATCATTAATTTGTGACTCATCCATTCCGTTAAGGACTTTTCCAGGCTTGAATATCGCCTTGGGTGCGGACACACGCAAATCGTTTTCTGTATCGCCATATTCGCTGCCTCCTGATGTTGCGAATGGAATAATGACCTTGCCTTCCGTATCATATTGTTCAAGAAATGTGTTTATTATGGTAGGTGCGGTAAACCACCAGATTGGGAATCCAAGAAAAATGGTGTCATATTTTTCAAAGCCGTCAACCTTATTTGCAACTTCGGGGCGTGTCGTGCGGTCTTTTGACTCATGCGTACCTCTTGCACTTTCATTCCAGCCGTCAAGGTCTTCTTCGGTATAGATATTTACCGGAACAATCTCAAACAGATCGCCTCCCGTGACTGCTGCGACTTTTCCTGCCGCTGCCTTGGTGTGTCCTTGCGCCGAGAAAAAGGCCACCAGCGTTTTGGTATGTTGGCCGTCATTGTTTCTATCCGGGCTTTTTGTGGCATAGGCAGAAAACGTGACCGCCAGCAGAACCAGAAGGATGCTAAAAATATTTTTCATCTCAGTATTTCGTTAAAGGATTATTTTACGATGCAAAATTAGGCACTATCCGTCAGTTGCGCTTACCACGATTATGGTATCAGCTACCATATTTGAAGATTATTATAAAAACCTGAAATATAATGGCTAATTTTGCCGTATGAAAACAGATACGACTACAGTGACGCTCGACTCGATCGACGCATATAACAAACTGTTCGGACTGACAACGCTCCATCCGCTCGTCTCAGTCATTGACCTTAAGAAAGCCACAAGGGGTATCGGTCGCATACGTATGAGCTACGGAGTGTATGCCCTGTTTCTCAAAAACGGTGTGAACTGTACGCTGAAATACGGGCGCGAACATTACGATTATCAGGAAGGGACAATCGTCAGCTTCTCTCCGGGGCAGGTGATTGATGTCGACAGCACAGGCGAGTCGATGGCTCCCGATGTTGTCGGACTGATGTTTCACCCTGATTTGATATGCGGAACGCCATTGGCATCCAAAATAGACAGTTTCGGTTTCTTCGGCTATTCCCAGCGTGAGGCATTGCACTTGTCTGAGGCTGAAAGGAAGATATTTCTGGATTGTCTTGAAAAAATAAGTCTGGAACTGGAGCATCCGGTCGACAGTCATTCGGCCGACCTTATTTCCGCCAATATCCAGCTCCTTCTTGAATACCTGAACAGGTTTTATGACCGTCAGTTCATCACGCGCCATAAGGTCAATTCATCTGTCGTCGCGGCATTCGAGAACGAACTCTCCCGGATTTTCTCTGACGGTTCGACAGTGAACGAGGTTCCCAAAGTTTCATATTTCGCTGAAAAGGCAAATCTGACGCCCGGATATTTCGGTGACCTTATAAAACGGGAGACCGGCAGCACTCCGCAGGACATAATCACTCTATGTTTAATAAAAGAGGCGAAAAGACGTCTGGCATCAACCGATACCGACATAAGCGTCATTGCATACGACCTCGGCTTCCAGTATCCGCAACATTTCACCCGGCTTTTCAAGCGTGTGACAGGCAAAAGCCCGAGTGTGTTCAGACATGAATTTCACACCAATAACTGAACAGGTATGACTCCACAGGAATACAATGAATATATAGCCGTTCATGGAACGGTTATAGACAATTCCCCCGAACACCGGTTTATGCATGAAGCCTCACAGGAAGCCATACGCATAACAATGGAAATCAACAGCAGCTATCATACTCCTGAAGAATTACGCTCTTTGCTGTCGCGATTAACCGGTATGGAAATAGACAGCTCCGTCGGACTTTTCCCTCCGGTATATTCCGATTATGGCAAGAACCTGCATATCGGCAGGAATGTCTTCATCAATATGGGCTGCAAGTTTCAGGACCAGGGAGGCATTTTCATAGGCGACGGCTCTCTTATAGGACACAACTGCGTAATGGCTACCATAAACCATGACCCCGATCCTGCAAAGCGTGGCTCGATGACATTCAGACCGATTCGCATAGGCAAGGATGTGTGGATAGGAGCAAACGTTACCATAACACCCGGAGTTACAGTCGGAGACGGGGCGACAATCGCCGCCGGAGCCGTGGTGACGAAAGATGTGGAGCCACGGACAATTGTCGGTGGAGTGCCTGCAAGATTCATAAAAAAGATATAGATAAAATGAAGAAAATTATTGTAATATCATCAAGCCTTCGTGTGAACAGCAACTCGGAGGCTTTGGCCGGGGAGTTCGCACGCGGTGCGGCCGACAGCGGCAATGAAGTCGAAATCATCTCGCTTCGCGGAAAAGAAATCAGATTCTGCACAGGCTGTCTGACTTGTCAGAAAACATTGCAATGTGTGCTCCGCGATGATGCGCCTGCGATAGTGGGAAAGATGCGTGATGCCGATGTAATTGTGTTCGCCTCGCCCATTTATTATTACGAAATGGCGGGACAGCTGAAGACCCTTCTCGACCGTGCGAATCCACTCTATCCATCGGACTACCGTTTCCGCGACATATACATGCTCACCAGCGCTGCCGAGGATGAACCGTCAACACCCGAACGTGCGGTGGGCGGACTTACCGGCTGGATTGACTGCTTCGGGAAGGCCCGTCTCGCAGGAACAGTCTTCGCAGGGGGAGTGACTTCTCCCGGCGAGGTAATCGGGCATCCTTCTCTCCGGCAGGCATACGAAATGGGCAAGAATGTATGAGAAAGGCATTGTTAACCGCCGTCTTGCTGGCGGCATCAAGTCAGATGATTATGGCACAACAAAAGATAGTTCAGACAGCGGGGCGCCAACAGCTTGGCGACTTCGCCCCGGAGTTCGCGTATCTCAACGACGACATATTGTTCGGGGAGGTCTGGAGCCGCAACGACCTCCTTTCGCTGCGCGACCGCAGCCTTGTGACGATCACTTCGCTCATTTCGCAAGGCATCACCGATTCTTCCCTGACGTTCCATCTTCAGGAAGCGAAGAAAAACGGAATCACACGCACGGAGGCTGCCGAGATTATCACCCATATCGCCTTTTATGCCGGATGGCCCAAGGCATGGGGAGCGTTTCGACTGGCAAAGGATGTATGGAGTGATGACATCAAAGGCGATGATGCCAAAGCCCGGTTCCAGCGGTCGATGATATTCCCGATCGGAGAACCCAACACCGCTTTCGCCAAATATTTCACCGGTAACAGCTATCTCGCCCCGATTTCCACGGAGCAGATACCGTTCTTCAACGTCACTTTCGAGCCGGGTTGCCGCAACAACTGGCATATCCACAAGGCCGTGAAAGGCGGAGGCCAGATGCTCGTAGGCGTGGCCGGCCGCGGATGGTATCAGGAAGAGGGGAAGCCTGCCGTCGAAATTCTTCCAGGCACAGTGGTTCATATTCCCGCCAACACCAAGCACTGGCACGGAGCGGCCAAAGACTCATGGTTTGCGCATCTTGCATTTGAAATACCCGGCGAGAACACATCGAATGAATGGCTTGAACCGGTGACAGACGATGAATATTACAGTCTTGACAAATAGAGCCCGGCTGCTTTCTTAGAGGTTTGGAATTACATTGTAACAAACGGACGGTCTTGTCATGAGACCGTCTGTTTTTATTTGAATAAGGAAATGCGACGCAACGCTATTCACATTGCCTTTTATTTATTTTGGCCCATAGGTATCGTTACAAGGCGTGCGCCCATTTCATGGCATTTCCTCATATCAGTAGGAAACTGAACGTCATGCCGATATTTCTTGGGCTCAGGGTCAAACATATTGGAGTCCATTTTTGAATAGTCGGAGAATTGAAGGGTATCGCAACTGTTGTATTGCCCGGCATATCCATGTCTTTGCCGACTCATTGGCAATAAGAAGTGAGCATGAAGATTTCAGGCAATTCCAGATTCAAAAATTATGGGAATCCGGGCATATTTTGCTAATTTTGTACTCCGAAACTTATCAAATTCAAAGAACTACAAGAAAAATGACTAAAGCAAAAATAGCGAGTGAAATCGCAAAGACAACCGGCATTGACAAGGCTGCTGTTGTTTCCGTTATCGAACAGTTCATGACCGTTGTGAAAGACAGCCTCGCACACGGTGAAAACGTGTATCTCCGTGGCTTCGGCTCATTCATCGTCAAGCAACGTGCTGAGAAAACAGCCCGCAACATCAGCAAGAACACCACCATAGTGATTCCTGCCCACAACATCCCGGCGTTCAAACCAGCCAAGACCTTTATGGAGGAAGTGGCAAAGTAATGGCTTCAAGACGTACCATAATAGAGGAATGGATGGTGGCGCAGAAACGTCACCATCTCTCTGATGTGCAGGTTCAGATGGCCCGTGAACTGGGGTTTAAGCCGGATTCTCTCCGTAAGATTGACAACCACAAGCAGGAGCCGTGGAAGACACCGCTGCCACAACACGTCGAGAACCTCTATGAAAAGCGATTTAAGCGTGAGAACCCGGAAATCGTAAAGTCTCTGAAACAGCAGCTTCAAGATGACGCGGCGAGAAGGGAGGCAAAGAAAAAAGCGAAAGACGCCCGTCGAAAAGCCGCGCAGGAGTCTGGCGAACAATCTACTAATACTAAATGATATTATGGAAGAGGAGTACAATGACTACGGAGAAAATACCGTTGATGATATGATGGCCGATTACGACTATCACATCAATACCAGCAAACTTCCTGAACTATTTGATGAATCTTCGGTTGACGATTTCATCGCCAACCTAAATGACTGGGATTGAAATATGCTGATTAAAGAAAGACCCATTATCTCATGGCTTATGAATTCGGATAGCGATATACTACCGAATGGTATATTATTAGCCGGTGTTGCCAATCCTATAAATCATCAACTACTCAATGACCATCTGGCAGAATTGAACAATATTCGTATTCATGAGCCGGAATGGGGATTGCCAGAACTGCTTATGCCTTCCTTTGAAGAAGTGATGAAGAAGAGTGCTCCCTCATTTGAAAAAGTAATGCCACAGTTATTTCATGAATTTAGTGAGAATGAAGAATGCGGCATATTATTATGTAAAGGAAATGTGTCAATAGTCTATGGCTTTGGTGGTGATAAATTGCATATTTGGTATTTCACGGAACAAAATGGTAAAAGCATCTTCAACTTTTACACAAGCAATGACTTTGTAGGCGATCAACTCAGAGTGGGCATTCTAAATCCCATAATAAATGACAATGCTTTGTTCAAAGTGTCTAGTCCTGAAAAATCTTGACTAAAAAGTTAAAGATTTTAACGGACAATGAGTGAAGAAATCAAAAAAATCT
>CANQRV010000058.1 GCA_947626355.1 uncultured Muribaculaceae bacterium
AAAGGCTGACAGGCGAGGCTTAATGAGGTTCTGTCTCGATGCGCCAGTCTGAAAAAATCAAATAATAGAACCTCCCTCAAGCGTCTGTCGGCGGCCTTCGCCATGCGGGAGGCCCTCGGCCTCATCCGCCCCGACAACGACTCCTACCGCCTTGTGCACGGCGAGGGTGATTTCCTCCCCGGGCTTGTGGTCGACATCTACGCCGACACCGCCGTGATGCAGGCCCACAGCCCCGGCATGCATTTCGCGCGCTTTGAGATCGCCGACGCCCTCACCCGCCTTCCCGGAGCCCGCATCCGAAATGTCTATTATAAGAGCGAGACGACCCTGCCGTATAAGGCGCGGCTTGATCCCGAGAACGAGTATCTTGTGGGCGGATTCGACGGCAACATAGCCCTCGAGAACGGCCTCCGCTTCAACATCGACTGGATGAAGGGGCAGAAGACCGGCTTTTTCCTCGACCAGCGCGACAACCGCGCCCTGCTCGAGCGCTATGCCCGAGGCCGGAAGGTGCTCAATATGTTCTGCTACACCGGCGGCTTCTCCGTCTACGCCATGCGCGGCGGCGCCCTCTCCGTCGACTCCGTCGACTCCTCGGCGAAGGCCGCGGCGCTCACCGACGCCAATATAGAGCTCAATTTCCCCGGCGACCGGCGCCATCACACCTACCCCTGCGACGCCTTCCAGTTTCTCGCCGACATGAAGCCGGGGGCCTACGACCTCATAGTGCTCGATCCCCCGGCCTTCGCCAAGCATCGCGGCGCCCTGCGCAACGGCCTCATCGGCTACCGGCGTCTAAATGCCAAGGCCTTCGAGAAGATAGCTCCCGGCGGCATCCTCTTCACCTTCTCCTGCTCCCAGGTGGTGAGCCGCGAGCAGTTCCGCCTCGCCGTCTTCACGGCCGCCACGCTTGCAGGCCGCAAGGTGCGCATCCTCCATCAGCTCACTCAGCCTGCCGACCATCCGGTCGACATCTGCCATCCGGAGGGGGAATACCTCAAGGGCCTCGTGCTCTACGTTGAATAGACAATCAAATATAAATCTTTATAAATCACTGACATCATGAAGAAATTCCTGCCCGCCCTCGTGGCGGGATCAATCGTGGCCATGCAGGCCCACGCAGTGGTCGACAAGGACTTCCCGTATGTGGTGGAGCGCTTCGCCGACATCGAGGTGCTCCGCTATGAAGTGCCTGAGTTCGACCGCCTCTCTCTCCAGCAGAAGAAGATGCTCTACTATCTCTCGCAGGCCGCCCAGGCAGGCCGCGACATCATCTGGGACCAGAACTGTCGCTACAACCTCCAGCTACGCAAGCTCCTCGAGAACATCTACACCGGCTACACCGGCGACAAGAACTCGGCCGACTGGAAGGCTTTCGACCGGTATATGAAGCAGGTGTGGTTTGGCAACGGCATCCATCACCATTACTCCAACGACAAGTTCACCCCCGGATTCTCCCAGGCATGGTTCGAGGCCCGCGTCGCCGAGCTGCCCCAGGATAAGCTCCCCCTCGACCCGGGTCAGTCGCCCGCCGACATGAAGGCGCTCATGACGAAGGTGGTGTTCGACCCCGCGTTCATGGCCAAGAAGGTCAACCAGGACGGCACTCAGGACATCATCGCCACTTCGGCCGTGAATTTCTACGGCGACGGCGTAACCCAGAAGGAGGTGGAAGACTATTACGCTTCCATCAAGGATCCCGACGACCCCACTCCCGTATCCTACGGACTCAACTCCAAGGTCGTGAAGGAGAACGGCACCCTCAAGGAGGAGCACTACCATCTCAACGGCCTCTACGGCCCTGCCATCGCCAAGATCATCTACTGGCTCGACATGGCCAAGGGCGTGGCTGAGAACGATGCACAGAAGGCATATATCACAAAGCTCATCGACTACTATATCACCGGCGACCTCCGCCTCTTCGACGAGTATTCCATACTCTGGGCCGAGGACACCGCCAGCGACGTGGATTTCGTCAACGGCTTCATAGAGAACTACAGCGATCCCCTCGGCATGACAGCCTCCTGGGAGTCGTATGTCAATTTCAAGAACCTCAAGTCGTGTGCCCGCACGGAGACCATCTCCTCCAACGCCCAGTGGTTTGAAGACCACTCGCCGGTCGATCCCCGCTTCCGCAAGCCTGAGGTGAAGGGTGTCTCCGCCAAGGTGATCAATGCCGCGATGCTCGCCGGCGACGCCTTCCCCGCCACCGCCATCGGCATCAACCTCCCCAACGCCAACTGGATCCGCGCCGCCCACGGCTCGAAGTCGGTGACGCTCGAGAACATCACTGAGGCCTACGACATGGCCTCCCACGGCAATGGCTTCAACGCGGAGTTCGTGATCGACGAGCCCACATCGAAGCTTCTCGACGACTGGCTCTATATCACCGATATGCTCCACACCGACCTCCACGAGTGTCTCGGCCATGCATCAGGCCGTCTGCTCCCGGGCGTCGACCAGGATGCCCTCAAGGAGCACGGCTCAACCCTCGAGGAGGCACGCGCCGACCTCTTCGCCCTCTACTATCTCGCCGACCCGAAGCTTCAGGAGCTCGGTGTGCTCGAGAATCCCGAAGCCTATAAGGCCGAATACTATAAGTATATGCTCAACGGCCTCATGACCCAGCTCAACCGTATCGAGCCGGGCAAGGACGTGGAGGAGGCCCACATGCGCAACCGCCAGCTCATCGCCCGCTGGATCCTCGAGAAGGGGAAGAAAGACAAGGTGGTGGAGCTTGTGAAGAAGAACGGCAAGACCTTCGTTAAGATCAACGACTATAAGAAGATGCGCGCCCTCATCGCCGAGCTCCTCGCCGAGGTGCAGCGCATACGCAGCGAGGGCGACTATGCGGCCGGCAACAAGCTCGTCAACGATTATGCCGTGAAGGTCGACCCGAAGCTCCACAGGGAGGTGCTCGAGCGCTACTCGAAGCTCGACATCCCGCCCTACAGGGGATTCATCAATCCGGTCTATACTCCGGTGTATGACGACAAGGGTGAGATCGTCGACATCAGGCTCACCTACGGCGAGACATACCCCGAGCAGATGCTGCGCCTGAGCCGCGACTTCACCACACTTGGATATTGAGGGGAGAGCGGTTATGAACCTTCAGCAGATAAAATCGAGGTTTATGGCCATGCGCAACGGCATCGTGGCCGACGCACTCCGCAAGGGGGGGATGCCCCATAAGGTGATCTTTGGCCTCAATGTGCCGCAGCTTTCCGAGATCGCGACCTCCGTGATATCCGACCGCGAGGTGCTCGCCGAGCAGCTCTGGGCCGACCGCGAGGTGCGCGAGTCGCGTCTGCTGGCGTGCTGGCTCTTCGACCCCACGGTGATGCCGGAGCAGAGGGCCAGGATGCTCATCGACGAGGTGCGCACGCGTGAGGAGGCCGACATCCTGGCGTTCCGCACCCTGCGGCGCCTCCCTTACGCCCGCGCCCTTCTCGAGAGTCTCACCGGCGCCGACGGATCGTATTCGTCGTACGCGGCCGAGGCCCTCGCCCGCAACCTCGCATAGATTTCGCATAAATTCCTTATTTCACCACTACTTACTTACTTACGGCCGCGTCATGTCTCCATGGCGCGGCCCTCTTCACTAAACCAAACGGGAAGCCGACGCGTTATTGAGTGAAAACAAGATTATCCACTCATCATGTCTCCATTCAACGGCCGACCACTCCCTTACGTCAACCGCGACGTCAGCTGGATGTATTTCAACCGCCGCATCCTTCAGGAAGCGCAGCGCCTTGACGTGCCTCCGCTCGAGCGGCTCACTTTCCTCGGCATCTATTCCAACAATCTTGACGAGTTCTTCCGCGTCAGGATGGCCACCATCTCGCGCATCGCCACCCTCCCCGGCAAGAGGATGAGGACGCAGCGCGACAACGCCCGCGCCCTCTTCAACCGTATCGCCGCCATCGACAACGACTATTCGCATGAATATGAGAGGACCGTGGCCCGCGTGGTCGGCACGCTCGCCGAGAACGGCATACGTATCGTAGCCCCCGACGACCTCACCGACGGGCAGCGGCATTTCGTGAAATGCTTCTTCCGCTCGAAGGTCTCCGGCTTCGTCTCGCCGGTGTGGATGTCGAGGCTCGAGGGATTCTCCCGCGAGAGCGACTCGCTCATCTATCTTGCCGTAGAGATGTCCGGGCCCGGCCGGAAGACCGACTACGCCCTCATAGAGCTCCCTTCGGCACAGTGCGGCCGTTTCGTGGTGCTTCCCGACGACGGTGAGACCCGGTGCGTGATGTATCTCGACGACGTGGTAAGGATGGCGCTCCCCATGATCTTCCCCGGCATGGGCTATGATACCTTCCGCGCGTTCTCGTTCAAGTTCACCAAGGATGCGGAGATGGAGATCGACAACGACCTCCATGTCGGCCCCCTCGAGAAGATAGCCAAGGCCGTCGGCAGCCGGAAGAAGGGTGCCGCGCTGCGCGTGATCTACGACCACGAGATGCCGGAGAGGCTCCTCTCGCTCCTTGTCGGCAAGCTGTGCCTCGACAAGCTTGACACCGTGAAGCCCTCCGGCAGATACCACAACCATAAGGACTTCATGCAGTTTCCCGACCTCGGCCTCTCCTCGCTGCGCTATCCCGTCTGGACACCAGCCGTGCCGCCGGAGCTTAAGCAGACGGACTCGCTGATGCAGCTTGTGGAGAAGAAGGACCGCTTCGTCCACGTGCCATACCAGACGTTCGACTATGTGGTGCGCCTGCTTCAGGAGGCCGCCGTCTCCAAAACCGTCACCCATATCAAGATCACGCTCTACCGCCTTGCGAAGAACTCGAAAATCGTTGAGGCCCTCGTCTGCGCCGCACGCAACGGCAAGAAGGTCACGGCGGTGGTGGAGCTCCTCGCCCGCTTCGACGAGAGCAGCAATATCTCCTGGGCCCGCAAGATGCAGGAGGCCGGCGTCAACGTGCTCTTCGGCCTCGAGGGGCTGAAGGTGCACTCCAAGATCGTGCATATCGGCGTGAGAGGAGGAAAGGATATCGCCGTGGTGGGCACCGGCAATTTCCATGAGGGAAACGCCCGCGTCTATACCGACTATTTCCTGATGACGGCCAATCCTCTCATCACCAAGGACGTGGATAAGGTGTTCTCCTTCATACGCCATCCGTATAATCCGGTGCGCTACAAGGCGCTGATGGTGTCGCCCAACCACATGCGCGACGTCTTCCTGCGTCTCGTCGACGACGAGATCGCCAACCTCCGGAAAGGTCTCCCGGCCTTCATCAGGGTCAAGATCAACCATATCACCGACGAGGAGATGGTCACCGCCCTCTACCGCGCCTCGGCAGCCGGCGTGAAGGTCGACCTTCTCGTCAGGGGCAACGATTCGGTGGTGACCGGGGTGGAGGGAGTCAGCGAGAATATCCGCGCCGTCGGCATCATCGACCGCTATCTGGAGCATTCGCGCCTCTTCCACTTCTGCGCCGCCGGAGAGGATAAGGTGTTCATGGGCTCGGCCGACTGGATGCCGCGCAATCTCGACAACCGGGTGGAGGTGGTGGCGCCGGTGCTCGACCCCGACATAAAGGCCGACGTCATCAACACCATCGACCTCGGGCTCGCCGACAATACCCATGCCCGTGTGGCCGACGGCTCGGGCATCTGCCGCATGGTCACAGGAGAGCCGCCTCTGCGCTCGCAGGAGGCCCTCCGCGAGCATTACCTCGCCCTCAGTAAGAATAACGCAGTTAAAACGGAATCCACTATGTAGGGACATGCCTCCGGCATGTATCAACCGCCTGAGGGTCAGCATTTATTCATGCCGATGGGGAAACGTGCCGAAGGCACGTCCCTATAGGATTGTCAAACAATGATATAAGGATTATCAATTATGAAAAGCAATACTTTCGCGGCTATCGATATCGGCTCCAATGCCGCCCGTCTCCTCATAAAGCGGTGCGACCCCGACGCCCCCGAGGGCTCCGACCCGCTCCGCAAGCTCCTGCTGCTGCGCGTTCCGCTGCGTCTCGGCTTCGACGTCTTCTCCAAGGGGAAGGTGTCGGCGAAGAAAACGGAGAACCTCGTGCGGTTCATGAAGGCGTGCCGTCAGCTCGTGAAGATCTATTCGGTCGACGAGATGCGTGCCTGCGCCACCTCCGCCATGCGTGACGCCGAAAACGGTAGCGAGCTGATAAAGGAGGTGGAGAAGGAGGCCGACATAAAGATAGAGATCATCTCAGGCGAGGAGGAGGCGAGGATCGTCTACGCCAACCATCTGGAGTCGGGGCTGGCCGACACCCTCGGCCCTTCCCTCTGTGTGGATGTAGGGGGCGGCTCCACCGAGATCAATTTCATTTCCGACGGAGAGCTGCGCCGCTCGCTGAGCTTCAATATCGGCACCGTGCGGCTGCTCACCGGCAAGGTGCGCCCCCGCGAGTGGGAGCGCCTCAACTGCGAGCTTTCGTCGCTGGCCGCCGATTTCGGCCCGATGACCATCATAGGCTCGGGCGGCAACATCAACAAGCTCTACAAGATGGCCTCGGTAAAAGACGAGGCGCTGGGCTCGTTCCCTGTGGAAGAGCTCTCGCGCCTGTATCATCTGCTCCGGCCGCTGACGGTGGAGCAGCGTATGTCGATCTATTCCCTGCGTCCCGACCGGGCCGACGTCATCATCCCCGCCGCCGAGATCTTCCTCAACGTGGCCTCCCTTGTCAGGGCGGAGCGCATCGTGGTGCCCGTGGTGGGTGTGGCCGACGGCATCATCGACAGCCTCTATTCCCGGTGCGGGTGTTAGAGCTTCGGCTTCTTGCGGGCCGGGTCGCATGTCAGCCCCACGCCAAGCTTCTTGAAGATCTTGTGGTCGACCTCTCCGAGCATCACCGTGGAGTGCACCTGGCATCCGCGCAGCTCGGGCAGCTTCTCCAGGGCCTTGCGGCATTTCTCGTCGCGTGTGCTCAGCACGGAGAGCGCCACGAGCACCTCGTCGGTGTGGAGCCTCGGGTTGCGGCTGCGGAGATATTCCGTCTTTGTGTGCTGTATGGGGGTGATCATCT
Source organism: uncultured Muribaculaceae bacterium (assembly GCA_947626355.1). GTDB lineage: Bacteria > Bacteroidota > Bacteroidia > Bacteroidales > Muribaculaceae > Lepagella. The sequence goes on from CANQRV010000058.1 coordinate 7,020, forward strand.
CCTGCGGTATGAGCTTCACGTGGTGGTCGATGCCTGCCAGATGCTTGATGGCGTTGAGGATCAGCGCGGCGCTCGGGCCTAAGAGGTCGCTGGTCTCGGCCGTGATGATGGTGCCGTCGGCGAGCTCGATGGCCGAGCAGGGGCGTCCGCTGAGCTCGGCACGCCCGCGGGCGGCCGCTATCGGGCGACGGTAGGTGGTGTCGATGCCCGCCTGCTTGAGCAGGAACTCGATCTTGTCGACCTCGCTCTCGTTGCCCTCACCCTGCGCCAGACGGTTGAGCGCCTGGAAGTAGCGCAGTATGATCTCGTTTTTCGACGCCTCGCGGCATACCTCGTTGTCGCTGATGCAGAAGCCCACCATATTGACGCCCATGTCGGTGGGCGACTTGTAGGGGCTCTCCTTATATATCCCCTCGAAGAGGGCGTTGAGCACCGGGAAGATCTCGATGTCGCGGTTGTAGTTGATGGCCGTCTCGCCGTAGGCCTCCAGATGGAAGGGGTCGATCATGTTGATGTCGTTGAGGTCGGCGGTGGCCGCCTCGTAGGCGATGTTGACGGGGTGGCGCAGCGGCAGGCTCCACACGGGGAAGGTCTCGAATTTCGCGTAGCCGGCCTCCACGCCGCGTTTGTTCTCGTTGTAGAGCTGGCTGAGGCATACGGCCATCTTGCCGCTGCCCGGGCCGGGGGCGGTCACGATCACGAGCGGCCGCGACGTCGCTATGTAGTCGTTCTTGCCGAATCCCTCGTCGGAGGCTATCAGCCTGACGTTGGTGGGGTAGCCCTCGATGAGGTAATGCACGTAGGTCTTGATTCCCATCCTGTCGAGCTTGGTGCGGAAAGCGTCGGCACTGCTCTGGCCGTTGTAGTGGGTGATCACCACGGAGCCAACCATGAAGCCCCGCTTCGTGAACTCCTCGCGCAGACGCAGCACGTCCATGTCGTAGGTGATGCCGAGGTCGCCGCGCACCTTGTTTTTCTCGATGTCGAAGGCGCTGATCACTATCACGATCTCGGCGCGGTCGCTCAGCTGGCCGAGCATCTTGAGCTTGCTGTCGGGCTCGAAGCCGGGCAGCACGCGCGAGGCATGGTAGTCGTCAAACAGCTTGCCCCCAAGCTCGAGGTAGAGCTTGTTGCCGAATTTCTCTATTCTCTCCCTGATATGCTCCGACTGGATGCGGAGATATTTCTCGTTGTCGAATCCGTATTTCATAACGGGATGCAAATTTAGCCATTTTTAGCTTTCCCCGCAACCTGTCGCTCCAAAAAAACGATGCAGACGAGACACGGAAGGAGGCGCCGGGTCAGGGCGCCTCTTTGCTGCAGTCTGTGTTCTTAAGGTATATCGACAGTGGTTGGATTAGCGGATGTATTTGCTTGTGCGGCAGGTGCCGTCGGAGAGGATGTCGGCCTTGATGTAGATGCCGCGCTCCGGACGTGCGACACGGCGACCCTGAAGGTCGTAGTACATCGTCTCCACGACTTCGGCCTGCTCCACGCCTGCCTCGGCCACGCCGCTCTCGCCGTTGAGGTTGAGCGAGGAGACGCAGTTGACGGCGCGTCCCGTCTTGCGGTCGATGATTATGCCCACGACCCTCATGAGGTCGGGATGCTGATTGATAAGCGCTGTTGTCTCCCCGGACAGCGAGGCGATGTCGAAGGTGTAGACGTGGCTGTATTCCTCGCCGGCCGTGATGGCTGCCGGTATCGAGCCGGGCATCCCCTCCGTGTCGGAAGAGGCGAGCGCCACGTCGTTGAATTCGAGTCCGGTCATCGGGTTGGTGCCGTGGGTGAAGAGATAGCCCCAGTCGCCCGGCATGTCGGAATTATCCTGAGGCTCGGCGCCCTCTTCGGGAGCATAGTAGTTGGCCTGCTTCCACGAGGGGTCGGAGAGACGGTCGGTCACGAGCACGTAGCTTCTGTTGATGAAGCCTGTGGGGAAGCCGTCGGGATAGGTCGGGAACTCCACGCCGCTTCCCATATCGTCGCCGGAGTGGTAGGCGATTCCCACAAACCGGTCAGGGTATAGCTCCTTCATGGATTCGAGAGCCACATATCCTCTCGGACAGTAGCCGCACCAGAGCCCGGTGTATTCCTCCACGAGCGGGCGGTTGACCGACAGGAAGGGATACACCCTCAAGGGAATGGCTGTGGTGGCGGCCTTGTCGCCGTTGGGCTGCCCGTTCACCTCCGAGATGGTGATGGAGAGCTCCTGGTCGCCGGTCTCGGGGATGTCGCCGAGATTGATATCGGCGATGGCTGATGCCCCATAGGCAGCGTCGACCGGTGTGTCGAAGTCGATGCTGCCGTTGCCGGTATTGCCGGCCACGATGTAGGTGTAGGCAATGCTTTTCACCTGATTGGTGCCGTGGTTTTCCACTGCCAGCGGAAGTACTGTCTCACCCTCGATGGAGGTGTAGAGGCCGGTGGCGGGGCGGAAGGCCGCCGAGTTGTCGGCGAAGTCTCCGGCGATATTCACTTTCAATACGCTGACTCCGGCAGCCTGCTCCGTGGCGTCGCCCCATTTCAGCTTGGTGCGTGAGCTGTGGATGTAGAGTCCGCCGGCTCTCGCTCCGTCGGCCACCATCACAGGGGCGCCGGTAATGCCGTCGAGTGCTGTCACCGTGAAGGAATATCCTGCGTATAGTGTACCGTCAATCACGTGGCCTTCGGGAAATTCCACTTTCAGCACTCCGTTCTCCACCGTACCGGCGACGGTGGCGATGTCGGGATTGTTGACGTATTTGCCGTTTACGCGCTTCAGGTTCAGCTCCCCGGAGAGCCAGCCGGATGTCTCGGTGATGTTGTCGCCCCCGTGAAGCTCCACCTCGAGTCCTGTGATGGTGGATCCCTTTAGGGATGGCACGTCGATGAGTATCGCCACGTCGTAGGTCTCCTCCTTGTCGAAGCCGTAGCCGCGGGCAGGAGCCTTGTCAGGATTGAAGCTGTATTCGATCTCTGCCGGATAGGCAGCCAGGGCGAGCAGAGTCGCCACCAGTAATAGCTTATATCTTTTCATCTCTGTGGATTGTTGTCGGTCGGTAGTAAAAGACCCCGCCGCCGTAGAAGCGGCCGCGGGGTCAGGCTTAATACCAATTATCAATTTATTTATAGGTAAAACGCTAAGTATTTGTGCAAAATAAGACAGGTCTCCATATCCAATAAAAGACGGCGAACGCCGTTGATAGATAACAACTTTTGCCAAGAATTTGAATAGATACGTAACTAATTATCAATCAAGTATGATATGCGCTATTTGGTGTACTAATAGTGTACTATATGGGTAAAATGGAGAAGATAAATAGAGTGCATTTAAGGATTTTAAATACCTGTTAAGCATTTTTAATTCGACTTTGTTCTATTCTTCTGACGGTTCTCCATTACCGATTTCTTTGTTTCGTTGATACTCTTTGGCAATGGCGATGGCTCGTTGCAGCTTCTCGGAGAGGAGTTTCTTGTCGGGCAGTTTTGTGTAGTATTGGGCTACCTTTACCGGAGAATCTTCTTCGAGCATCAGATATTCGATATGCTCTGTGTTTCCTTCGGAGCATAGGATAAGCCCAATGGGTGCTTCTTCTCCCTCCCTGCGGTCATTGCGGTTGAGATAGCGCAAATACAATAACATCTGTCCCTCATGTTCCGGTTTGAAGCGTCCCAGCTTCAAATCAATCGCCACGAGCCGGTGTAACCCTCTGTGGTAGAATAACAAATCAAGTTTGTAGACTGTGCCGTCAACAGGAATTCTTTTCTGTCGGTCAACGAAAGCAAAGTCAGAGCCGAATTCCTTTATGAACTGCTGTATCTGGTTTAGGATAGCGGTTTCGAGGTCGCTCTCGCTGAATACGTCAGGCAGTCCGACAAGGTCGAGGAAATAACTACTCCTGAATACAAGGTCAGGATGTATTCGGTCGGTATCCTTCATCGTGTCAAGTTCTGCCTTGATGATTTCTTCAGGTCTGCGACTGATGGCGGTACGCTCATATAGTTGCGAATCTATTTTCTCATCAAGAGTGCGGGTCGGCCATTTCTCCAATCGGCACATCTCCATATAGAATTTGCGGGCGAGTTCATCCTCGACGAACATCAGGGAGCGCAGATGAGTCCAGCTCAATTGTCTACGCACTGCGTAGTCAATCTCTGCCTCTGAAAAAGTATACGCAGCGCGTAGACAATGTTGCAGTTTCTTGAATCCCCATCCGCTGCCATACCTCTTGACAAGTCTCTCGGCAAGATGCTTAACAACCTGTTTGCCATATTCTGCGCGGGCATTGTGCAACACATCCATCTTGATTCGCATACCTACCTGCCAGTTCATTCGGCAGGCCTCGGAATTGACATACACCGCCACACGATAGCGGGTGTCTTCAATGATGGCACACACGTCATTATAGAGCCTTGATTCTGTGGCCTCCGGGATATGTTCCTCTTTCATTGTCATTTTTGCGCGTATTAGACTACAAAGTTACTAATTTTTCGGCGATTATAGCTTAGGATTCAGATATTTTGGCTAAATTTGCAGTCGGAATGGCATAGCCTTTCCACGACATTTTGGTAAAATAAGAAGCGTTATGCGTAATCTTGTGATTTGAGAACGTAGGAAATTCGACAAATAGCACAAGGATTAGCATAGTGGTTCTCACGCTTATAGCGTGGGCTGCTATTGTTATATCTGTGCTAATGGTTTCCTACGACCTTCAAATCAAGACGTGGCATAGTTGGCTCACGTTTTCTTCTCATAAACAATCTCTCCACTGAGTCAGTGGCGAACCATATATGGCTGTGACTATAAACCGACTTATCACAATATTAGCACTTCTATACATTGCTCTGGGAGTCGAGGCGAGGAAGAAACAGGAATATCCGCATGCTGAAATAAAGGTCAGCTACAACTATCATCATCTTGCTCTACGAAATGATGGAGAGATCATCACAAGTGATTATGATTATCTATTGCTTGCCAATTCGGAGAACTCGAAGTATTATAACCACAATAATGAATACATCGATTCGCTTGAATCCACTCCGCAAGGACGCAAATTGCATAATCAACTGATGTCAATCGGAGTTGAGCAATACCTCAAGAATGGTGATGACTCGGCGATACCTCACTACAAGGGACAGATATATGTATTTAAGTCCTTAAAGGACAGTGTTGCTTCCGTGTACGACACATACGGACTCGGAGAACAGGGTTATTATGACGAACCATTTTCAGAGATCAAATGGGCAGTTGCCGATTCTACGAAAACCATTCTCGGATATGAGTGCATCATGGCTGAAACGGACTATCATGGCCGCCGGTGGACGGCTTGGTTCGCTCCTGAGATCCCGATCTCGGATGGACCGTGGAAACTTTGCGGGTTGCCGGGATTGATACTCGAAGCAGCAGATTCTTCCGGACAGCATAGTTTCATTGCCACCGGAATTGAGAACTGCAATCAGGTGATGTATCCCATATATCAGCCCGGAAAGTATGATAAAATGAACAGAATCAACATGCTCAAGGCTTATGCTGCTTATCGTAAAGGATCAGCAGCTTATTCAAGAGCCATGATAATGGACACGCCCGATGACAGCAAGGTGGAAATGGATGCACCCTTACCGCCTAAATCCAATACACAAAATATTGACTTTCTTGAAACCGACTATCATTGATTATGAAAAGAATATTTGCTTGCATATTTCTGGCTATTGGTGCAATTACAGCCAATGCCGACAAATGGGTGAAGGATGCGGAGCCAGCGATTCTCGAAGTGCATTATACCCGTATTCAGATTACCGACACCACGCAACGACACACTCACTTCTTTAAAGATCCTGTGATGCTTCGCGTCGGGGCAACTAAGTCTTTGTTCTGCGGAGTGAAAAGATTATGGAAAGATTCCCTTGCCGCTGTAAATCCAAGTCTTGAATCCGAAATATATATAGCCACACTGGAAGAGAATAAAAAAAACGGAACTCATAATCTGCCGGGTGGTCATTATGGGAGCTACATTTACAAAAATTATCCAAATGGTTGTCTGACGGAAAGAAATTATTTTGATGGAGAGCGACGCATATATGAAGAAGAGTGGGAGAAACCGCAATGGGAAGTTACCGATTCAGTAAAAACTATACTTGGATATGAGTGTTTTAAAGCGATTGCGTCTTATCGTGGCCGAAGATGGACGGCATGGTTCGCTCCTGAAATCCCTGTTCAAGATGGCCCGTGGAAACTATGCGGATTGCCGGGGCTGATTCTCGAAGCATACGACACTCATCATGAATACAGCTTTACAGCAACTGGGCTATGGCAGAACGGAATTCCAGATGTCGGGTATATGGCTTACGATGATAAACGAGGCGTAAGAAAACAACAACGGAATAAATATTTCAATGACTGGTGGAGGTTTAAGAACTCTAACTTCGGTGCAAGAATGAATGCTCTATATGGAAATGGGAAAATGCCTGAGAAGAAAGACCCTGCACCCAAATTTGACTTGGAAGAAACCAACTATCCCCACGACTTATGAACCGAATTGTCATATATCTGCTGTTTCTCGCTGTTGCGGTTAGTGCAGCCGCTCAGGTCAATGTAACCGGCAAGGTCATTGATAAAGAGAACAATGAGCCGCTTGTCGGGGCTTCTGTCATAGTAAAGGGAGCTGACGGCAAGATAAAAAAATATGCCACGTCGAAAGGCGATGGCGGTTTCACCATGTCGCTGCCGTCGGTTACAGGTTGTCGGTTGGAGGTGTCGATGATGAGCTTCGCCAAGAAAACTATCTCTCTTGACAGTGTTTCTTTTCCTATCACAGTCTATATGGAGCCGGGGACTACACTGCTTAAAGAGGTTACAATCAAGGCCGACCGTATCAGGGAGCAGGGCGACACCATCACATATAATGTAGGTAGTTTTGCACAACAGCAGGACCGCTCCATCGGTGATGTACTAAAACGAATGCCGGGTATCAACGTGGAGCAATCCGGCAAGATACAGTATCAGGGAGAGGACATAAACAAGTTCTATATTGAAGGCTCCGACCTGCTCGGCGGAAAATACGGCATTGCAACAAACGGCATAAGCCATGAGGATGTGGGCGCGGTAGAGGTGATGGAGAACCATCAGCCGATGCAGGTGCTGTCGGGCATATCATTCTCCGACAAGGCGGCTATAAACCTCAAACTGAAGAACAAGGCAAAGGCAACGTGGAGTTTTCACGGCGATGCCGGAGGCGGCTACTCTTGGCAACCCGACGGTGCGATATGGGACGGCGAGCTGTTCGCTATGGCAGTAATGCCCAATTTCCAGAATATTACCACATTCAAGACCAACAACATCGGTGAAGACCTGTCGGCACAGGCTACAGACTTTTTCGCCTCGCGCCGTGGTACAGACCTGAGCCGTTATGTCGGGGTGTCGCTCCCCGGTGTACCAAATCTCAGCCGGAAACGCACGCTGTTCAACCGCTCTGCACTTGTATCGACCAATGCACTTTGGAAACTCGGATGCGGAGAGTTCAAGACTCAGATTGACTACTCCTTCAACCGTATCACGGCAGAGGCGGCAAACGTAACAACCTACTTTCTCAACGACGGCAACCGTGTAGTTACCGAAAGCCACAACGGCGTTGACCGGTCGCACTCGCTGTCGGGCAAATTCATCTATGAGCTGAACCAAAAGACTGCGTTCATCAACAACACCCTGAAAACCAATATCGACTGGGATGACGTGCGCCTCGCCACAACCGGCTCTTTGCCCAACGGTCAATCGGCCAAACTGCCGGATTATTATGTCAGCAACAGGTTCAAGATGATCAAGCGCTTCAAGGGCAAGCATCTTGTGACCTTCCAGAGCGTGAACGAATGGGAATCGCTTCCACAGAATCTGGAATGTGGAATGTTGAATGGTGAATTGTTTAAACAGAATATCTCCGATCACGCATTTTTCACCCATGAGAGCGCGGCTTACGCCTTCAATATGAATGGGGTGACGCTGAGCCTTGAAGGTGGGATAAAAGGTTACCTCCGTTCGATGGACTCGCAGTTGCCCCAACTGCCGGAGGAAATTCCGGGACTGACTGAAAACGTGGTAAACACCAACTATCTCACCGTTTATGCCACTCCCATGTTTGAATACTGGATACGCCGGGTCAACCTGTCGCTCAACTTGCCCGTCAGTTACGCCCATTATTCCTTTGACAAGGCGATTGCCAACCATGATGAGGTGTACTTCTCTCCATCGCTCAGTTTCAACTGGAAACCGAACAACCGCTTTTCGGGCACATTGCGCGGAGGCCTCGGCCGCTCCCCGATGAACCTCAACCTCATACATCCCGGACTTATAATGACCAACTACAGGACTCTGAAATCCGGTGTGGATGATTTCTACAACTCATCGTCGCAGAACGTGTCTGCAAGCTTCAGCTACAAGCACACCCGCCACGGCCTGTTTGCTAACGGTCGGGTGATGCAGTCCTGGAGCCATGTTCCATATACGATGGCGCAGCAGCTTTACGGCGACTATGTGGTCTACAGCTACGCCGACGCCAAAAACGACGGCAAAATGCTTATGGCGATGGGCAATATCGGCAAAACCCTCGACTTCATGCGCGGTAGCTGCAATGTCAACGGCTCTTTCAGCCGCAACGAGTCACATATGCTGTCCCAGCAGAGATCTGTCAATTCGGTCAGAACCGGCTGGAGTGTCGGCGGCAAGATCAACGGAAATCCTTGCCGCTGGTTCAGCTTCGACTACCGTATAGACTATTCCGACAGCCGCCTGACGATGAACGGCATGAGCGAATCGTGGCTCTCCACAATGGAGAACGAGCTGGGCCTGACTTTCATTCCCCACAGCAAGTGGCAATGGACTGTCAGTGGCGAACATTACCGCAACGAACTGACAGAACATAATTATAAGGACATAGTGATGCTCGACACCAGACTGACCTATCAGCTCAACAAGAGGATAGAGTTTGCCGCGTCGCTCACCAACATACTCAACAAACGAAGCTATAACTACACCACCTACTCGCAGCTCTCATCATTCGAGAGCCAACGCTGGCTCCGGGGTCGCGAGCTATTAATCTCAATATCTCTCAGAAAATGAACAGATTACTCACATCAATCATCATGTACTTTGCGGTGATGACTGCAATGGCACAGACTGCTGACATCGAGGTGAGTTATCGATATTCCCATCCTGTGCAGACGATGAGAAGCGCAGAGCCGGATGTGACCAATCAATATATTCTTCTTACGGATGGGAGCCGGTCAAAGTTCTATTCTCCGAAAACGGAATATATCGACTCCATCGAATCCACTCCCGAAGGATTTGAGAAATTCAATACCTTCAAAAGAATATGCTACGAAAAGAAGCAGTCGGATCAGATTCCGAGGGTTGACGGGTCGTTCTATGTCACCAAATCTAAAAGTAACTACAGGATGCTGACCTACGACATTGCGAGTGCCACAAAATTCCGGTGGGAGGAGCAACTTCCGAATATCAAATGGAATGTTACGGACTCCACAATGAACTTACTGGGCTACGAGTGTTTCATGGCAACCGCAGATTATCACGGACGTAAATGGACTGCGTGGTTTGCTCCTGAGATACCAGTAAGCGACGGTCCGTGGAAACTCTGCGGACTGCCGGGAATTATTTTGCAGGCAGAGTGCGATGGTGGACAATACCGTTTTGTCGCCGATGGCATACAGCAGGTGCGGAATCCGGAATACAAGATATACGGCAATGAGAACTGGGACCCAATCAAGCGTGAAGAATTCTGGCGGCTGCGTAGAGAATGTCTCGACAATCCCTCACGAAACAGGGGAACGGGAGGTAATACTATTGTCTATAAGGGGATAAACTATACAAAATATCTTCCTAAAAATATTGTTGACTATATTGAAACAGATTACTAAGATATGAAATACCTATTGACAACTCTCTCTATGTGCCTTATTGCGATAGCTACAACGGCACAAAACAAGGCTGACATTGAGGTCAGTTATTCAGAAATCTCTTTCTATGAGAACGGAGTGGAAAGAGGCAACAAATATCATCTTCTTGCAAATGCAGGGCAGTCAAAATTCTTTAATCCCCGGTCTGAGGAGATTGACTCATTGACATCAACCCCCGAAGGACTTGCCAACTTCAAAAAGACGCAGGAGGCAGCGTTGCAGGCCATGATAGCGCAGGGCGCGATAGACGTGAACAAACTGCCACGTAAAAAGGAGACTTTATATGTCGTGAAGTCAGTGGCCGATTCTACTATCACTGTCTATGATGTGATAGGCACTGATGAACCTGTGTATTACACAGAACCCTACTCGGAAATGGTTTGGGAAATCGGCGACAGCACCAAGACCATACTCGGTTACGAGTGCATACAGGCTGAAACTGATTATCATGGCCGACATTGGACTGCATGGTTCACTCCCGAGATTCCTATTCAGGATGGACCATGGAAATTCCATGGACTCCCTGGCCTGATACTTGAGGCAAGAACTGGCGAAGGTAGGTATGGTTATGTCGCTGATGGGATTGAGAGATCTGACAAGATAATAAACGGTATATATGGAGCCGACACGTATGAGAAGCGAGTCCGTAAGGCAATATTACGGGCTATGAGAGCCATGCGCGACAATCCCATGGGGCATCTTAACGCCAAGGGAATTAAAGTGGAAATCTCTCCGGAAACATTGTCAAAGGAATCGAAGGGCGGAGATTTTATAGAAACGGATTATCGTTAATTTGAGTGAGATGAGATTATTATCTCTGATAATACCTGCTACACTTGCAATAGTCTTTTCAATTGCCATTAGCGCAAAAGAGCCGACAGCCATTCCGGAAATTGAAATGGTTGAAGTGGAAGGTGGCACTTTCACAATGGGACTTGATGAGGGTGAGGCTGAACACATGTATGAGACCCCTAACCCAACTTCAACACGGGTGACAAAATTCGACAAATTTTCAGGGAGTTTGTATCGGTAAATAACTGGTATTCAA
>CANQRV010000059.1 GCA_947626355.1 uncultured Muribaculaceae bacterium
GGTTGCTTTTCTATTGTAAACGTAATAGGATACGCGCGCACGCATAATATAAACATTAAATTTACTTAATCTCTAATATAAATATGTGTAACCACACACACATTAGGAGCGGAAAATTTTGGAATGCGGATTAAAAGGATTAACTTTGCATAATAAATTCAACAGGAATCAAAAATTTTAAGACATGAGAAAGAAAATCGTTGCAGGCAACTGGAAGATGAACACCACAGTCGGCGAGGGCATCGAGCTGGCCAATGAAATCAACGGCCTTCTCAAGGACCGCAAAGTCAACTGTGATGTAGTGATATGCGTGCCGTTTACCCACCTCGTGGGTGTGAACGGCGTGATCGACAGCAGCCTGATAGGTCTTGGCGCCGAGAACTGCTCGGAGCATGAGAAAGGCGCCTACACAGGCGAAGTGAGCGCGGCTATGGTGAAGTCGACAGGCGCCACCCACGTGATACTCGGCCACAGCGAGCGCCGCCAGTATTTCGGCGAGAACGACGCCCAGCTGCTCGCCAAGACACGCCTTGCGCTCGCCAACGGCCTGCAGCCCATTTTCTGCGTGGGCGAAGTGCTCGAGGAGCGTGAGAACGGCACATACAACGATGTAGTGAAAGGTCAGGTCGAGGCCCTCTTCGATCTTTCCGCCGACGACTTCTCGAAGATCGTGATCGCCTACGAGCCCGTATGGGCAATCGGCACCGGCAAGACCGCTACCGCCGACCAGGCTCAGGACATGCACGCCCACATCCGCAAGGTGGTGGAGGAGAAATACGGCCATGAGGTTGCCGACAACCTCTCGATCCTCTACGGCGGCTCATGCAAGCCCACCAACGCTAAGGAGCTCTTCTCAAAGCCTGATGTAGACGGCGGCCTCATCGGCGGCGCTGCCCTCAAGGCCGACAGCTTCATGGGCATCATCGAGGCTTTCGACTGACAATATGCTATCAACGTTCCCGGATGGCTTGAGTCCATCCGGGAACTATATACCTTGATTTCTCTAACACGCAAATCTTCAGCATTATTGATGAGAACACACCAGCCGCGCCGGCTCATCCTGCTCGTGATGGCCGCTGTCTCGCTGACCATCTTCGGCCAGTCGCGTTCCGGCTCCGACAGGGAGAATGTGGCCGAACGCATCATGCGTGAATCGGCGGGAAACATCACCATCGATATCCCCCCCGCCATCCTCGAGCAGATCATGGCGCCCGTGGAAGCGCCCAAAAGCAAGGAGCAGAACCTCCGCCCCGGCATCAACAAGATGTATGGCTACAGGGTGCAGGTGTTCAGCGACGGCCGCAACCAGGGCACTCTCGAGGCCAGGGCAAAGGCACGCGGAAGCGCCGTACTCGCCCGCTTCCCGAAATACCGCGGTCAGGTGTACACTTATTCCCAGTCGCCAAACTGGTACACCCGTGTCGGCAATTTCCGTTCTCAGCAGGAGGCCAACGCCGCTCTCGATGAGCTGAAAAGGGCTTTCCCGTCCTTCTCTTCCGAGATGAGGGTGGTGAAATGCAAGATAGTAGTGATCAAGCAATAATCGCAGTCAATATTTTTTCTACTGTGGCACGTAAAGAGCAACATGATCCGGCAGTAGTCGAGGCTCTGGCCGGACATTACAGCGAGATTCTCCGTCTTCTGGGTGAGGACCCCGAAAGGGAGGGACTCAGGAAGACTCCGGTCAGGGTGGCCAAGGCCATGCTAGACATCACCGCCGGCTACCGTCAGGATCCTGCCGAGATCGTCAGGCAGGCCGTGTTCGAGCATGCCGGCTCAAGCATCGTGATAGTGAAGGACATCGAGTTCTACAGCATGTGTGAGCATCATATCCTCCCCTTTTTCGGCAAGATGGCGATAGGCTATATCCCTCAGGGAAAGATGATCGGGCTCTCGAAGCTCGCCAGACTGGTCGACTGTTTCGCCCGGCGCCTCCAGGTGCAGGAGAGGCTCACCTCGCAGGTCTGTCATACTCTGGCCGACACCCTTCCCAACGACGGTGTGATCGTGGCTTGCACCGCCGGTCACCTATGCATGAAGATGCGCGGTGTGGAGAAGCAGGAGTCGTCGACCACCACTTTCGACTACACCGGTCGCTTCGCTTCCGAGCCGGCGCTCCGCGAGGAGTTCATGCGCCTGCTCGCTTTCTGACATACATACCCGATCTCCATTTTGTCTTCGGCTCCGCGGACCATGAACCCCGGGGCCGCTGCGGTGTTTTAAATATAGCGAATATAATATTCTTATTTTAACGCCGGGGCGTATGGACAAGACACCGCAGACACACTTCTGGAATATCGACCGTATCATGAACCTCCTGATTGGAGTCTTGATCGCGGGGGGAGTGCTGTGGGCGATATATTATCTTCGCGACGCCTTGCTTCCTTTTTTCGTGGCCTGTGTCATCGCCTATCTTCTCCAGCCTCTGGTCTCGCTCAACCGGCGAGTGCTCCATCTCCGCAACCGCGTGGTGCCGTCGGTGCTCACCGTGGCAGAGGTCACCCTCGTGCTCGTGGTGGCCGTTAAGTTTACGCTTCCCTCCATCATCGGACAGCTTGACGAGCTCGGACGCATTCTGGGCGACATTTCCTCCGGCAAGCTGAAGCTCCCAAGGGAATATGCTCCGGTTTTCAATGCAATCAATAAGTATTTCGACCCGCATTATCTCACCCACCTCCTGTCGAGCATGCGCATCGAGGAGCTGCTGCGACGCAGCGGATCGATCCTTCAGGAGTCGGCGGAAGTGCTGATACGCGTACTCGCCTGGGCCCTCACCCTCGTCTACATCCTCTTCATCCTCATCGACTATCCGCGCATTGCCAACGGTTTCAAGCTTATAGTGCCCGAGAAATACCGTCCGGCAGCCATGTCGGTGGTCGACGACATCAAGAGCGGCATGAACCATTACTTCCGGGGTCAGGGTCTCGTTGCCCTGTGTGCCATGGTGTTCTATTGCATAGGCTTCTCCATCGTGGGGCTTCCGCTCGCGATTCCGATGGGTTTGCTTGTCGGCATCCTGTATATGATTCCCTATTTCCAGTATATCACCCTGATTCCGGTGGCCGCGATCTGCATGGTCTATTCTCTCGGAGGCGACATGCAGTTCTTGCCGGAATTCGGCAAATGTATCCTTGTGTATGTAGTCAGCCAATGCATCTGCGACTATATCATCACTCCCCACGTCATGGGGCGTGAATTAGGGCTCAATCCCGCGATCATCCTTCTCTCCCTCTCGGTGTGGGGAGCGTTGCTCGGCATCATCGGCATGATCATCGCCCTCCCTGTCACCGCCCTCATCTTCTCCTACTATCAGAAATATATAAGCAACAGAAAATAAAAAAGACAGAATTATGACAATCAACGAATTCAAGAAAATAGTAAGCGACAACGTGCAGCTCTATATCGACAATTTCGACAGGTTCGACTCCAATCCGCAGATTCGCGTCAACCCGGAGCTTCTGAGTATAGATCTCGTGAACGGAAGCGATTTCCTCTCCGGGATCGCCGACTCCGAAGAGGCCGTAGAGGATGCGGCAGCCGCCGGAAGCGCGGAGAGTGAGGACGCCGCCGACTACCAGGTGAGGCAGAATCCTGATTTCTATCCGGTGAAGAAGCTTCTCGACACTCTCCCCGACGGCAAGACCGTTCCCTCCGCAAAAGCCATCGAAGAGATAGCCAAGGTGTATTTCACTTCCTCCCTACTGGATTGTTGAGAAGCGGCATGGCCGTGCTCGGAAGTCCGAGTAGCCTGGCGATGCCTGCGGAGTCCATCGTGGCGCGCGGCACCGTCACGAGACCGTTGGCCGAGCAGAAGAGATTGATGTTCTCGCTCACATAGCCGGCATCCGCTGCCGCCATGAGCTTGAAGCGCTCGTTGCCGGTGGCCTGTTCTCCGAATCGCGAGAGCTCTGCCACCATCACGATTGATATCGGTGCGTCGAGCACATAGTCCTGTGAGAACTCTTTCGTGCCGGCAACGAGGCTCCTGTGGTCGCCTTCGGCTTTCGGCAGCAGGCGGTTGCTCTCGAAGTCATAGAGGTACACACCGTCTTTGGTGAACACATAGAGGTCGATTTCCTGGGTGTTGAGCGCCGTGGGGTTGGTGCGCTTCATCTCGCTTTTGCGGTTGATGCCCGCGGCGCTCCAGAGCAGGTTGGAGAGCTGCTGGTCATCAAGCGGCTTTGTGTCTTTGAAGTCACGGGCACTGTGGCGGTCTCGGAGAGCCTCGTAGAGACTGGCTCCGTTGCCGGGCGTGGGCTCCGGGAGCGTGATGTCGCGGAGCTGTGCGTTTGCTGATATTGCAGTCATGATGAGTGCTGTGATTAAAATCTTGATTCTCATAGTTTATTATATGTTAGAAAATGCAGAGGCCGCGCGGGCGGTTGCTGCGGAAGGTGTAGCCGATGCCCAGCATCAGATTGTTCTGTCGACTGAAGTTCAACAGTTGATAGCCGATGTTCACAAACAGACCCGGCGTGGCATAGATCTTAAGGTTCGCCATCTGGTAAGAACCATGGGTTTCCTCCGGCCCGGCGAGATTGTAGCCGATGCCGAGGTTTACCGAGAATATAGGCATCACGAGCTCCGCCCGCGCCGACAACCCCGCGCAGACCTGACTGATGAACGGCGGCCTGTAGAACTTCAGGTCGTCGGCATCGCTCCCCTCATAGTAATGACGCCTCAGGTCAGTGCTCTGGTCCCACTGGAAATCCGCCGAGATTCCGGCGCGGAATAGCCGGCATACATCATACATCACCCCTAAGTCGAGCCCCGCCAGGGGGAAATGGCCGTTCATTAGCACCGGCTCATCTCCGCCACGATACACCCTCTTGCGCCAGGCCCCGTAGGCGGTGAGGTCGAAGGTGATTCCGTGGCGCAGTGAAGTCGTGTCGGGCGTATATTCAGTTCTTGCCGGTGGCACGCCGAATGTATGCGTCAGCCCGACGCGGAGCCCGGCGAGATTCACTCCCGGATTCGGAAACGATGTGTTGCCGTTGGAGAAATGCGTCACCTCGATGCCGCCGGTCACCGACCATTCCGGCGCCACGCGCCAGTTGAGAAGGAGGCCGAGATTGATGTAGGCGTTCACTGGCGAGCCCACTATCAGGTTGGAGTGGGCGATGTCGCCGTCGCAACGCTTCCATCCGGCTGAGAGGCCGAAGTTCCACTCATAGTCGAGCGAGAGGTTGTGGCCCAGACGGGCGACGGGTGCTCCTTGCAGGAGATAGAACGATAGGGGAGTGCCGAGCCCTTTCGGATTGCCCATAAGATTGACGCCGACGCCGATGCCCTGACGGGCGCCGGGGCAGTGGCGCCCGGCCTCCGTGGCAGGACCGTAGGAGAAGGCATACATCAGATGTAGCGAGGAAGCGAGATGTGTGACATCGGCCGACTCCATGCTCAGCCCGTCGCGCAACACGTCGTCGCGATACGACGAAAAGGCATACGACCCCCTTGCCGAAAAAGTCAGCATCGACAGTATGCCGTTCGATTTCCGCTCCTTGTTCCCACAGGCGCGTATTGACGCCGTTGAGTCCATGGGTTCTGATGCAGATACAGCGCTCTCTGTCTCAGTGAGCATCTGACTCGCTGAAGCATCAGCTCCTATAAGCAGCAACAGGCACGCGGCTATGTAATGTCTCGCTTTCACACCGCAAAATTACAAATAATTTTTGCAAGGAAAACCTAAAGCCTGCTGATTCTTTCAACAAGTTCCTTCAATGTCAATGCCCCCTTCAGATTATTGTTGTTTTCGAAGACCATATAATAGCGATAGAGTCGATGGTCACTCTCTGATTCCCAGGCTTTCCCCAGTTGAAGTTTGATGAGACTGTCTGAATTATCGCGGTCATCACCTTTAGCCTCTATGAGAATCGTTAATCCTGACTTCAGATGAACTATGAAATCGGGATAGTGATTGATATAGCCGTTTATGCAGAAACCCTTACCTTTTTCAAGGTTTCGATGCCAGAACTCTACGTTAGGCAATGCCGAGACTTGACGTATTACTCTTGCCTCAAAGTCATTGAACACGCCCTCTTCCGTATATAAGGACTTCGAGATTCTATGTCTATCGACAGTTGACGGATTGATGACTCTTTGCAATCTATATTTCTGTTGCGCACGTATCTCTTTTGAATCTTTCAACTTATCGAACTGAGTTGCCGCATAGTCCGAGAGCAATCCGTGGATTTTTACCCGGAACGATTCTATCGTTAATCCGATATTGTCCATCAACTGACTCAGTCTGTCAGAATCAAGTTTTCCGATTACATCTTTGATATATTCAACCAATTTAGGCTGCGGTATGCAGTCAATGCCGTTCAATGCTGATGCGATTTTTCCGGCCAATCGGTTTATCTTCCCTTCCGGAGCGAGGGAGTCTATATAGCTCCTGAACTCATCCATCTGTTTTGCATCGAGCAACCATGATTTCGGGACAAACTCATCCTCATTCCGTTTTTCAAGGTCTATCCGAACCGCTGTTGAAGCAGTCAGGTCCCACTGTATATTACGGTCCTGCATGCTTATGTCAAATCCTGCATATAGATGTTCTTTTTCAAGTTTGACCCATACCGGTTCATCGGTCAACTCATTGAACAGTATTTTATTGGTTCGATTTTGTCTGATTTCAAATACCGGCAGAAGAATTGAAGACGCCGACTCTAAAAAACAGTCTTTAATCCCGATTTGGTTAAGAGTCTTTATTTTTGTCGGGATTGTTGCAGATATGTCCTCGTTGTCCTCATCCTTATACTTCTGAGTAAAGTCTTTGTTTTGCATTGACGCTACGCTAAGGATCTCGGCCACTGTCTTTTCTTCTTCATCTTTATCATTAGTTGACAGCACTTCCTTAGCTGCGGCCACATCCACATCATCTGCCGGATCATATTTACGTTCTGCCATTTTTCCTGTTTCGGCAGCAGGCGCGTCCATCAGACTATGTGACTTTAGCGGTATATATGCCGGGGCTGCGTTTGTCTGATCAATTTCTACTGCGCGGTAATCTTTTGCGCTGAATCCGGAATTTTGCAGACCATCGATAATGCCGGTGATGGTCTGTTCAAAATCGGCCGACGAGGTGAGCACATATCCCATATTGAGAAACTCACAGTTGGAATCGCGGGTATATGGGAGACCCTTTCTTATGTCGTTCTCTTGAATTCCACAAATTTCCGAACGTTGTTTCTCATCGTGCATATCGCGAAGTTCGTATGGACACCACTGATTCATTATCCTCAACATTTCGGGTTGTTCCAAACTCCAGCATCTGTTCTTTGGAGGATAGATTAATTTTCCTGTTATCGGTTGCTGAATCGCATATACCATACCTTGATGTGTATAAGCTCCGGGCGCTGAGGCATCCCCGCTTTTCCAATTGCACCAATCATTATCAGGATTCTTATAGCGGGCGTCCATCTCGTCGGTACGTTCAAGTCGGTTAGGTTGCCAATCCGGGGATTTAGAGTAAACCAATATGTATTCCGTCTCGCTGACGATGCCTTTGGAGTCATTTCGTGGTGAATATGTTCGCTGCCAGGAGATGCAGCCGACGAAATTATTGAAGATTCGATCGCATATCATTATTATAAGGAAATTGTGGAAGATATGGTGAGGATGACATTAATGTGAGAAAAAGTCATTATCTTTGTAAAAGATATAATAATATACAAATTTGCATCATAATGAACGGATTCAATAAATGGATAATAGCCCTGTCAGTCGTTATATTGCCAGCTGCTGTCTCCGCGCAGATCACTGAGCGGCAGCGCCCGGCCGAATGGGACAATCTCATCCCCGGCGCTCGTTTCGTCGACCGTTTCCTTCCTATGCCCGACGGCACCCTCTCATCCGGTGTCTGGGGAGCAGCCAATGTCGTGCCACGCTTTGTCGACAACGGCATCGAGTCGCCCGATATATCCTTCTGGGGCGGCAATATCCTTCAGGATGAGAAAGGCACTTATCATCTATTTGTATGCGGCTGGCCGGAGAATTCCCCCAAGGGACACATGACATGGCCGCAATCGACGGTCTATCATGCCGAAGGCACAAAGCTGCATGGGCCATACCACATCACCGACACCATCGGCCCCGGACATAATCCGGAGGCCTACCGTCTCGACGACGGCAGGGTAGTGGTCTATGTCATCGACGCATATTATATCGCCGACGGCTTCGACGGCCCTTGGGAGAAGAGGCATTTTGATTTCGATACGCGTGACCGACGAATCATCGAAGGACTGTCAAACATTACTTTCGCACGCCGCCAGGACGGCTCGCGTCTAGCTGTCTGTCGCGGTGGTGGTGTCTGGATCAGCCGAGACGGTGTGGCTCCCTATCGCCAGATCACCGAGAGCAGTATCTATCCTTCCGTTGAGGGTGAGTTTGAGGATCCGGTAGTGTGGCGGGATTCCCTGCAATACCACCTCATCGTCAACGACTGGCTCGGACGCATCGCCTTCTATCAGCGTTCTCTCGACGGTGTGCATTGGGTCACGGAGCCCGGCGAGGCATACGTGCCGGGAGTCTCCCGTCACGAAGACGGCAGTGTGGAACGCTGGTTCAAGTATGAGCGGGCAAAGGTGTTTCAGGACCGCCAGGGGCGTCCGGTGCAGATGAACTTCGCCGTCATCGACACCATAAAGTGGGAAGACCTTCCCAATGACAACCACAGCTCGAAAAACATCTGTATTCCCCTGCGTCGCGACCTTCTCCTGGATGTGCTCAACCGCAAGCCCATCACTTCCTCAACAGAGAAGATTGAGCTCCGCATAAAAGGTGAGGATGATTTCAAGCCTGCCTCACGACTCGACATAGGCTCCCTGCGTTTCGGCTCGTATAATGAAGTCAATTACGGTAGGGGAGCCCGCCCCGTCGTCTGGCGCAGTGAGGGCGACGACCTGATAGTGACTTTCGACGGCAATGGCAGCGGCATCGACGCAGATGAGTTCGCTCCGAAGCTGATAGGAAAGTCCATGGATGGAGAGCCTGTGATAGGATATGCCCGACTCCCATACGTCAACTACAGTCCGGCAATCCTCTCCCCGCGAAAGCCTGTCTACGACCGGGCTTCCGGTGCATGGCAGGTGGTGGTGGAGAATTTCGGCCTCTCCACTTCGGCTGAGACCGATGTCCGCATTATGGCCGGCGACACCGTCATTGGTTCCACCAGTGTCGGGTCTATACCGCCCTATGGCGCGGTGACGCTGTCAATACTGTCCGACGGGTTTGGCTTAGATGAGAAGTCTCCAGCGGTTGGATTATATTCAGAAGGGAAGGAGATCGGTATCGTTTCGTTTGAATGAAATCGGTCTGCGCATTTCCAATACTATCATATCAGATTGCGATATAGATCGCCGAAACGTTGCAATTTGATAGGTTGCTTAGGGTGTATCGGCCGCCATTCCGTCTGACAGCCGGGCTACGACTACACCGGCGATCCGGCCCAGGAGCCACAGGGCCTCAATTCGGTCTTCATCGGCGACACGTCGACGATAGAGGTCATGAGAGATAAACACTGATTATATCCGTTTTTCATGCAGGAAGAGGGATTCCGGACTGCGATTGCCCGGAGTCCCTTTCGCTTTTTATCTATCGCGGTTTTAATCTTTTTGCGGCCCGGGGCGTTGTAGTTTAAATGCCATGCGCTTATGTTCTACAGAAAGTCCGCCGCTAAAATCAAGGCTGTTGCAGCTAAAAACAGACTCGTCACCCTCTTCCTCGTTCTGGGAGTGGTCATCGCCGCCGCGCTCCTCACCTATTTCATACGTGTCCAGACCGGTGGCATCCGCGTAACCCACCGTTTCGACAACGGCGACGTCTATTCCGGCTACTGGCGATACGGCGTGCCTTACGGCGCCGGCTTCCTCGCCACAGCTTCCGGACGTCTTTACGATGGAGTATGGGACAAGGACGGCCGGCTGACCCACGGCCTGATGGTGACGAAGGATTATTCATACTCCGGTGCGTTCGACGACTATATGCCGCAGGGATTCGGCGAGTGTCGCTACAACGACGGGAACGTCTATTACGGCCATTTCGCCGCCGGACGAAGTCAGGGGCTCGGCCGCATGGAGTATGCCGACGGCACTATCGATTTCGGACACTGGGATAAAGGCAGGATACATTATCCCGAGGGTCAGAACTATCACACCGGCAATCTCGTCTACGGCATGGATGTCTCCAACCACCAGAAGCGCATAGAATGGGATTCCCTGACTCTCTACGCCGACGCCAACGGTATAGTCACTGGTAAACTCAGGTCTTCACCATATCTGCAGCCCGTGCTGTTTGTGCTGATAAAGTCGAGCGAGGGCACTGATTTCACGGCCCACACTTTCGAGCGCAATTTCGCGGAGGCGAAGCGTTGCGGCATCGTGCGCGGCGCCTACCACTTCCTCCGTCTCTCCGACATCGACGGCCAGATCAGGAATTTCATCGACAACACTCCGCTACAGCCGGGCGACCTCCCGCCGGTGCTCGACATGGAGCTCGACAATAGCGTGATGGCCCGCGAGAAGGATAAGGCTATCGCCTACGCCCATAAGTGGCTCGAGGCCATGGAAAGGCATTATGGCGTCCGGCCGATGCTGTATACCTACGACAGCTACTACAACAATTATCTGAAAGGGGAGGGCTTCGAGGACTATGATTTCTTCATAGCCCGCTACAGCGAGGACAACATGCCGCGTGTGCCTCATCTTGAGATCTGGCAGTTTTCGGAGAAAGGAAATCTCCAGGGCATCAATGCTCCGACCGACCTCGACATCTTCATGGGCGACTATGCCGATTTTAAAAAATACGTGTCTGAAAACTGCATACGCCGCCCTTCGCCGGGGTCTAACGGCGGGAGGCCGGGCAGATGATGCGCTCTCCGATGTTTTTCGCCACCAGCGACCTTTTGGCCATCATGGCGCCCAGCTCCATCTGGAGTTCGTGCTCGCGCGCGATGTCTCCTTTTCCGGCGATCTGGCGGAACTCCGCCATCAGCTTTCCGAGCTTCTGGTCGAGGATGCCGTTTTTCAGCTCCGTCATGGCTCGGGGAAGCAGCGGGTTGATGCGGTCTGACTCCTGCTGCACCGGCCGTTCCCGCGAGTAGATGTTGCTCAGCCTGTACCGCTCGCGCACGGCAAGGGTGGCGATTTCCCGTATCTCGTTGTCCTCGTGGCTCATCAGCCGTCGCGACGGATAGTCGATGCTGTAGTCTCTCATCATCTGCGCCGCTGTCCGTTTCAGCTCCTCCTCGAGAAGCTGCTCCTCATGGCGTATGCGGTTCACGCTGATGTCCATGGCAGCGATTCTCGCAATCCCCTCCTCGCGCAACCGCGCCACCGTCTCCTCGATCTCGGCCCGTTTGGACGGTAGGGTGGAGCGGTATTCGGGAAGCATCTCCCCGAGTATGGTCATGATGCGGGTAAAGGGCGGGAAGGTGAACCTTATGTTGTCTTCGTCGAAGTCGGCGTTGACAAACTCGAGCACGTTCACGATGAAGGGATGGTCGTCATCGTCATATGCCTCGCAGAAGTCGAGGTAGGCGTAACGTATGCATAGCTCCACCACCTTCTTCTCCAGTGGATAGAGCGGAAAGTCGGCCGGCTTGTATTGTGGCTCCTCCGGGGTCGCAGTCTTTCCGGATTCATGCGTCTGACCCTGCGACTCAGCTCTCGGTGTGATGTTGCGCTGGCGCAGGTCATCCACCACCTTCTGCCGTGCCCTCGCCGTGGCCTGCGCTATGGTCTCCCCCTTGATGCCGAGCAGCCGCGAGCATTCCTGGATGTAGATGTCCCTCTTAACCCTGTCGGGGATATGGGCGATGGAGTCAACCACACTGTTGACGGCCCACGCCCGCTGCTGCGGGTTGTCGCCGGCCTGGTCGAGAAGCACTTTGATCTTGAAGCGGATGATGTCGCTCTGGTTGTCGCTGACGTATTTGCGGAATTCCTCGTTGCTCCTCGTCCTGGCGAAGGAGTCGGGGTCGTGGCCGTCGGGCAGCAGCAGCACGTTGACGTCGAGGTTGTGGTCGAGAAGCATGTTGATGCCTCGCAGTGCCGCCTTGATGCCGGCGGCGTCGCCGTCGTAGACCAGCGTCACCTTGTCGGTGAAGCGGTGTATCAGCGCTATCTGGCCATCGGTCAGAGCGGTTCCCGATGAGGCGACGACGTTTTTCATACCTGTCTGCCACATGCCGATCACGTCGAGATACCCCTCCACGAGATAGCAGCGGTCTTCCTTCACTATCTCCTGCCTCGCCTGGTAGATGCCGTAGAGCTCCTGGTTCTTCTTGTAGACGGCCGACTCGGGGGAGTTGATGTATTTCGCGGGGCCTCCCTTCAGGTCGCGTCCGCCGAATCCTATCGGCTTGCCGCTGCTGTTGAAGATGGGGAAAATCACGCGTCCCCGGTATTTGTCGTAGTAATGGCCGCGCTCGCTTTTGCCGAGAAGTCCCATCTCGCACAGCAGGTCGCTCTCGAAGCCCTTGGCTTTCGCAGCGTTGGCGAGCGCGAAGCCCCCGTCGGAGTCGTAGCCGAGGCGGAACTGCCTTATCGCTTCGTCGGTGATGCCGCGCTGGTAGAGATACTGGAGGCCGATGTCGCGCCCCTCGTCGGTCTGCGTGAGCTGCTCCTGCATCTGCTGCATGGCCCACTCGTTGGCCAGATACATGCTCTCGCGCAGTGTCTGCGCCTCGCGTTCGGCGTCGGTGAGCTGACGCTCCTCAACTGTGATGCCGTATTTCTTCGCCAGCTGGAGCAGGGCGTCATGGTAGGAGATGCCCTCCTTCTCCATGATGAAGTTGACGGGCGAGCCCCCTTTGTGGCATGAGAAGCAGTAGCAGAAGTTGCGCGCCTTGTTCACTGAGAAGGAGGGCGTCTTCTCATTATGGAAGGGGCAGAGCCCCATGTAGTTGGAGCCGCGCCTCACAAGATGCACGTAGTCGCTCACCACCTCCACGATGTCGGCGGCGTCCTTGATCTTCTCTACCGTGGCCTTGTCGATCATTCGGCTCAGCTCCTCAGCGATGCCAGCAGCTTGTGTATCTGTTCGTTGGTGCTCAGCCTGGTCGGCACGAGCGGAAGCCTCAGCTCGTTTTCGCAGAGCCCGAGGGCGTTGAGCGTGCATTTCACGCCCGCCGGGTTGCCGTCGACGAAGAGAAGGTTGAAGAGCTCAGTGAATTTGAAATGGATGGGGAGCGCCTCGGCGAATTTTCCGTCGAGACACAGCCTCACCATCCGGCCGAACTCCTTCGGGAAGGCGTTGCCGATCACCGAGATTACTCCCTTCGCGCCGAGTGTCATCAGCGGGTAGGTGATGCCGTCGTCGCCCGATATCACGGTGAAGTCTTCCGGCTTGTTCTTGATGATCTCCTCGATCTGCACGAAGTTGCCTGAGGCCTCCTTCACTCCGATGATGTTGTGCTCGCGGGCCAGCCGTAGGGTGGTGGCGGCGGTCATGTTGACGCCCGTGCGTCCGGGCACATTGTAGAGTATAACAGGCAGCGGTGAGTTGGCCGCGATCTCACGGTAGTGGGCGTAGATGCCCTCCTGCGAGGGCTTGTTGTAGTAGGGCACCACCGACAGGATGGCCGAGAATCCCTCGAGAGGGATGGTGTGAAGTTCCCTCACTACGCCGATGGTGCTGTTGCCTCCCACACCCAATACCAATGGCACACGCCCGCGGGTGTGCTCCACGGCAAAGCCGCGTATGGCCTGCTTCTCCTCCGCGAAGAGTGTCGGCGTCTCTCCCGTGGTGCCGAGCACCACGATGAAATCGGCATCGCCATCTATTATATAGTCGATGATGCGCCCGAGCGCATCGTAATCTATTGTCTTGTCGCTTTTAAACGGGGTGACCAGCGCCACGCCCATCCCTTTCAGTGTGAAGTTGTCCATTGGTCGGGGTGTTATTGATATCACAAAATTAATACAATCTCCTTTCTTTTCAAACTGTCGGCGCCAAAAAAATCATTCTCCGCCCATTCCCCCTCCTCTGAACCATCCCTTTCCCGGAAAAGTTATATATGTATATGGCAATTCTGAGGACGGCCTGTAGGGACGCTTTTCAAAGCGTCCGCCCGGCGAAAACCCTCAATGTAGGGATGCACCCTGGTGCATCCGCTTGTCGGCTTAATCCGCATGTCTGCCTCCGTTGCCTGAATCAATAAAACCAACCGATTCCACTTAAGTCATGAACATTCTGACAACCATCAGGGACGGAGCCGGCAGGCTCTGGTCGGATTTCGAGAAATATGTCAATGTCTCCGGCGAGCTTATTCCCCAGAACGAGGCGGAGCTCTCGGTGCGCTCCGGCGTCTCTTTCAAGGGCAGCAATCTCCTCGTGCTGATCTTCGCCATCATTATCGCCTCGGTCGGCCTCAACACCAATTCAGTGCCTGTGATCATCGGAGCCATGATCATATCCCCTCTGATGGGACCCATCATCGGCATGGGTGTCGCCATAGGTATAGAGGATTACGGTCTGCTCAAACGCAGCCTCAGAAACATCAGCATGGCGGTCGTCGGCTCGCTGCTCGCTTCGGCCGTCTATTTCCTGATCTCTCCCATCTACGAGGGTGCCAGTCAGCTGCTGGCACGCACCTCCCCTTCGGTCTACGATGTGCTCGTGGCCCTTTTCGGCGGCGGCGCCGGCATCCTGAGCATTGCCTGCCGCAACAGAGGCTCCGTTATGCCCGGCGTGGCAATCGCCACCTCCCTGATGCCCCCTCTCTGCACCGCCGGTTACGGCCTCGCAACTTTCCAGCTCAATTTCCTCTTTGGAGCCCTTTATCTCTTTTTCATCAACATGATCTTCATCCTGTTCGCCTCATGGATCGGAGTGAAGCTCATGGGATACCGCAAGGTCGTCTATCAGGATTCCGCGCGATACAAGCGCATCAAGTTTGTGGTCTATACCCTCGTCTTCATCACTGTCGGGGTCAGCATTTTCCTCACTGTACAGATGCTGCGTAAGAACGCTTTCATTGCCCGTGCTTCCGAATTTGTCGACACGGAGATGGTGTTCCCCAACACACAGGTGCTCAGCAAGAAGATTTATATGAAAAACGGCAAGCGCTATATCGATGTCAATCTGATAGGGGAGGCCCTGCCGAAGGACTCCCTCCAGCTCGCCATGATGCAGAAAATGGACTCGATAGGCCTCGGGGGTGCCACGCTGAATATCACCCAGGGCTTCAGTCTCGGACGCGACATCCCCGGCACTCAGACCGATGACAAGGCTTTCTATGCCCTCATGCAGCAGCAGCTCGACCGCAAGGACAGCGCCATAGATTCCCTCAGGACTTTGCTTGAGCTTCATGAGGCATTCTCCGACATAGGGGTCACCGTCAGCCCCGAGGTGAAGGTGCTGTTCCCGAATGTGAAGGATATCGCCGTGACAAGGATGGTGGCTTCGGCGGTCGACACACAGAAGGTCGACACCGTCAACATGGCGTTTGTCAACGCACCGGCCGGTCTTTCGGTGGCCGACCGCAGAAAGCTATGCGAATATCTCGAGATAAGACTGAAAAAGGGTAAGGTCAACCTTACCCTTAATCCCCAGGGTTTCCCCTGGCCTGAATGATATGTATCTGATTCTCCGTTATGTAGCGGCGTGCCTTCGATGCGTTTCCCCGCTGGCATGAATCCGGCACGTCTCCCTGCGTGTAGGGACATGCCTCCGGCATGTTTCCCTACCGGCTGGAATCCGGCGCGCCTTCACTCTTCACCCTCCACCCTTCCCTCCTTACTCTTGCGGCTCTGCCGCCTTCACTCTTTACCGAAGTCGAGCGGCTTCAGCTTGATCACGACGCTGAAGCTGATGTCGTGCTCACTCATCTGTTGTAATATGAAATTCCGGGCTTTGGCCATCTGGGAATCACTTTGACCGTAGGCCCAGCCGGTGAGAAATGACTTCTCCGACACGAAGCCGATTTCAAAACACTCATCTGCTGATATTCCCTTGTTCTGATACACTGTAAGGTCTCCCAGGGAGCTATAGGTCAACCCGAGTCGCTTGCATGCCCATAAATCATCGCCGATGTTGCGCCAGTTGTCCCGCTTAGACGAGAATTCCGGGTCAGCCATGAAGCCGATACCCCAGCCGTTGTCCATCGGCTTGTAGCTGAAATGCCCGTCGATGTCCTCATACAGTCCGTCGGAGGTTTTGCGCATCCTGACTTTCATCGAGAGGTCGGGATTGAAGGTGATCAGCGCCGATGTGTAGCCTGAATTCTTGGCGAAGGAGGTCATGACTCTCTTGCCAAACTCCTCGATCACTTCCCTTAATTCCATCACCTCTCCAAATGCATCTGACTTGGCGCTCGTCATTACGCCATAGTAGAAACCCACTCCGCTTTCATCGAATGGTATCTCGTATGTCATCCCGGCGTAGGGGCGTTCTGAGGCGTCGCAGGTCACGTGCGCCGTCACCTTTTTCACCTTGGCGTCTGCCGCCGGCATCGTGCCCTCAACGGTATATGTCACGCCGCTGTCGGTGACGGACCCGCTGAAGGTCATCCCGCTTTGGTCACCTGTCACCGTCACCGGAAACTGCAGAGACTCGAGCTCTATATCGTCACGATAGTCTATCGTGCGTATCTTCTCCTTGTTGAAGGGGTCCATAGCGAGGATCATCTCGTAGGTGTCGGAGGGGGTGCTGCGTTGCGCCGTGTCGCTCAGCAGGAAGACGGCGCGGCTCGGCACTGGATAGCCGTTCACGTCGAGGTCGAAATCCTCCGCCTCCACAAGTCCTTCGATCTCTGCCGCGGGGCGGAAATCCACTACATCGTCGTCGGAGCATGCTCCGAGCGTCAGTGCCGCCATAGCGGCTGCAGTCAATGTGATATAATTCATGTCACTGATGGTTTATGTTTTCTTTTGTCAGGTTTGAGATTTATTCTTTTATGGGAGGTTCTATTATTTGATTTTTCAGACTGGCGCATCGAGACAGAACCTCATTAAGCCTCGCCTATCAGCCTTTGTCAGTTGCAAAATTAATGATTTGGTATGATCAATACTTCGGTTATTTTTTGAGAGTTTGTTAACGGCTCCGAGGAGCCAAGTGTTTAATGACCCGTCCTGAAAAATGTTGACTGGGATTTGTATTGTTAAATGTTAATATATGTTCAAAGTCCGGAGAGACT
>CANQRV010000060.1 GCA_947626355.1 uncultured Muribaculaceae bacterium
GACTTCTATGAGATATTCGGCAAGGATGCCGTCACTGCCTCGGAGATTTTGGGTATAACCCTGACTCGTCGCCAGACTGGTATTGACAGCCGAATAGAACTGGCAGGTTTCCCACACCATGCCCTCGACACCTATTTGCCCAAACTCGTGCGGGCCGGTAAACGTGTGGCGATATGCGAACAGTTGGAAGACCCGAAACTGAAAAAGACACCTAAGCAGAAGGTAGTCGAGACGGTTACACCAAATCAGCCGCCGAAGGTAGAGCCGAAGCCGGAACCCAAACCTGAACCGCCGAAAGTAGAACCCACCAAGGAGATAGAGACCGACGGCAGTCCCGATTATAGCGACAATCCCGACCCTCGTCTGTATGCCTACAATCTCTTTGGAGAGTTGGAACCAATCGGAAAGCCTCGCCGTCAGCCTAAACCTGCGGAGGATGCTCCCAAACCGAAACCGAGTGTTGAGATCAAGGACATTCCCGTCAAAAAATTCCGTCCGCTCAGTGAAAAGGAGCTGGAGTTCTATGGCTCTCTGAACTGGGAGGACAATCCGCCTATCAACGGTTTTTATGAAACCATGATGTCGATTGCACACCGTCAGTTGGAGGAAATGCGTCTTGAACGTGAGGCGGAAGAAGCCGCCAAACAAGCCGCTGCCAATGGCGAGACTATCCAAGAAGGTGGCACGGTTATCGTAAAGACCGAAGGCGACTTCATACCCGGCAGACAGCCAAGAGTGGCTGCACAAAAGCCGGAACCTGTTACGGTCGATATGTCTCTCCGTCCTTTCTCGGAGGACATTCAGTTCTTCCACCACAACGGCAGTATGGTTGTTCAGGACGGTATTGTCGGTTTCCTCTCGGAAGTCCGCAAGAGCGGTGCTACATTCAATCCGTTGGAATTGAAGCCGGAACAGGCGAAACGTGCCATGCTCTATGTCACCCTGTCGGAAACATACCAGCAGCTCTACAACTACGAGGCTGAGACACATGAACCGTCGGAACATCTGCGCGAACACCTCAATCAGTATTATGATGAGTTCGTGGAGAAGTACGGCAACCTTAATGAAAAACAGAATGTGAAATTTATCCTGATGGACGCCAACGGGCGTGACGCATTGGCGCTGGAGCGCGGCGAGAACGGTCAGTTTGTCAAGGCTGATATTTTCGATCATCCTGTTTCATTCGCCATTGACGAAGTTACTTCAGTAGATACTCCGATGGAGGCTCTATCCGCATCGCTCAACAAATACGGCGAGGTCAATCTCGAATATATGTCAGGTCTGGTGGACATGGATCAGGATTCTTTGGTGGATAACCTCGAAGGACACATCTATTATAATCCATTAGTCGAAAACTACGAGATTAAAGACCGATTCATCGCCGGAAATGTCGTGGCTAAAGCCAATGACGTTAGGGCATGGATTGACCGAGAGGAAGAACGCATCAAGAGTTTCCCCGGCTATGACGGCGTTGAACCGTTCATCGCCATGTCGAAAGACTCCCTCAAAGCATTGGAGAAAGCCCGGCCCCGCCGTATCGAGTTCGATGAGCTTGATTTCAACTTCGGTGAACGATGGATTCCCACGGGTATCTATTCGGCATATATGTCGTATCTGTTCCACACTGATGTAAAGATTGCCTATTCTTCCTCAATGGATGAATACTCGGCTGAGGCATCGAGAAAGAACATGACCATCTGGGAAGAGTTCTGCGTCAGAGGCTATTACCGTACTTACGACGGTATGAACCTTCTGAAACACGCACTCCATAATACCGTTCCCGACATCAAGAAGTCAGCCGGAAAGGACGATAACGGCAACGACATCAAGGTGCCGGACAACGAGGCTATTCAACTCGCCAATACAAAGATTGACGAGATACGAAACGGATTCTCGGAATGGTTGGAGGCTCAAAGCCCGGAGTTCAAGGAAAAACTCGTTGACCTCTACAATGACAAGTTCAACTGCTTCGTGCGTCCGCAGTATGACGGCAGTCACCAGACCTTCCCTGACCTCAATATGAAATTATTGGGTGACAGGTATGGAATCCACTCCATTTATCAGTCACAGATGGACTGTATATGGATGCTGAAACAGAACGGCGGTGGCGTGTGCGATCATGAGGTGGGAACAGGTAAAACGCTGATAATGTGCATTGCAGCGCATGAAATGAAGCGTCTCGGGCTGGCTCACAAACCGATGATTATCGGTCTTAAAGCCAATGTTGCCGAGATAGCCATGACCTATCAGAGTGCCTATCCCAATGCCCGGATATTGTTTGCCGATGAAAAGAGTTTCAAAGCGGACAACCGAGTGGCGCTCTTCAACCAGATCAAGAACAACGACTATGACTGCGTGATAATGTCGCACGACCAGTTCGGTAAGATACCGCAGTCGCCGGAGATGCAGCAGCAAATCCTTCAGGCAGAACTTGATACGGTTGAGGAGAATCTCGAAGTGCTGAAGCAGCAGGGTCACGATGTCAGTCGTGGTATGCTCAAAGGTCTTATCAAGCGCAAGGAGAACCTGACCGCCAAGATTGCGACCATTCAGTACCAGATGGACCAGAACAGGGATGCCGTAGTTGACTTCAAGCAAATGGGTATCGACCATATCTTTGTGGACGAGTCGCACCAGTTTAAGAACCTCATGTTTAATACCAGACATGACCGTGTGGCAGGGTTAGGTAATTCGGAAGGCTCACAACGTGCGCTGAATCTTCTCTACGCTATCCGCACCATTCAAGAGAGAACCGGTAAGGATTTGGGCGCGACTTTCCTCAGTGGCACCACCATATCCAACTCATTGACGGAGCTATACTTACTTTTCAAGTATCTGCGTCCCAACGAGCTGGAGCGTCAGGACATCCGCTGCTTCGACGCATGGGCGGCAATCTTCGCAAAGAAGACAACCGACTTCGAGTTCAATGTGACCAATCACATTGTGGCAAAGGAGCGTTTCCGCTACTTCATCAAGGTGCCGGAACTTGCGGCATTTTACAATGAGATAACGGATTACCGTACAGCCGAAGATGTTGGTGTTGACCGTCCGGAGAAACATGAGATTCTCCACAATATTCCTCCGACACCGGCGCAGGAGGCTTTCATCGAGAAACTGATGAAGTTTGCCGAGAGTGGCGACGCCACTATACTCGGCAGGGCTCCGCTGTCAGAGACTGAGGAAAAGGCAAAGATGCTCATTGCCACTGACTATGCCCGCAAAATGGCTCTTGATATGCGTATGATTGACCCCAGCTATGAGGATGATCCGAACAACAAAGCCTCTCACTGTGCCAAGATGATTGCTGAGTATTATCGCAAATATGACGCCCAGCGCGGTACGCAGTTTGTATTCAGCGACCTCGGTACATACAAGCCCGGCGAGTGGAATGTCTATTCCGAAATCAAGCGGAAGCTGATTGAGGATTATGGTATTCCGCCTCATGAAATACGGTTTATACAGGAGTGTAAATCCGAAAGGTCAAGAAAGGCAGTCATTGAGGCTATGAACAGCGGCGATGTGAGAGTTTTGTTCGGTTCTACAAGTATGCTCGGAACAGGCGTAAATGCCCAACAGAGAGCGGTTTGCATCCATCATTTGGATACGCCGTGGCGTCCCTCTGACCTCACTCAGAGGGATGGCAGAGCCATTCGCGCCGGCAACGAGATTGCCAAGTTATACGCTGATAATAAGGTGGATGTAATCATCTACGCAGTAGAGAAATCACTGGACTCCTACAAGTTCAATCTCCTTCACTGCAAGGCGACATTCATCGACCAGCTCAAATCCGGCGCACTCGGAGCGCGAACCATCGACGAGGGTGCAATGGACGAGAAGAACGGCATGAACTTCTCTGAGTACATGGCTATTCTCAGCGGCAATACCGACCTGTTGGAGAAAGCCAAGTTGGAGAAACGTATCGCGGCATTGGAGTCAGAGCGAAAAGCCCACAACAAGGGCATATCAGATTCCAAGTTCAGGCTCCAGACCATCAGCCACGACATCGCCAACAACGAGGCTGCAATAAGTCGTATGAAAGAGGATGCTGCCCGCTATGCGTCAGTTGTTCAGCGAGACAAAGACGGAAACCCAGTCAACAATCTCACTATCGACACCTGCAACCTCCGTGACGAGCAGAACATGGGTATCCACCTGCAAGGGCTGGCAATGAAAACCGACACTCACGGTCAGTACAAGCGTATCGGTGAGGTCTATGGCTTCCCCATCAGCATTATCTCGGAGCGCACAGTTGTTGATGGCAAAGAGTCAGTCCAGAACCGCTTTGTTGTGGAGGGCCACTACAAATACAAGTTCAACAACGGCTTTATCGCCATGTCTGACACCCATGCCGCCTGCATGAACTTCGTCAACGCTCTGGAGAAGATACCCGGTATCATCGCCCAGTACGAGGAACGCACTGCCAGACTCAAAGCCGACGTTCCCCAGCTCGAAGCCATTGTCGCCAAGCAGTGGGGCAAGGAGGACGAGTTGAAGCAACTCAAATCCGACCTTGCCGCCCTTGACCGCAAAATCACCGCCGCCCTCACTCCAAAGAAAGAAGAA
Organism: uncultured Muribaculaceae bacterium; assembly: GCA_947626355.1. GTDB lineage: Bacteria > Bacteroidota > Bacteroidia > Bacteroidales > Muribaculaceae > Lepagella. Next base: position 4,564 of record CANQRV010000060.1, read on the forward strand.
CAGGACGGCGAGGAAAACAAGCAGGTCAACACTGTCGAGGCTCCAACCACCGACACCAAAAAATCGATGGTTGCAGAGCCTACCAATCCGTACCAGCGAAAACCGTTAAGTTCCCGTATTATAATCGGTGGGTGCGGTGCAACTCCACCCGGAGGGTTTCGCGCCGCCGGCCCCAAACTCTAAAATTAGGTCAGCCGACCATGATGAAATAAAATTCATTGTGGTCGGCTGCTTATGTTCAGTCGTTAACGATATCTCATGGGAATATTATATAGTTCCATCCATTTATAAAGTGTTTTTCTGGAAACACGCAATGTCGATGCAGCCTTAGCTTTGTTCCCTCTGCTTTCTCTTAATGCCTGTTTTATAAGTCTGGCTTTATCATGATCAGTGTCAAACTTATCTATGTTAGGAGTAAGAACTATATCATCCGGCTTTATCTTCTTTCTTGTTGTAACAGTTGCAGCGTGTCGCAAAACATGGAACAACTCTCTTATATTCCATGACCACACATGTCCTGCCAACTTCTTATAGGATTCTTTTGAAAGGCTGATATGCGCCCGGTCGTTTATTACGCAAAATATATCAAGCAGTTCTGTCGCCATAGGTTCAATGTCCGACTTAAAATCAGTAATTGACGGTATGTTCATCACATGACGAGTTATTATTCTATACAGATTCTCGGAAAAGATTTTATCCGAAACACGATTTTCCAGAACACTGCTTGTGGAACATATGACCAGACCGTTGAATCTACGCTCTCCCTTGGGTACCCTCGTTGCCAGACTTGAAAGCAGCACATCTGCCAAAATTTCCTGAGCCTCATAATCCAGTTTCTCTATTTCATGAAAATACAGAGTGCCCTTTTCAGCTTCAGAAAACATTGACTTCAGATTGTTTCTAAACGAGTCTTTCTCCGCCTTACCCCAGATCACATGGCCGTCCTCATCATCACTGTTGCAGTTTGCAAAAAGGAAACGATAAGCGCTTCTGCTGCTTTTTGAATGAGCCAATTGTGACAGGCAGTATTTTCCTGTACCCGGTGCCCCTTTTATCAGGACCACTTCACCGGGAGTGCCGTTGATTTCTTTTCTCATGCTCATGAACTCGCTTTTTACATTTCCAACCCATTTTAGCGATGAGTCATGGCTGAACAGACTCATCAAAGGGATTGAGAAGGCATCCTGTTCGCTGCCAATATGGTAGAAGAAACCATTTTTTCCAACTTTCCACGAGTCCGCCGATACAGTGCTGTATCTTGAATGTGCTACACAAAAAGCCTTTATCTTGTCATGATTAGCACTGGCTATCTGAATCAACTCTTTTCCAACAGTGTCATACATTGTGATGTCCGCAATAAGGACACGGTATTTGCCCGAAAGCAATGCCTTCATTGCTTCCTGCTCATCAGTGAACGGGTCTACATATTCAGTCTTGAATGGAAGATGATGCAGTAAAAGATCAACTCCATCGCGAGTCGGACTGAATAGAAGTGCTCTCCATGAATCGGAAGCGCACCCTTCATTTGTGGATATTTTGAATATTTCTTCCATTTTTTGAAAAATCGAATAAAAAATATCAATGCAATTTGCGTAATATTTTTATACCACGCAAAATTAGCAATTTACGCCTTTATATCCAAATTGTAGGGTTACACTTTTTGCATATTTAAGGTAACACATTGGAAACACAAAATGGTAATTAGGTAACACATTTTGCTATTTAATTCACTGCTATGCAAGGTGACGTCACGAACCAAAAGCGTATGTTTATGGTTTTTAGCTCAGAAACAGTTGATAAAATCAGCCGATTCCACGTTCAACTAAATCAAGTAAAAATGATTAATAATAATTTACTACAAACGCAATTTGTATCTTCTCTTAAAAACGGAGACCACTCGGCGCTACACTCCGTATACGACACTTTCGCAGCCGAGGTAGTAGCCACATGCAAAATCCAGCCGGAGGAGTGGCTTGACGCACGCACTGCACTTCTGGCGGTCGAGGTGGAAATCCAGTCGTTCATCCACATAGCGTCTGTTGCCGCCAAAGAAACAATCGCAATCGCGAAGAAGGCCCTTGACCTTGTGAAAGGCGTGGCGGATATTATCAGGGAGTATTGCTCCCGCATAGCCATTCATATTCCTTCACGCACTACCGTCAATGATTCGGCACCTCCCAAGAAGGAATCAAAGCGCGAGACCAAAATGAAATGGACAGGTACCAAGGCAGACCTCTATGAGAAAATCTACGGAGACTATCTCATGGGCAGCTTCAACAATGGGAAAGCCACACTTGCGGAGCTGGTAAGCCATCATGGCGAGATATACGGCATGGCACTCACCGAAGAAGAGTGCTATCAGACACTGCGCCGAATGAAGGGACGCAGGGGCAAGGACAAGCGACCTTACCACGACCATACATTCAAAATCCATTCCCGCACTTACTATATAAGCGAAGCGGCATGGAGGCTCAATGAACTGATGAGAAAGCAGGAGGACGGCGACGGACGCCGCAACAGAACAGAAGTCAAACCTTATCCCGGCAGCACTATGATGTAAATCTACACGACTACATAAAAAGGTAAAGCCCGTCAGACACGACTGGGGGTGTGTCCGACGGGCTTTTTACCTTGACCCTTGTTTCTTAGAGCAAATCAGGGTGAGAAGGCTTACTCCTTTTAGAGTTGGCCTTTTTTGTTGCCTCATCAATCTCTTCTGCCGTCATGTTGCCGATTTCAGGAAGAGCCGAGGCAAGGCGTTGCATGTCAGCCCTGATTTTCTCATTGGTTATTCGGGCGTATATCTGGGTCGTTTTGATGTTGGTATGACCAAGCATCTTCGATACGGTCTCGATGGGCATACCGTTGGCGAGAGTTACTGTTGTGGCGAAGGTGTGGCGGGCGAGGTGAAACGTAATGTTCTTGTCGATGCCGCACACAGTGGCAAGTTCTTTCAGATAACTGTTGGTGCGCTGATTCGATATGACAGGAAGGACATGCCCGTCTGTGCATTGTCCCTTGTACTTCTCGATTATCGCGAGGGGATAATCAAGAAGAGGCACGTTGACGGCAACGCCGGTTTTCTGGCGGTGGGTCATAATCCATTTGGACCCGTCAAATGCTTCCTTGATGTCGCTCTCCATGAGATTTGCCACATCAATGTATGCCAGCCCGGTGAAGCAGGCAAACAGAAACATATCTCTCACATGGTCGAGACGGGGAATGGGAATCACCTTTGAGGCAATACGGTCAAGCTCGTCAGTGGTCAGATAGCCACGGTCCACCTCCTCCTTCTTGACCTTGTAGTTGAGGAAAGGATCCTTGAATATCATGCCGTTGTTCTTGGCGTAAAGAACAATCATGCGGAGAGTCTGAATGAACTTGGCGGTAGTGTTCACACCGCACTTTGACACCCGGCGGAGATAACTCTCGTAGTCCACGATAAATTCGTAGGAGAGTTCACGCAGGGCAATGTCGGTGATGTTGTAGGTCTCCTTCATGAATTCCTGAAGGCGACGGTAGCCGCGCTCGTATTTGCGGTAGGTCTCTCGGCTCTTACTTACATCTACGAGTTTTTCAGCGTTGTCCAGCCACTTCTTGAAAATCTCCATCAGAGTCTCGGCGCGGGCCGAGATACCGAGATAGGCGTTCTTGACCTTTTCGAGGGTCACTATCTCGTCACGTCGCTCCATTTCCTGAATATGGAAAAGGATGGCGGCTCTTATCTCTGCGAGGAAATCGTTGAGCTGATTCGCCTTCTTTGTCTTTCCTCTCATCTTGCCGGCCTCAGTATCCCAGTCTGCGGCGGCACAGGTTGCCTTGGTCGAGATCTGTGCGGCTTCCTTGTTGACTGTGAGACGGAGAAAAATCCCCGACTCTCCATTCTTGTTGACCACGTTCTTCCTCAGGAAAAAGGAGGTCTTGTAATTGGTTCTTACCATACCTTTTGGATTTGAGATTGTGTAACATTGCGGGTACAGTTCAAAGTGCAACGGAGGAGGGTTCATTGTCTCGGTTCTTTGATAATGTCCCCGGGTTCCGGGTACATTGTACCATGTGCAAAATTACGGGTTAAAAATTAGGTTGGCGAAGACTTGTGTCCGACTAAATTGCGACTTTTCAGATACTTATGAGGGGCACTGTTGCAATTGGCAGTTTTACTGTTGCATTTTCTGTTTCTGCAACGATTTTTGCAACGGATATGCAACGTCATAGGGTCTGAAAGGGTCGTTTTCGAGTCTTTTTACTGTCGCAATTAACAATTCTTAACAATGGTATTGGTAAGATAAAAGCCTGTAACTTTGATAGTTACAGGCTTTTTCTTGTGATGTACGTGGGTACATTCGCGGAAAGACAGGGATTCGAACCCTGGGTACCCGTAAGGGTACAACGGTTTTCGAGACCGTCCCGTTCGACCGCTCCGGCATCTTTCCTCGGTCGTTTTTGATAGCGGTGCAAAATTACTGCTTTTTTCTCATTCCACAATAATTTTTTACCAACTTTTTTTCATCAGCATTTCACCAACACGCGCCGCCATTGTATTATTCAACTAATCTTCAATATATTGCATCCATATTGACTTTAAAAAAATTTTTCACTCCTCCTGACTTCGAAATTTCAGGGCTATCAGCGTTTAATATGTAGTGGAACCTGCAATTCCATGCAATCATTATGAAGGTTATCTACAACAGGCTGATACCGTTTGGACGGAATTTTCTCGCCATCAATCTCTTCGGTGTCGTTTTCGCGAAGGGACACTGCGACGCCACGACCACTCGCCACGAAAGCATCCACACTACCCAGATGCGCGAGCTGCTCTACCTGCCGTTCTATATATGGTATGCGGTGGAGTGGGTGGCGAGATGCATCCAGTATGGCGGCATGGAGCGCGGCTACCGCAATATCTCGTTCGAGAGGGAGGCTTACGCCAGGCAACGCGATGCCGATTACCTGAAACGGCGACGGAGATTCGCCTTTCTCGACTATCTGCACACTATACATGATTCCTGACTGGCGGACGCTTTGAAAAGCGTTCCTACAGGCCCGACATGGCGTCAATTATAACTTAATTATATATATACCAATAAAATAGACAGACAGCATCTATCATTACAGACTTGTATTTATGGAAGAAGATAATAAAACCGGCGGGAAGATGCCGCCGATAGAGAAGGTGTATGAGGCATGGAGCGCGATAGCCGACGGGCGCGTATGCATCGAACCCGGAAGCACTGCCGCCGAAGGGAAGGCAGAAGTGGAGTCTTCATCCCATGAGAAGACCTACACGGTGGCATGGCGCGACGGAGGCAAGCTCTTCTACTCCGACGACAACGCCACCTACTGGCGCGGCTACCCCGGCTATCCGGTAATCGCGGTGATGATGCTCGAGGGACTACTCCCCTACGACGCCAAGGCGGCTGTAAGATACTCGGGCATCGACTGGACGGAGGCGAACCTTCGCCACCGCCACGACTATGCGGAGGCGCTGCGCGAGGCTGAGGCCGACCGCGCCATAAGCCACGAGGAGATGGAGGGGAAGGCGCGTGAGGTGGTTGATGCTCTTGCCCGCTCGGGCATCGCCGTGACGAGGAAGCGCAAGCCTTTCGGCCTTTAGACGGTCACCCGAGATTGGTGAAAACGGCTTTTTTTTGTAATTTTGCAGTGGGTCCGCGCCATTCAGGGGTGAACTTTTAAGCCCAAAAAACCTTTAATACAGAAAAAGTAATCATTAAAAAAACATAGACAGTCATGAATACCAAGAGCATAGGCATCAAGATGCTGATGGTGGCATTGAGCGGCAGCATGCTTATGGCAGGAAGCTGCAGCAGTGTAAAGAACGCCTGGAACGGCATGAGCCAGACAGGCCAGGGAGCGACAGCCGGGGGCGCCATCGGCGCCGCCGTGGGCACCGGTGTCGGCGCCTTGATAGGCGGCGGGAAGGGCACATGGATCGGAGCTCTCGTAGGTGGCGCTCTCGGAGCCGGCACAGGCGCTCTGGTGGGCAACTCCATGGACCGCCAGAAGAAAGAGCTCGAGAAGGAGCTCGCCTCCGTGAAGGAACTGGCCTCGCAACGCGACACCACATATATCGTGCAGACAGTGAAAGACAGCAATGACCTCGACGCCATACGTCTCGTGCTCGGCGACGCCGTGCTGTTCAACACCGGATCGGCATCGCTGTCGGCCGGAGCGCAGGCCGCACTCAGCCGCGTGGCCTACAACCTCAAGCAGTTCCCCAAGACCGACGTCACGATTCTCGGTTTCACCGACAACACCGGCTCCGTGCAGCGCAACAACCAGCTCTCGCAGCAACGCGCCGACGCGGTGATGAACTATCTCGAGAGCCAGGGCATACCGGCATCGCGCCTTAAGGCTATCGGCAAAGGGGAGTCCGACCCCATCGACTCCAACGAGACAGCGGCCGGACGTGCCCAGAACCGACGCGTGGAGATGTATATCACCGCCAGCCAGCAGATGATCAACGACGCCCAGGCATCCAACTGAGATGCCCGGGGCGTCAGCTCTCCCCATCATAAGACACCATGCACACTTACAGAACAAAGACATGCCGGAAAAAAGAATCATACCCCCTTCCGAGCTGATCATCAATGACGACGGCTCGGTCTTCCATATCCATCTGCGCCCCGACCAGCTGCGCGACAACATTATCTTCGTGGGCGACCCGGGACGTGTCGACATGGTGGCCTCGATGTTCGACACCATAGACTACAACGTGCAGTCGCGTGAATTCCATACCATAGCTGGCACCTACAGAGGGAAGCCGGTGATGTGCATCTCCCACGGCATCGGTCCCGACAACGTGGAGATAGTGCTGACGGAGCTTGACGCCCTCGCCAACGTCGACTTCAAGACCCGGACCGTAAACCGCGACCTGCGGCGCCTAAACATAGTGAGGATCGGCACCTCCGGCGCCCTCCAGCCCGACCTTCATATCGGCGACTATGTTATAGCGGAGCTGGCCACCGGCTTCGACGGCATACTCAACTTCTACGCCGGCCGCGACGAGGTGTGCGACCTTGATTTCGAGCGCCTCTTCACGGAGCATACCGGCTGGAATCCGCTCTGGGCCGCTCCATACACCGTGGGATGCGACCACGGTCTGATGGAGCGCATCGGGCGCGACGACATGCGGCGCGGCTTCACGATAGCGGCAGTAGGCTTCTACGCCCCGCAGGGACGCATGGTGAGGCTTCCCCTCGCAGACCCCGGCCTCAACCAAAAGATCGAGTCTTTCCGTTATCACGGACGCCCCATCACCAACTTCGAGATGGAGTCGGCATGCCTTCAGGGTCTCGCCGCGCTGATGGGCCACAGAGCCATGACCGTATGCTGCATAATTGCGCAGCGCACGGCCACCGAGGCCAGGACCGACTACAAGGATTCCGTAAGGGGGCTTGTGGAGAAAGTGCTCGAGCGCTTCTGAGAACGGGCCGGCTGACAGGCGTCAGGCAAGCGAGTAGCGGTTGCCCGGATGCTTCGCCACTATGCCGTCAAACTCCAGCTCGCCGAGGGCCGATATGACACGGACCACAGGAATCAGCGTCAGCGAGAAAAGGGCATCGACGCTCAGCGCCTCCTTCGAGAAGCGAAGGGCGTCGTAGATGGCCTTGCAGTCGCCGTCGAGCTCCGGGAAAAGATTGCGGGAAGCCACATCCACCGGGATATCGTCGGGCTTCCACGACAGGACTTCCATGATATCGGCGGCATTCGTCACGAGTGCCGCCTTGTTGCGTCTTATCAGGCTGTTGCAGCCGGAACTCATGGGGTCGCAGGGGCGTCCGGGCACCGCGAGCACCTCGCGCGAATAGGAGAAGGCCATATTGGCCGTGGACATGGCGCCCCCCTTGACGTCGCTCTCCACCACCACGGTGGCTTGCGAAAGGCCGGCGATGATCCGGTTGCGCTCGAGAAACCGCTGCCTGTAGGGGGTATAGCCTGAGGGATATTCGGAGAGTATGGCGCCCCCATGTCTCACGATAGAGGCTGCGAGCTGCCGGTGGGGAGCCGGATAGATGGTGTGTAGGCCGTGGGCTACTACCGCCACCGTTGGCACCCCGGCGTCGAGCGCCGCCTGATGGGCGGTGGCGTCGATGCCGTAGGCGAGGCCGCTGACCACCACCATTTCCGGGAAATATGCCGCGAGGTCGGCCACCATCCGCGAGCAGGTCTCCACCCCGGCCGCCGTAGGTCGGCGCGTTCCCACGAAGCTGACGACATGCGTCGCGTTCAGGTCGGTGTCGCCGAGCTCGTAGAGCATCACCGGAGCATCGGGAGCCTCGCGGAGATTCCAGGGGTAATCGTCGTCGAGCAGGAAAAACGCGCGGATATGATGGTTGCCTATGAATTCAATCTCCCGGCGAGCAGCCATGCGGGCCTCGTCGATGGCCATACGGTCGTATAGAATCCGGCCGTTGGAGCCGAGCACACGGCTCGATTCCGACGGGTCGGCATCGAGAAAGCCCTCGGCCGTGAAGCCGCAGTCGGCGATATGACGCGCCATCTCGGCAGTCATGCCGCGAAGCATGCTGAACGCAAGCCGACTCTCAAGACCGCTCATGACGCTCAGCGTATGTATGGCGCGAAAAGCCGGGCCAGCTCCTCGCCTCGCGACAGCTTGCCGTCTTTGAGCACAACGACGGTGACCACACCTTCGGCGCACACCTCACCGTCGTTCTTTATTATATCCTGATGGAAGATGAAGCGTGCGCCGCGCCGCTCTATGCGCAGGCAGCTCAGAAAGCTGTCGCCGCCACGCAGGGAGCTCTTATACTCCACTTCTATCTTCCTCACAACGGCGTCGATGCCCTGATTGTGCATCTCGACAAACGACATTCCCGCATCGCTGCAGAACTTATGGCGGGTGTGCTCCATATAGTGGAGATAGTTGGCGTTGTTGACTATCTGCTCGCAGTCGAGCTCATAGTCGCGCACATCCATATCCATTATGAAGCAGTATTTCTTATTGTTGTCCTTGAGAATTCTTATAGATCTTGCTGGCATATATCTTAAGGTGTTTCATTGCAGATGGTATGTTGGCGCAGGCATCGGCCTATCATGCCTACGGCCTCGTTGAAATCGGAACGTGAGGAGAAGGCTCCTGCCGGAATCCAGAGGAATCCCCCCTCGGGCGCGGCGAGCGGAAGCACCACCCCGTCGCCCGCCACATGATAGCGCCGGAAAGAGCCGGCAGGAAAGAAGAACTCCCGCGTCTTTCCGTTTCCGGCGTCGGCTGCCGGAGCCACCGCTCCATCTCCGGCGTCATCACAGGCAGTCTCGACTGTAGCCGTGATGCCTCGCTCCGAGAAGGCGAGGGAATGCGGCAGCACATTGCAGGCGCAGCTGAGGCGCAGCCCGTGGTTGAAATAGAGGAAGGCAAACACCATCGGAGCCACGATGAAGACCACCATCAGGGCCACGATGAGCCACCTCACATCGGAGAGAGCCGCCGCCAGGGCGCATGCAGCCACCACGGCGAGGGCGCCCCATATCCATTTCATGGCGTAGAGACGCATCATGCTCGCGGCGAACGCCGCCCCCGACATCCTGAAGGTTGCGGTCATCTGTCGCTGTCTATTCGTCGCGGAAGCCAGAGCTTCCTGTATATCTCACGGTTGCCGGCCACGGCGGTCTGCATGAGGCCCGTGCCGTCGGCATTGACGAGGCGCGACATGTCGATATATCTGTCGCCGCTTCCCCTGTGGATGGGGAAGACGCTGTCGCGGCGGGCCTTCGCGAGGTCGGAGGCGGCTGAATGCCCCTTCTCCCCCGTTCCGCGCAGATCCTCATGGACACCGTCGGGAGCACACCACACGGGATATATCTCGGCTACCGGCGGATAGCCCAGGCCTGTCCACATGACATACTCTCCGGCGAGTGCCTCCGGCGTGGCCCCGGCGGCATCAGCCATCGGACGACACCCCTCGATCACGATGGTGGCCGTCGACTTATAGCGCGGTATGAAATCCTGGTCGACCACCCATCCGGCATCGGGCGAGGCGAAGTCGCGCTTCATCAGCGAATGCCAGAAACTGCGGCTGAGCGTCTCGGTGAGAAGCTCGGGCGAGATATCTCCTTTCCCGCGATGCGGCTCCAGGAGGTCGACTGCATTCTGCTCGCGTATGTATCCGAGCCCTTCGCCGGGGCGTCCCGAATGGCTGTAGTTGCTTCTGACAAGGTAATTGCCGGGAGCGTCATCGACGTCATATCTCACGTAGGAATGGTTGTTGGTCTCGAAATAGGCTCCTGCGCCCGTGGCGTCGATGACTCCGAAGTCGGCCTCCACGCCCATCGGGCGCGGCAGCGAGTCGAGCAGGGCGGCGAAATCGTCCACGGTCGTGCAGCTGCGCAGGGCGATGGTCATCACGAGGCCCTCCTTGTCCATGTCGCGGGGGGGCACGTCGTCGTCCTTGATATTGTATGAGGCGGTGTTCATTATGGCGAAGCCCACATCGTTCATGCCTGTCCAGGCCTCGTGGAGGTCGCGGTCGGCGGCGTTGAAGAGCGCCACATAGCCGTAGCCGCCGTCGGCCGGAGCCACATACTCCACCTTATTGTCGATGGCGCTTGTGTCGCGGTGTTTCCAGAGCATGGGACGCCCCGAGGCGCTTGCCTTTGCCCCGATCACGGCCGACGTGCATCCCCATGAGGCCGCTGCCGTGAAGGCCATGCAACAAATGGCCGCAAGAATTCGTTTCGTATTAGAAATCATGGAGCAAAGTTAAAGAAAAATTTCCATATTATGAATCTTCCAGCCGACCCCTTTATGCTTTTAAGCGTCATCAACACGAAATTGCGCGACGAATACGCCGGTCCCGACGAGCTCTGCGCCTCGGAAGGCATATCTCGCGAGGAGCTCGACCACCGTCTCGGCGAAGCGGGTTTCTACTATCTGCCGGACGCCAACCAATACCGCTGATAAAGAAAAACCCGGCTCAGAGCCGGGAATAGGGAGGCGAGAACGTGTCGCCGCGCGAGATGTCGCCGGTGGTGGCTCCCATCTCGAGCCAACGCACACGCTGGTCGCTGCGTCCGTGGTTGAACGTCTCCGGCACGGCATATCCCCTCGCCTTCTTCTGGAGATAGTCGTCGCCGATGCGCGAGGCGGCGTTGAGCCCCTCCTCGATGTCGCCCGGCTCCAGCGAGCTGAAGAGGCGGTTGTCGTGGTAGGCCCATATCCCGGCATAGAAATCGGCCTGGAGCTCAAGCCTCACGCTCAGATGGTTGGCCTCCGTCTGCCCTGCCGACGCCATGGCGTTGTGGGTCTTTGGAAGGGTGCCGAGCAGGTTCTGCACATGATGGCCCACCTCATGGGCTATGACATAGGCGAAAGCGAAATCTCCGCCGGCGTCCATCGAGCGCTCCATCTCGTCGAAAAACGACAGGTCGAGATAGACCGTGCGGTCGGCGCTGCAATAGAACGGCCCCACCTGCGACGTGGCGCTGCCGCATGCCGAATTGACGGAGCCGGTGAAGAGCACCATCTTCGGAGGCTCGTATTCGAGGCCGAGACGGCGGAACTCCTCCGTCCACACGTCTTCGGTGGCGGCGAGTATCTTCGAGGCGAATTCGGCATACTCCCGTTCCTTCCCGGAGGTGGCGGCGTCGCCGCGGATCTCGGTGGCCGTGGCTTCGGAAGCCGGCTGCGCGGAATTCAGCACAGACAGGGGATTGCCCCCTGACAGCCATACTATCAGGGCGGCCACGATCAGGCCCCCGATACCGGTGAAGCCCGCGATGCGTCCTCCTCGCCCGGAGGAGCCGCGACGGTCTTCCACATTGTTGCTCATTCGTCGGTTGTCGAGTCTCATAGGTAATCGTCATTGTTAATATTCCTATCAGAAAGAACGCTTATATGTTAACATTAGTTGTATATGATTAAACAGGAATAAAACATACAACTAAAAGCGCTTGCATACGTTTTAATGATACAAAAAGCAATGAAGCAAAATGGATAAGTGTCCAGGGTTTCGTGAGAAAGGTTGGATACGGTTTAAGTTTAGTTAGGGATATTCAGTTAATTGCTAACTGATTATTTGCCAATGTCATAGATATTTCGTAACTTTACAAAGACCCCCCG
>CANQRV010000061.1 GCA_947626355.1 uncultured Muribaculaceae bacterium
CTTTTCTATTGTAAACGTAATAGGATACGCGCGCACGCATAATATAAACATTAAATTTACTTAATCTCTATTATTATTGCTGATTTTTCAGAGGGTGAAGGAGGCGGTGAGGCCGATTACCGGCTGATCCAATGCATCGGTCATGGCTGAAGGCGACATCTGGAAGTCATGTTTCTTCGCCCAGGGGGTAGTGAAGATCAACGCGCTTCCGGCTCCGATCGCCGCTCCGGCCACTGTATCCCACCAATGATGTTTCTTTGAATATACCCTACCCCATGCTATATATGTGCCCACTATATATGCAGGCACTCCGAATTTCCAGCCATAGCGGCGCTGAAGAAAGGTTGCCGTGGCGAAACCCACCGCGGTATGCCCTGAGGGAAAAGAATGGTTGTTGCTGTAATCCGGACGGTCTTCCTTGACAGTATATTTAAGCAGCAAGGTAGCAGCCGCAGTGACGGCACCGGTGAGCGCACCCTGCTTCAACCCTTCCCAATCCTTCTCTATGAGCACGCCGGCAAGTGTCGCGACAGGCAAAGCGATGGCCGCGACATCGGTAGTGACAGCCACGGCCTTGCGGCTGCCATGGATCTCGATTTGCTCGTGCTTCTCACCATAGACAGGCACAGCCAGCAACGGGAAGACCAGCAATATTATCAATACTATATTTTTTATCGACATATCAATGAGCGGGAAGATTGGCGTCAGTCATCGATATCATACGACAGCGAATACTGGTCGACATACAGAGTGGCGCCCGTGCCGCCTGTAAAGAAGTCTCCGTATTTCGACGCTGCCGAAGTGATCTGTATATAGGAAGGCACCTGAGATGTAGATCGATAATCGAGCCTGATCTCGAATTCCTGCCAGCCATCCGAGTCATCGCCGCTCACGAGCTCTCCGTATGCTATGACATAAGGAGCGTTCCTGTCGAATAGATGACGGTTTTTCGGATTCGTGCGGATCTCGTAGGGAGCAGTCCAGTCGGTGAGCGCTACATATATATGGCAGGAGTCGGGACGCCCCTTGAGATAGTCGTATTCCGACGAGGCATAGTCGATGGGCGCTGTGGTGTATTTATAATAACCGCGAAGCTTCGTCGGGCGCACCGGCCAGGGGCGTCCGAAAGCGAGGATGCCGTTGGTGCCATCGACAGCCACAAACTCACCGGTATAAATAGATCCGGCAGCGAGCTTGCCGATACCGAACAGACCCACAAAACGCGTGGCAAGACATGCCGAGAGCCCTTGGCCGCCTGGTGTGTCGTCGGAAGGAGTGACATTGCTCTGGCCGAGAGTCGAGGCCCCCTTGTTGCCGGTGTCCCAGAAGCGCGTGCCGTCCTGGTTCCAGGGATTCCAGCACTTGCCGTCCTGCCACCACTGCTCGAAGTCTCCGTCAGGGAGCACTTGAGTGGCCTGGGTGGTGACATGAATCTCATTGCCGGCGAGGGAGCCCTTCACGGCTCTCACGACATATTCCGTGAGGGGCAGCAGATGAGGTATATAGCAGGAGAAATCGCCTGAATTGTCAGTGACATAACGTGCAGGCACATCCGTCCATTCGTCGGAATCCGCCAGACGATATTGAAAACCGTTGTCATCACCGGCCTCCGCACGGCCATAGACCCACACCACGCAGCTCCAGGCGTCGGCCTGAACGGTCTCGACAGGCATCGTGGCAACCTCGGCCGAGACGGTCCACGTCTCCGAGACGCCGTAACGCGTGACCACCACCTCCATGGGCGACGACAGGTCGATGACGCCGGGCTTCAGATCGGGCACCATTGTAGTGATATCCTCCGGACCCAGACGCACCGACTTGAGCTGGAGTCGGGAGAGGTCGGCAGACTGCGGCATCATCACCGTGATGCGGCGCTGCTCTACATCTATCACAGACTCTCCGATCTGTCCCTCGACGATGAACCACCGCTGTATATCCTGCACAGCTGAGACAGTCCACTGATAATCCTGATATCTCGACAGGGTAATGGCGAGCGGGGAGCTGAGGTCATAGGTGCCGGAGAGCAGGTCGGGATCGGAAGTGCATTCCTGCGTCAGCTCGTAGACGTCAAACCTTACATTATGGATATCCACCGTCTCCTCGAGATAGAGAGTGACACTGGAATCGACTGAATCGATAAGAGCGGGCTGCGACTGACCGACAGCCTCGATGGCGAGGATACGCTGGACAATGCGTGCATAAGGGAGATCATTGTGGATGCATCCCCACAACACCACGGCAAGCAACGCCGGACAAGCAAGCCTGAGCCTGCGGCTGATACTACTATACATGAAGCGCAATGCCAAGGGCGATATTGAAAATGTTAAACCTGAAATTGGCACCCGAAGTGACGCGGCTGCCCGCCTTCACTCCGTCGACGGTCTGTTTCTCGCTCCTTATCTTGAAGCCGAACACGCCAAACGAGACATTAAAGCTGAAATTCTTCATCAGAAAGACGCAGACACCGGGCGAGAAATTGAGGGCCGCCGTCGAATAGGTGGTGTGGGTGAGACGCGGCACGCCGCCATATTTACGCTGGAAATCGGAATTGCCTGAAGAGAACGCCAGCTCCACCTCGTTGAAGACGCCGAAGCGGCCTCTTCGCGACAAACCGAAATACTGATTGAGCGTAATGGCCGCCGTGTAGCTCTCATTGCGATACATCACGTCGCTGAGGTCGAAATTCATGTCGTCGTCGATATCAACCTTCAGCGAGCCAAGGCTTCCCTTGCCCGATGTATAGCTGAGGCGCAGGCCGATCGAGAGGTTGTTTTTTACGAAATAGCTCATATACGGACGTATAGAGAAGACGTGTCCGGTGAAGTCAAAATCTGAAATCACATCGAAGACCTCAAGGTCCGACGAGCTGAACTCACCGTAGGAGGCCGTGAGGCCGAAGCTCCACTGCCCCTTGGGAATGAAGAGGAAATTGAAGAGTCCGCGGTCGTAGCGGCCGTAGTTCTTGCTCTTCAACACCATCGGCACCGTGTCGCCCTTGAAGACCACACGCTCCGTCATGTCGATCTTGGTGTCGTCGAAGACCACCTTCCGGTGGCCGCGCAAAAGATTCTCAACATCTCCGCGCAGAGAGTCGGGCACCCACATCAGACTGCCACCCGATATGGAATCGACAGAGGGCCTCGCCAGCGTATCGGCAGGCGCGTAAGCTGACCCCGCCAGCATCGCGAACGCCGACGTCATCATTGCCAGAAGAAATACCACAACTCTTTTCATAGATAGAACGCTACTCCGAAGGTAATGGAAAACAAATTGATACGGAAATTGGCCGACTTCGACTTGCGGTGGGCCACATATATCCGGTCGGTGATGGTCTTGGTGTCGCGCAACGAGAAGCCGAGCACACCCACATTCACCTCGAGGGCAGAATAATTGTTGAGGAACATTATGAGCCCCGGAGCCACACCCACCGAGAACTGGAAGTTTCGCTCATAGCTTCCCGTGAGGTCATCGCCGCGTCCGTTGGTAATCTTGCTCTGGCCCCCGCCGAGCTGCAGCTGGAGCTCATTGAAGAAGCCGAAACGACGGCTGCGTCCCAGTGAGAAGTAGTTGCGGAATATCGCGGTGGCGTAGTAGTTGTGCGACAGCGAATAGAGGTTGTCGACCGAATAGTCGGTGTCGCTGTCGATCACTACGTCGGCGCTGCGAAGCTTCGTGAGCGACCGGGTGTAGGCGAACTTTCCGCCGAGACCCATATCGTCTCTGAAGATATAGCACACCATCGGCGACACACGGAACGAATAGGTGTCGCCAGATATGCCCTCCACTATGAGGAACTGATAATCCTTCTGTGTCGACTGAGTGAACGATACGGAGACACCGGTGACCCACTGTCCTTTAGGAACAAAGACCACCGACTCCATGTCGCGCTCGTAGTCAGCGACCTCCCCGGTGTCCGTCTTTTGCGGAGCCTGGACCGTGACAGAGTCTGGAGCCGCCTCCGAAAGGGGATGCTCCTGCGCCGGGGCTATGCCCGGCGATGCGGCTGCAAGAAGAGCCAATAGATATGTAGAAAGAATCCGTTTCATAAAAACGGATACAAAGTTATTAAAATGTTTTATAAAAAATCAACAAAAGTGAACAAATCATGGAAATAAAAGCGAGAGAGGCCCTCGCGGGCCTCTCTCATTTACTTTTCTTATTGAGAATGTCTTTCAGAGCGTCGAGTCCGGTCTTGGCGTTGCCCCCTGAGTCCGAGTTGCCGCTGCCGGTCTTGTGGCTGCTCCCGGCATTGCCTTTCGACGCAGTGCCCTCCGGCTTCATGCGGAAGCCCACGCATAGGCCGTCGTAGGCTCCTAGAATATCGCTCACGGCCTTAAGCGACTTCATATTGACATATTTCGATATGGCCTGAAGCATATTCTTGAACTTCGTTGCGTCAAACATCAGGCTCAACGTAGAGGGACCTTTGGAGATGTAGGCCGTAGCCGACCCCATCGGGATGCGGCCGAAAAGCGTGAACTGGCACTCGAAAGTGCCATCGCCGTTGCCGGTGATAGTGCCTCCGATGCTCAGCATCTTCATCGAGAGGGTGAACGTGCTGTCGGAAGCCACCTCGAAGCGGGCGTTGTTGAAGCCATACTGCTCATAGTAAGGCGCGAGCTTCTCCTCCACCACAGCCGCAGCCGCCACGCCGCCGGCCTTCTTTAGGAAATTGTCGCTCTTAAACGACACGGCCGGTCCTTCGCTCTGATAAGTGCCGACGATGTCGGCCACCGTGAGGTCGGACTTAGAGAACACACCCTCCACGAGATTGCCTATCAGGCCGCCAAGACCCTGGGCACACGCTCCGGAGGCGCCGGCGAGCACGGCCGACGCCAGCATCGCCAATGCTTTCAATCTTATATTCATATAGCTGCGATTGCGGCAAGATACTTGCCAAGTATGTCGAATTCGATATTGACCACCGTGCCGGACTCGATACGGCAGAAATTGGTGTGGTCGTGGGTATATGGGATGATGGCCACCCTGAACGAGCCGGGCTTCGAGTCGCAGACCGTGAGGCTCACGCCGTTGACACACACCGACCCCTTCTCTACCGTGAGATAACCCTTGCGCATCATCTCCGCGGGCACGTCGTAGGCAAACGTGTAATACCAGCTCCCCTCGGCCGACTCAACGGCAGTGCATACAGCGGTGGTGTCGACATGTCCCTGCACTATATGGCCGTCGAGGCGGCCGTCGATACGCATGGAGCGCTCGAGATTGACAAGTGAGCCCGGCTCCAGCGAGCCGAGATTGGAGCGCTCAAGGGTCTCGCGCACGGCCGTCACCGTATAAGTGCCGTCGCCGGGAAGGGAGACGACTGTAAGACAGACGCCGTTGTGGGAGACGCTCTGGTCGATTTTCAACTCATCTACGAAGCTGCACCTCAGAGTGAGATGCATGTTGCCGCCGTCGTGGGCCACGGCCGTCACCGCAGCGGCCTCTTCTACTATTCCACTAAACATATTTCTATTTTCTATCCTGATATTGCGCGGCCGGGAAAGCCCATCTACAGCCGTGATCGACGGCGCCGGGCGCCACAGCCGCGTTAATGAAGTGCAAAATTAGCCAAAACAGCTGAAATTTCAAAAAAATGCACCCGCCGCGCCACAGATTTGAAACTTTTTCAGTATCTTTGAAAACCGAACGCGAAACAATGACCCAGATACGACTACCAAAGAACATCAACGGCACGACACCGCGCATCCCCGAAGGCACACGCCAGCTCACCATCATAGGAGCGGCGGGCGCCGGGAAATCGCGTTTCATGCAACGTATGCGCCAGAGCTGCGGCGAGCTCGCCTACAGCCTGTCGGCGCTCGACGCCCTTCTCCCCTCTCCCGCCGGCAAGGAGGCGGCGCCGGGAAGCATCGACGACCTCTACAACCAGGCCATCAAGCGCATTCCCTATATGCGCAACGACGCAATGTCGCAGCTCGACAAGCTCGCCTACATGCTCTTCGCCGACGAGTTTGAGTCGCTGCTCAAGCTGAAGGAGGAGGGCTTTCTCTCCCACCGCAAAGAGGGCATAAGGAGAAGCCGCCCGCAGCCCACGAGGCTCGACCGCCTCAAGGGGCTCTGGGAAAAGATCTTCCCGGGCAACAAGATACTGCGGCGTGACAACACCTTGATGTTCACCACCGGCTCCGGCTCCGATGCCATCGGAGCCGAGACCCTGAGCCAGAGCGAGAGCGCAGTGCTCTACTATATCGCCGCCGTGCTCTACGCGATGCCCGGCGCCGTAGTGCTCATCGACTCCCCCACCCTCTTCCTGCATCCCGCCTCGCTCAACACCATCTGGAACTCCATAGAGCAGCTGCGCCCCGACTGCACCTTCGTCTACAACACCGTCGACGCCGACTTCGTCAACTCCAGAACCCAGAACGCGACAGTATGGGTGAAGAGCTACGACGTGGCCGCAAACGTGTGGGATTACGAGCTGCTGCGGCCCGGAGAGACACGCGAGGACATGCTCATCTCCCTGGCAGGCACACGCAACCCGGTGCTCTTTATCGAGGGAGACGCCCAGCACAGCATCGACGCCCGTCTCTACACCCTCGTCTTCAGCGACTATACAGTGAGGCCCCTCGGCTCATGCGACCGCGTCATAGAGACCACACGCACCTTCTCCTCCCTCAAATCCATGCACCACCTCGACAGCCACGGCATCGTGGACCGCGACCGACGCACCGACGCCGAAGTGGAATATCTGAGGAAGAGAGGCATCATGGTGCCCGAAGTGGCGGAGGTCGAGAACATATTCCTGGCGGAGGACGTGATAAAAACAATGGCCGCCCTGAGAGGAAAAAACGCTTCCCGGGTGTTTGAGAATGTAAAGGGCAATATAATGAAGGAATTCCGAAGGCAGCTCGACAGCCAGGCGCTGCAGCACGTGCGCCACCGCATGAAGCGCCTTGTGGAATGCCGTATCGACGGGCGCTTCAACTGCATCACCGCTCTGGAGACCCACATCAAGGGTCTCATCAACATCCTGAATCCGCGCAAGGAATACAATCAGCTGAGGCAGGAATTCCAGCAGTTGACATCCACGGGCGACTATCAGGGAGTGATCAGGGTCTTCAACCACAAGCCGGCGCTCTCCTCCTGCGGCGTGGCACAGGCCCTTGGCTACAAGACCAAGGAGGATTATGTGGCCGGAGTGCTCGCCACCCTGAAACGCCGCGATGTGGAGGGGCGCCGTCTGGCAGACGCGATACGCGCGCTCTTCAGATGACCCCGCTACCGGGGCGCCGCACCGACAATACATATAACCCCAAAAAACTACAGATAAAAGACTACAGATAAAAAGACTATGGAAAAGAAGAAACTCGCCATACTGCGCGACGATCCATGGCTCGAGCCTTTCGAGGGAGCCATCAAGGGGCGTCACGAAGACGTGGTGCGCAAGCTCAACGAGCTCACGGCCTCGACCGGGGGCTCACTCACCGACTTCGCCAACGCCTACAAGTACTTCGGGCTGCACAAGCAGAAAAACGGCAACTGGACCTTCCGCGAATACGCACCCAACGCCACCGGGATCTGGCTCATCGGCACTTTCTCCGACTGGAAGACGGAGGAGCCTTACCGCCTCCACCCCCTCGGCGACGGCACATGGGAGATCACGCTCCCGAAAGATGCCCTCCGCGACGGCGACCTATACAAGATGCTCGTGACATGGTACGGAGGACAGGGCGAGAGGATTCCGGCCTACGCCACCCGCGTGGTGCAGGACGAGAACACCAAGATATTCTCCGCGCAGGTCTACGACCCCGCCGAGCCCTACAAGTTCAAGGTGAAGAAATTCTCGCCCGACGTCAAGCCTCTCCTGATCTACGAATGCCACATCGGCATGGCCCAGGACAAGGAGGGACTCGGCACATATGAAGAATTCCGCGAGAAGACCCTTCCGCGAATAGCCAAAGACGGCTACAACGCCATCCAGATAATGGCCATCCAGGAGCATCCCTACTACGGATCCTTCGGCTACCACGTGAGCTCCTTCTACGCCGCATCGTCGCGCTTCGGCACTCCCGACGACCTCAAGCGCCTCATCGACGCAGCCCATGAGATGGGCATCGCCGTGATCATGGACATCGTGCATTCCCACGCCGTGAAAAACGAGGTGGAGGGCCTCGGACGACTCGACGGGAGCTACGACCTCTACTTCTACGGCGACTCCCGCCGCGAGCATCCCGCATGGGACTCCCTGCTCTTCGACTACGGCAAGAACTCCGTGCTCCATTTCCTCCTCTCCAACTGCAAGTTCTGGCTCGAGGAATATAAATTCGACGGATTCCGCTTCGACGGCGTCACCTCGATGCTCTACTACGACCACGGCCTGGGCAAGGCGTTCAGCTCATATGCCGACTACTATGACGGCAATCAGGACACCAACGCCCTCACCTATCTCACACTCGCCAATCTGCTCATCCATGAGGTCAACCCCAAGGCGGTGACCATCGCCGAGGAGATGAGCGGCATGCCCGGCCTCGCGCTGAAATTCGACGAGGGCGGCATGGGATTCGACTACCGTATGGCCATGGGTGTGCCCGACTACTGGATCAAGATGATCAAGGAAAAGAAAGACGAGGACTGGCATCCCACATCGATATTCTGGGAGCTCACCAACCGCCGCGCCGACGAGAAGACAATCTCCTACTGCGAGAGCCACGACCAGGCACTCGTGGGCGACAAGACGATCATCTTCCGCCTCATCGACAAGGAGATGTACTGGCACATGATGGTGGGCGACAACGACATGACGGTGGCCCGCGGAATGGCGCTGCACAAGATGATACGCCTCGTGACCATCGCCACCATCAACGGCGGATACCTCAACTTCATGGGCAACGAATGGGGTCATCCCGAATGGATCGACTTCCCCAGGGAAGGCAACGGATGGAGCTATAAGTACGCACGCCGCCAATGGGAGCTCGTAGACCGCGATGACCTCAAATACAAATTCCTCAACCGCTTCGACAACGAAATGGTGGAGCTTGTGGGCGGATGCTTCAACTTCCAGGCCCTCCCGGTGGAGAAGCTCTGGGAGAAAGACGACGACCAGGTGCTCGCCTTCATGCGCGGCGACCTCATCTTCGTCTTCAACTGGAACCCCTCGAAGAGCTTCACCGACTACGGGTTCCTGGCTCCGGCCGGCGAGTATGAGGTGGTGCTCAACAGCGACGACCCCGACGTGGGAGGCTACGGCAACATCGACGACACGGTGAGACACTTCACCAGCCCCGACCCGCTCTACGCCCCCTCCGGCAAAGGCTGGCTCAAGATGTATCTCCCCTCGCGCACGGCCCAGGCGCTCCGCAAGGTGAAACGCCGCGGCGCCCCGAGGAAGACCACCAAGGCCAAAGCGGAAGCAAAGCCGACAGCAGCCAAGGGCGTGGCCAAGGCCACCTCTGCAAAGAAGAAATGACGGGGACACCCACGACATCACATGCCGACCGCCGACAGGCGGCGTGCCGTCCACGGCATGCCGCCGGCCGACGGTCTCACACCTGACACCGAAACACTCATAGACATGGAAAAGAAAATCATCATAGCCATCGACGGTTACTCGTCGTCGGGCAAAAGCACTATGGCCAGGGCACTGGCCGCCAAGACAGGATATACCTACATAGACTCGGGCGCCATGTATCGCGCCGTGACACTCTATGCCCTGCGCCATGGCATGATCGCCGAAGGCCGGGTAGACCGCGAGGCGCTGGCCGGGGCGCTCCCCTCGATCAGCATCTCATTCCGTAAGGCCGGAGCCGACGGACGCCAGCACACGCTGCTCAACGGCGAGGACGTGGAGACCGAGATCCGCGACATGGCGGTGAGCTCATGGGTGAGCCCCGTGGCCGAGCTCCCTGAGGTGAGGCAGAGGCTCACGGCCCTGCAGCAGGAATACGGCAGGGAGAAAGGGATAGTGATGGACGGCCGCGACATAGGCACCACCGTGTTTCCGCATGCAGAGATGAAGGTCTTTGTCGATGCCTCGCCGGAGGAACGCGCACGCCGCCGGCTGCTCGAGATGGAAGCCAAGGGAGAGCATCCCTCGTATGAGGAGGTCTTCGCCAACATAGTGAAGCGCGACCATATCGACGCCAACCGCAAGGAGTCGCCGCTGCGCAAGGCTCCCGATGCCGTAAGCCTCGACAACAGCCGCATGACGGAGGCCGAGCAGCTGGAATGGCTCATGCGTCTCTTCCACGACAAGACAGGCATAGAGATATGAAGATAGAGATCGACAAGAATTCGGGATTCTGCTTCGGGGTGGTCACTGCCATCCGCAAGGCCGAGGAGGAGCTCCAGAGCAAGGGCGAGCTCTACTGCCTCGGCGACATAGTGCACAATGCCGGCGAGGTGGAGCGGCTACGCAAGAAAGGGCTGCTCACCATCACCCACAGCGAGCTCGAGAAGCTCCACGACGTGAAGGTGCTGCTGCGGGCCCATGGGGAGCCCCCCACCACCTATGCCACGGCAGCGGCCAACAACGTCGAGATCATCGACGCCACGTGCCCGGTGGTGCTCCAGCTACAGCGGCGCATCAAGAAGGCCTATTCCGAGGGGATGGATGCAGAGCGCGCGGGGGGACAGAAACCACTGATAGTGATCTACGGAAAGAACGGTCACGCGGAGGTCAACGGCCTTGTGGGACAGACCAACGGCGAGGCGGTGGTGATCCAGAACGCCTCTGAGCTCGACAAAGTGGATCTCGACCGCGACATACTCCTATATTCACAGACCACCAAAAGCCTCTCCGGATTCCGCGAGATAGTAGACGAGATCAAGCGCCGCAAGAAAAACGGGAAGTTTGAATATTTCGACACCATATGCCGCCAGGTGGCCAACCGCATGGAGCAGATGCGCGAGTTCGCCTCGGCCCATGAGGTGGTGATCTTCGTGAGCGGCGCCAAGAGCAGCAACGGCAAGGTGCTGTTTGAACAGTGTCTGAAAGTGAACCCCCACACCTATCTCATCTCCGACGAGAGCGAGCTGAGACCCGAATGGACCGAGGGGGCTGGAAGCGTCGGCATCTGCGGCGCCACGTCCACCCCGTTCTGGCTCATGGAGAGGGTGAGGGACGTGCTCGGCGGCCATGAGTGACATGGCTGAGCTCGACGAGCACTACATGCGGCTGGCCCTCGAGGAGGCAACGAGCGGAGGCGAGGCGGGCGAGGTGCCCGTCGGCGCGGTGGTGGTGTGTGGCGGCCGGATAGTGGCCAAGGCCCACAACATGACCGAGAGGCTCGGCGATGTGACGGCCCACGCGGAGATGCTCGCATTGACGGCGGCGGCCAACGCCCTCGGCGGTAAATACCTGCCGCAGTGCACGCTCTACGTCACCCTCGAGCCTTGCCCGATGTGTGCCGGCGCCATCGGATGGAGCCAGATCGGACGGGTGGTGTGGGGGGCCTCCGACCCCAAACGGGGATTCCGCCGTTTCGCGGCCGATCCCAAAGGCCCGATGCATAAGCGCACGGCCATCAGCGAGGGTGTGCTCGCCGGGGAGGGTGCGGCGCTCATGAAATCGTTTTTCGGCCGAAAAAGATGATGAAAGTTTTCATTCCCCTTTTTTTTGACTAACTTTGCAGCATCAGGAACCATATGCTCCTGACTGCCGTCTCATTCAGAAGCGGCTGCATCATCTAAACTATCTTCTTCTATATTCTAATGGGCCTTACACTTAAAGAAAAAGCATCGGGCGCCCTCTATGGATACGCCATCGGCGACGCCCTCGGCCTCGGCTCTGAATTCATGACGCTCCCTGAGCGGAAGATGCGCTATCCCCAGGGGCTCCGAGACTACAGCCAGATTATCCGCGACCTCCACCGCAGCAACTGGAAGCCGGGGGAATGGACCAACGACACCACAATCATCCTGGTGCTCATCGACAGCGTGGCGCGCCGGGGATGCCTCGACATCAAGGACTATGCCGCCGGACTCAGGAGCTGGAGCGACGGCAACACCATCGACAACTGCGCCTGCATGCGGTGGGTGCTCTCCCGTGAGGAATACCTATCGGACCCCGTGGGCGTCTCGCGGGCTGAATGGAAACGCATTAAAAACCTCGACGCCACCAATGAGGGGCTCGGCCGCGGCCTCTTCGGAGGCATGTGGCGCGACTCGAGCGACCTCGTCGCGGAGTCGCTCACGGCCATGACCCACGCCTCGCCTCGCTGCGAGGCCGCCTCGAGAGTGATCGCCCGCATGGCACACGACCTCACCTGGAACGACCGCGAGACTCCCTACGAGGAGCTCCTCGCATTCGCCCGCGAGATAGACAGGGCTGTGGCCGCGTATGTGGAGATGGCACGTCACGGCAGGCTCTCCGAACTCAATCTCGACGAGCCTTCCACCTATAATTATGTACGCAAGACGATGGCAGCCGCGCTATGGGTGCTCTGGCACTGCGATAGTCCGGGAGAGGGAATCACCACCCTCTGCGACGCCGCAGGCGACGCAGACACCAACGCCGCGCTGGGCGGAGCGCTACTCGGCCTTAAATACGGCGGCGCCTCCATGCCCCGCGATCTTATCGACGGCCTTCGCAACCGCGACGAGATAGAAAGCCGCGTGCCGCTGCTCGTCGATGCAATCCAGACTGAATTCCGCCCGTGACAGGGCATTAACGACTTCAACCACCGCCCCATCGAATATGAAGAATCCCTGGATAGAAGCCATGAGACTCCGCACGCTGCCGGTGTGTGTGGCCGGAGTGGCGGCAGGCACCGGAGTGGCCTGCTATCTCCACAGCTTCTCTCCCCTCCCCATGGCGATCTGCCTGCTCTTCGCGATCATCGCCCAGATAGCGAGCAATTTCGCCAATGAATACTACGACTACGCCAACGGCCTCGACAGGAAAGGTCGCGAGGGTTTCCGCCGAGGCGTGACAGAAGGCGACATCGAGCCGCGCAAGATGCGTGCGGCCACCTATCTGCTGCTCGCCGTCGACTCCCTGCTCGGATGCTCCCTGATAGCCTGGGGTGGCTGGTGGCTCATTGTGCCCGGCATCCTCATCGCCCTCTTCGCTGTGGGCTACAGCACAGGCCCCTGGCCGCTCAGCCACCACGGACTCGGCGACATCGCCGTAATCGTATTCTTCGGATTCGTGCCCGTCTACTTCACCGCCTACGTCCAGACCGGCATGTGGGATATGGGAGCCACAGTATGGCTGACAGGGCTCGCCATCGGTCTTATGGGAGCAAACGTATTGATAGTGAACAACTACCGCGATGTCGACGACGACAGGGCCGTGGGCAAGAACACCACCGTGTTGATATTCGGCCGCAAGGCCATGGGCATCGTCTACCTCCTCAACGGTCTCGTAGCCATTACCGCTCTGACCCTCACGGGCTCGCCGCAGCAGCCGTTCTGGACCGTCGTCGGGCGCCTCGCCTTCATCTCCGCACATCTCCTGCTCTGGGCCCAGCTCCGGTCGCGCAGCGGACGAGAGCTCAACGACATCCTCAAATGGACATCGATCCTCCTGCTCCTCACCGCCATCTATCAGCTCTGTATGTTCGCTGTCTGGCAGAAACCATGACCTTCCACCTTAATATACCGCCACATGAACGCAGCCACTGAAATATCGTCTGAACTCCGCGCTCTCTCCGACAGCGCCCAGGCCGCCAATCTCTCCCGCTTCTTCAAATGCGGCAAAGGGGATTACGGCGAAGGCGACCTCTTTCTCGGAGTGAGGGTGCCCGACACGAGAGCCATCGTGAAGCGCTACTGGAAAGGAGCCACCACAGAAGATGTCGACCTCCTGACCCGCTCTCCCTATCATGAAGAGAGGCTCGCCGGATTCCTGACACTTGTGGAGCTTTACACCCATGAGAAGAAAAAGAAGCGGGACGCCGACCCGGAAACCCTGGTCGACTTCTACCTCTCGATCATGGACCGGGGCAACAACTGGGACCTCGTCGACCTTGTGGCGCCCAAGATCCTCGGCGACTACCTTCTCGCCCACCCGCACCTTCAGCCGCTCCTCTTCCAGCTCTCCTCCAGCGGCAACCTATGGAAGGAGAGGGTGAGCATCGTGGCCACGCTTCCCATCATCAAGTCGGGCGACTTCAGCCTCACCCTCGACCTCGCCACGCTCCTCGCCCCGCATCCCCACGACCTCATCCACAAGGCCACGGGATGGATGCTCCGCGAGGTGGGCAAGAAAAACCAGCGCACTCTCCAGAATTTCCTCGACCGCCACTGCACGGAGCTATCGCGCACAACCCTCTCCTACGCCACGGAGCGCCTCGAAGAGCGACGCCGCATCTCCTACCGGCTCCAGCTCAACGAGGCCATCACAACCCGCCTCACCGGCAAAGCCCCGGCCCATATTCCCATGACCCGCAAGGTGAGCAGCATCAAGCCCGTGAAGAAAAACAGCAACACGCAGAAAAAATAACAGCCGACCAACCGGCAAGACCTCATTATGCCGACAACCGAACGCAAACCATACCGCGCCATACTCCCTCCTGCCGCCGACCCCACGGGCAAGCTGCCTCCCCACGACACCGACCTCGAGGAGGTGGTGCTCGGAGCCTGCATGCTCGAGAAGGACGCATACATGAACGTATGCGACGTGCTCGTGCCCGAAAGCTTCTACGACCCGAAAAACCAGAAGATATTCCAGGCCATCAGCACCCTGGGCCTCAACCAGCGCCCCATCGACATGATGACGGTCACCGAGCAGCTGCGCCAGGACGGCACCCTTGATGAAGTGGGGGGCGCCATCCATATCACGGAGCTGACGGCAAGCGTCTACTCCGCCGCCAACGTAGAATTCCACGCAAGGATCATCGCTCAGAAATACCTGGCCCGCCGCCTCATATCCTTCGCCTCGAAAATCGAGACCCTGGCCTTCGACGAGAGCAACGACGTCGATGACCTACTCCAGGAGGCCGAGGGCAACCTCTTCGACATATCGCAGACGCAGCTGAAGCGCGAGGTGACTCAGATCGACCCGGTGCTCAACCTCGCTCTGGAGCAGATACAGGCCGCCGCCAACACCGCCACCGGCCTTTCCGGCCTCGAGACTGGATATACCGAGCTCGACAGGATGACGTCGGGCTGGCAGAACTCCGACCTCGTGATCATTGCGGCCCGCCCGGCCATGGGCAAGACGGCCTTCGTGCTCTCCATGGCCAAGAACATGGCAATCGACCGCAACATCCCCATCGCCATATTCACCCTCGAGATGGCCAACGTGCAGCTCGTGAAGCGACTCATAAGCAACGTGGCCTCCCTGGAGGGCGAGAAGATCAAGAGCGGCCAGCTCTCGCAGGAGGAATGGGACCGCCTCAACACCCGCCTGCGCAAGGTCTACAGCGCCCCCCTATATCTCGACGAGACCCCGGGCCTCAGCATCACCGAGCTCCGCACAAAGGCACGCCGCCTCGTGAGGGAACGCGGAGTGAAGCTCATCATGATCGACTACCTGCAGCTCATGAACGCCACCGGCCTCAAGCTCGGCAGCCGCGAGCAGGAGGTGAGCACCATCTCGCGCTCGCTGAAGGCGCTGGCCAAGGAGCTCGACATCCCCATCATCGCCCTCTCGCAGCTCAACCGAAGCACCGAGACCCGCGAGGACAAACGTCCCGTGCTTTCCGACCTCCGCGAGTCGGGTGCCATCGAGCAGGACGCCGACATCGTATGCTTCATCCACCGCCCCGAATACTACACCAAGTCGCCCGTCGACGGCGAGGGCAACGACATCCGCGGCCTCGCACAGCTTATCGTGGCCAAACACCGAAGCGGCGCCGTGGGCGACGTGAAGCTCCGCTTCGTGGCCCGCTACGCCAAGTTCGAAAACTGGGACGAGGGCTACGATACAGTGCAGAGCGCCATCGGGGGCACCCCCGTGAAGATGGAATCGAGGATGAACAGCGACACGACACCCGCGCAGGAGCCGGAAGGTGGATTCCGATTCTCGGGGCCCTCGTCGATGCCGCCGATGCCCGACAACATGATGTCCCCTTCGGGAGAGCCCGACATCCCCTTCTGACGTCCGCTCTCTCCCGACGCCTGATATAAGAAAGATTAAAAATCCATATCCGCTGATGAACCACTTCGCCCCCGGCAATGTTAATAAGATAAAATCAATAAATATCAAAGGTTATCAATAGTTCGTTAAAAAATTATCCATAGGCTAAGCGGCATCTACCGCCAAGCCAAAGAGTTCTTTGACAAGTTT
>CANQRV010000062.1 GCA_947626355.1 uncultured Muribaculaceae bacterium
AAAGGCTGATAGGCGAGGCTTAATGAGGTTCTGTCTCGATGCGCCAGTCTGAAAAATCAAATAATAGAACCTCCCTTATATAGTTGTGGGCGTTCTGTGCGAAGAGTATGCGGCCGGCGCGGCGTTTCTGGCCGGCTGCCGCGCCCACCTCGCCCATGCATGTGCGGATGAACGCTCCGTTGCCGATCACGTGGCGCAGCCGGGGATATGAGGAGAGGTTGTCGAAGACGGTGTTGAGGTCTACGTTCTTTATGTCGAGATACTCGTCGGGGGTAATGGCCGTGTCCTGGCCGTTGACGCGGAGGTCGGGATTGCCGGCGAGGTTGGCCGGGCGCATCTGTTCGTCGCTGTCGATGTAGAGGAATCTCACGGGGAGGTTGCGGCGGGCCCGGGCGTCGGAGACGTCGGCCCAGAGCCTTTTGCGGAAATCTCGGAGCACCTTGTATCCGGTGCCTCCGATGCCGATCATGATGTGGTTTGCCATATTGTAATTATTTGTTGTTTGCTAAGAGTGGATATGTCGCCGGGAGTGGATAAATGACTGTCTCCCGCCATGGAGGTTTGATCAGCGCCGGCTGCCCGTCCTTTGGCCGGGGCGTCGTGTGCGTCCCGAGCCGCTGCCGGGGCGGGAGGAGCGACGCGCCTGCCGGGCATGCGAGCGGGCGTGTGCCTGTCGGTCCTGGAGCTTGATTATGATCAGCGCCCCCACCGCCGTCAGCGCCAGGGATATCAGCAGGCGGTTCAGGATCATGCGGTTGAGCTCGCGGTTGAGCTCGTCATACATCCCCTGGGCGAGATTGGAGGTGTCGAAGCCCTCGAAGAGACCCGACGAGAAGAGCATCCCCATGATGGGATATTCCTCTACGGCCTTCTCCACAATCTCCCTCGACTCCTCCGGAAGCACCTCCCTTGGCACGGCATATTGCTCGGGATGAATCACCGACTCGTCGAGCCATTCCTTGAAGTCGGCCGCCTTCCATTTCAGTCCGATTGCCGCGCACAGAGGCACGAACTGAAACCAGAGGAGAATTGTCAGTATGCCTGCGGTGACCATGCTTGCCGGGGAGAAGGTAGACTTCGGATAGAACCCTCTCACAAGCAGCAGGAGCAGCGCCACAAAGGCTATGACAATGAGCACTCCGGCGACAACCGACCAGAATGCGTGTTGCACGAGATATGAAAGGGCTGTGAATATGCCGGCTGCAATCATCGATGGAATCATGAGGTTAACGGGTGGTATGTGTTGGTTAGTTGTGGTTGTAGTCGCTTTCAAATTGATAATCCATATTATCAATTTAATTGCAAAAGTAATAAAAATTCGGTTTTATTATAGGCTTTATATGTTAAAATAATACAAAGAATGTTAACTGAAATTGGGCTTTGTTATGTCATTGGCTTGATATTCAGTGTGTTGCAGATGGTTTTGATCAGTGTGCGGTGGTGGATGGAATTTTGTGGGAATCACGGCATTCCGTGATGCCGGATGATTTCAACGGTATGTGCGGTACCGGCGGCTGTCGCATGCAAACCATATTCATTGCCCGTTGTTTTAAGTAAAACAACATATGAAGCTATGAAGGAGAGAGATTATACCTCAGCGGGAAATGCTGCGGTGGACGATATACTGAGCCGATGGAGTGTGAGGAAGTTCGATGGGTCGCGGTCGGTCGATGATAAGGACGTGGAGACTGTCCTGCGGGCGGCCATGGCCGCTCCGTCGGGAGTGAACCGTCAGCCGTGGGCATTCTCTGTAGTGACGGAAGGGAGTCTGCTCTCACGTCTGGGTGAGGTGTCGCCCTATTGCCGTTATGTGGCTGAGGCCCCGCTGGCGATTGTGGTGTTTGGCGACCGGGAGAGGATGTTGCCCGGGGAGGATGCCGCGCTATGCGAGCTCGACCTTTCCGCCGCTACCGAGAATATCCTTCTGGCGGCCCATGCGCTGGGGCTGGGAGGCACCTGGTGTGCCGTCTATCCCAACCGCGACCGCATCCGGAAGCTCGCCGACATCATGCATGCCCCTGACTCGCTCATGCCATTTGCCATAATCCCGTTGGGATATCCCGGCGAGAAACGCCATTATATCGACAAGTGGGATCCATCGAGGGTTTTCCACAACGCTTTCACGTCCCGCTGAGTGTGTGACGCTCACACTGCGCGGATACATCAGGCGTCCTTGTCGATCAGTGTGGTGCAGAGTGTCCTGAGCACGGTGGCTTCGTTGTGCTCCTCGTCGCGGGAGGCATAGACGAAGGTCACTGCCGGATGGCGAGACACCTCGGCAAGGAACTGCCTGAATGCGTCTGATCCGCGCAGCTCTGCCTCATATCTCTTCTCGAAGTCGCTCCACCGGGCGGGGATATCGGCGTGAAACCACTGCCGCAGCTCCGTGGAGGGAGCGATGTCTTTGGCCCAGAGCTGGCAGTCGAGGCGCTCGTGCGTGAGGCCGCGGGGCCACAGCCGGTCCACCAGTATCCTGAATCCGTCGGAGGGTTCGGGAGTGTCGTAGGCTCTTTTTGTCTTTATTTTCGTCATGATCGGTATTATTAGCAAGAACTGTCGATATTGACAACATATCAACACGCGACACCCCCCTCTGGGTTCGGACTTGGGGTTCAGCCGAGGCTATATTTGCGGCAGTCGGGGGAAAGCGCTAACTTTGCGGAAAACTGCAAATGCTATGCGATTACTGAATTATATAGGAAAGAGGTTGATGGATCATTGTAAGGGCTTTGCCGCTATCGCTGCGGCCGGAGTGGCATGCATGGCCGTCGCTGCCGGTTGCTCTTCCGCGAAAGAAAGCGGGCAAAGCCCGGCATACGTCGGACTGCTTGAGGATTCGATATCAAGCATCGTCGCCCGTTATCCTGGCGAGATCGGTGTGGCCGTCATCGTCAACGACTCCGACACCGCGGCCGTCAACGACAGCAGCGTATATCCTATGATGAGTGTCTTCAAGCTCCATCAGGCGCTGGCCGTGTGTCATGATCTCGACCGCCGCGGCGTCTCGCTCGACTCCGTCGTGACCCTCCGTCGCGACAGCCTCGCCCCCGACACCTGGAGTCCGATGCTCAAGGAGCATCAGGAGGCGGAGATCAAGCTCCCTGTCGGCCAGTTGCTGTGCTACACCCTGACCAGCAGCGACAACAACGCCAGCAATTATATGTTTCACCACCTGGTGGGCGTGGCTGCCACCGACTCCCTCATAGCCACGATGATTCCACGCGACGTTTTCCGCATCGCGTATTCGGAGGATGAGATGCAGGCCGACCACGACAAGGCATACTCCAACTACACCTCGCCGCTCGGAGCCGCCATGCTGATCAACAGGGTCTTCACCGACAGCCTTGTCTCCCGGGAGAAGCAGGCCCATATCAAGACGTCGCTCGCGGAATGCATCACCGGCGCCGACCGCATCGTGGCTCCGCTGCTCGGCAGGCATGGCGTTAGCGTGGCGCATAAGACCGGCTCGGGCTATGTCAACGAGAGGGGTGAGCTTGTCGCCCATAATGACGTGGCTTATATATGTCTGCCCAACGGCGTCAGCTATTCGCTTGCTGTATTTGTCAAGGACTTCAAAGGCTCCGAGGCGCAGGCGTCGGAGTCCGTAGCCCGCATTTCGGATGCCGTCTACTCCATCCTCTCCGCTCTACCGTGATCAGGTCAGGGTTTTCCACGATTTTTGACGGAAATTTTGGATATTTAAGATTTGTTGGTAATTTTGCAAGAGTTATTGCAGATTTTAACCAATCATACAACCTGAATATTATGAATAAGATTATCAGAGCGATTTCAATGATGGTCCTCATGCTGGCCGCCGTTCCGGCTTCTGCCGTAGGGCTCGGTGAGCTCAACATCTTCAATCATCTCGGCGTAGGCGCCCATGTTGGCACCACCGGCTTCGGTTTCGAGGCCGCAACCCCCATCACCAAGTGGGTGACCATCCGGGGCGGAGTCACCATCATGCCCGGCATCAAGTTCAGCACGAGCGTCGACGGCACATACGAAGGTGACTATCAGGGTCATCCCGTGGAGGAGGACTTCACGATGGACGTCAAGGGATCACTTGCCAGAGTGCAGGGAAGCGTCATCTTCAACATTTATCCCCTTCCGCAGCTCACATCATTCTATGTGGCGGCCGGCGGTTATTTCGGCGGCGGCAAGATCGTGGGCGTCACCGGCCACAGCGACGAGCTGATGAACCTTCCCAACGGCGACTCCTACCTCGACCTCGGCGACTACCGTCTGCCTGTCGACAAGAACGGTAATGTCGATGGCTCCCTCCGCGTCAACAGCTTCCGTCCCTATCTCGGCCTCGGTTTCGGGCGCCCGGTGCCTAAGGGACGACTCAACTTCGGCGTAGAGCTCGGAGTGCAGTTCCACGGCAAGATGAAACTCTACAACAACGACACCCAGCTCGACAAGATCCCGGCTCTCGACAACGACGACGACTGGCAGAAGTGGATGGACAAGCTCACCGTATATCCCGTGCTCAAGCTGACCCTCAGCGGCCGCATCTTCTGACGAGGTAAATATATGCAAAGGGGTGTGGCGCACTGTGCGCCACACCCCTTTGTCATGTCTGGCGTCCCCGCCCGGTGTCTCAGTCGTGTTTGATTTTCACAAGCATCACTTTCGCGTCGGTCACCGCATGCACCGAATGGGGCACGCCGTTGCCCATGAGCAGGAAGTCGCCCTTGCGCATGGTGTGGGGTGTGTCGTGCATCGTGAAGACAATCTCCCCCTCGAGCACATTGACCATCACCTCTGCCGGAGCCTGATGGGTGGCGAGGTCCATGCCGGCGCCGAAGGCCAGGAGGGACACTCCGCCGTTGTCGTTGTTCATCACTTCCTGGAATTCCACTTTCGAGGTGTTTTTCTCTACCTGCGAGGCGAGATTGAACACCTTTCCGAATTTATAATCTGTCTTTAGCATGGCTTGAATGTTTTTTATTGTTCAGCGTATTTCGTTGAATGTCCTTTCGTTGAATGCCTTTCCGGTAATTTCATAAGGCGGCGTCTGATGTCTTCATCTTCATTATCAACGCCGGTGGCGCTCCTTCGGTTCAGGCATGTTTGCAACCGGGTTGCGGAAACCGGCCGTTAACTTTGCATCATGATTCAACACAAAGACATGGATACACACTGCACCCCCGATGCCCATGGCCACTGCCATTGCCACGGGCATACGCATTCCCACGGCCACGGCGCCGGGCATGCGAAGGCATTCATTAGGATAGGTATCTCGCTGCTGATGCTGGCGGCCGGCATGGCTGCTACCTCGCTTGCCCATATCGATATCGGCGCCGGTTGGCGCCTCGCATGGTATATCCTGGCTTTCCTTCCGGTCGGGCTTCCGGTGATGGTCGAAGGCTGGAAGACCGTCAGGGGCGGCGACGTCTTCAATGAATTCACCCTCATGACCATAGCCTGCGTCGGCGCCTTCTGCATCGGTGAATATCCGGAGGCCGTGGGCGTCATGCTCTTCTACAGTCTCGGCGAGACCCTCCAGGACCTGGCGGTGGGTAAAGCCACTCGCGACATATCGCGTCTCGTGGGCGACTCCGTGAGGATGGCGCTCGTGAGGCGTGGCGACAGCTGGGAGAAGGAGAGGCCGGAGAATGTGGCGGTGGGCGATGAAATCGAGGTGCGCCCCGGCGGCATGGTGCCTCTCGACGGCATCCTGCTCGGCGGCGACGCCGTGTTCGACACGTCGGCGCTCACCGGCGAGAGCGCTCCGAGGGTCGTGGCCTCCGGCGGTCAGGTGCTTGCGGGAATGATATCGGCGGGCAGCGTGGCGCGTCTGAGCGTCAACCGTGTGTATTCCGACAGCGCCCTGTCGCGTATCATGTCGATGGTGCGCGATGCCTCCTCGCGCAAGGCGAAGGCCGAGCAGTTCATACGGAAGTTCGCGCGCGTCTACACTCCGGTGGTGACGCTTCTCGCCGCGCTTCTTGTCGCGGTGCCCGCCCTGGTGGCCATGGTGCATCCCGCCTATCATTATGTCTTCTCCGACTGGCTCTACCGCGGACTGGTGTTTCTGGTGGTGTCGTGTCCCTGCGCGCTGGTGATCAGCGTGCCGCTGAGCTACTTCGCCGGCATTGGGGCAGCCTCACGGCGCGGCATCCTCTTCAAGGGGGGCAATTACCTTGAGGCTATCGCCCATGTCGACACCGTGGCCTTCGACAAGACCGGCACGCTCACCGAGGGGCGTTTCCATGTCACGGCCGTGCATTCCTCGGGCATTGACGGCGACATGCTGCTGAAGCTGCTGGCTTCGGCCGGACAGTCGAGCTCCCATCCCGTGGCCGCGGCGGTGGCTGACGCGGCGGCCTCCAAGGGACTCGCCCTGACGCCGGCGGAGCATGTGACGGAGCATCCCGGCAAAGGCACTGAGACGGAGGTCGGCGGCCGCAAGGTGCTCTCAGGCAACCTCGGTTTCCTGCGCTCGAAGGGTGTGGAGTGTCCTGAGGTGCCGGCAGGCGACGGCAATACGATAGTGGCCTGTGCCGTCGACGGTGTCTATCGGGGGTATGTGGAGATGGCCGACACGCTGAAGCCGGATGCGCGGGAAGCCGTCTCACGGCTCCGGCGCCTCGGCATCCGCGACGTGCTGCTTCTTTCCGGCGACCGCAAGGAGGCTGCCGAAAGAGTAGGAGAGAGCCTCGGCATGACGGCGTCGTATGGCGCGTTGCTGCCCGACGGGAAGGCCCGGATAGTGGAGGGGCTCCGCAAGGATGGGCGGAAGGTGGCGTTTGTCGGCGACGGGTTCAACGACGCGCCGGTGCTGGCTCTGAGCGATGTGGGTATCGCCATGGGAGGCCTTGGCTCGGAGGCGGCCGTGGAGAGCGCGGATGTGGTGGTGGAGACCGATGCGCCGTCGAAGGTGGCTGAGGCGGTAGTGATAGCCCGCTTCACCCGCAGGATCGTGCGCGAGAACATCGTCGGCGCCATAGCCGTGAAGGCCGTCATCCTTGTGCTTGGCGCCCTGGGAGATGTGGGGCTGTGGGCGGCTGTCTTCGCCGACGTCGGCGTGGCGCTCCTTGCCGTCGCCAACTCGATGCGCATCCTCTGGCGCCGCTACCGGTGATTTTCATTTTTGGCGTCGATTACATTAACTATAGAACATCATCCGAAAATGTGCCGGAATATGGTTTCGCCGTGACCGTACGGATAGTCCATACACATCACCGCCGCTATGATTACGGCGAATACCAGGCAGATCACGGCAATGCCCCATCTCAGTGGGCTTGCGGGCTCCTCTCCCAGAAGGTCTCTGACCTTCTCCGAGCGGAGCTCGATCCTGTCGATTCCCGTCTTCTTCTCCTGCTCCTCCATGTCTAAGTTCCTAATTCGAGCTGGTTCCTCACCAGATTGAAATATGCGCCCTTCCGGGCTATGAGTTCCGCGTGGGAACCTGTCTCCTTGATCCGTCCATTCTCGATCACTACGATGTTGTCGGCGTTCCTGACCGTCGAGAGCCTGTGAGCCACCACCACAACCGTCCTTCCCCGATAGAACCTCCCGAGGTTCTCCACGATGGTCCTCTCGTTCCTGGCGTCGAGCGCGTTGGTGGCCTCGTCGAGGAATATGAAGTCGGGGTCGCGGTATACGGCCCTGGCGATGAGAATGCGCTGGCGCTGCCCCTGGCTGAGGCCGGTGCCGTCGCGTCCCACAAGAGTGTCGTATCGCAGCGGCAGCGACATCACGAAGTCGTGGATGCATGCCGTGCGGGCCGCTTCTTCCAGCCTCTCCGTGTCAATCTTCCCGTCTCCGACGGCTATGTTCCTGGCAATGGATTCAGAGAAGATGACCCCGTCCTGCATCACCACCCCGCATTGGCGGCGCCACCACCGCAGGTCATATGCGCCTATATCCACTCCCGCAATCGATATGGAGCCGGAGAGCGGCGGGTAGTATCCGAGCATCTTCGTCTCGAAGAACGACATGGGCAGCCGCAGCAGCTTGATGAGGAAGTCGCTCACGATGGAGATGTTGATGCGCATGGAGATGTGTAGCAGCAGCCAGCGTCGAATGAAGTCGGTGGCCGTGCGCCCGGTCACGATCATGAGCTCGCCGAGGAGCACGAGCCAGATGAACCCTATGTCGCGGTGTCGGATGCCGATGTCGACGGTCCACTGAGTGAGGAAGGGCATGACGAGCTGCAG
The DNA here is from genome assembly GCA_947626355.1 of uncultured Muribaculaceae bacterium. Taxonomy (GTDB): domain Bacteria; phylum Bacteroidota; class Bacteroidia; order Bacteroidales; family Muribaculaceae; genus Lepagella. The sequence continues at coordinate 8,166 of CANQRV010000062.1, forward strand.
CACACATCCCAGGAGGAGTCCCAGCAGGATCTGGAGGAAATAGCGCCGGTAGCGCACGATGTATCCCCACAGAAACCGGAACGAGCGCCTCTCTCCTGAATCCGGCGTGTCGAGGGCCTCGAATTCCGGGGTGGTCTCGATGAACATGGCAATACCCTTTTCGGCACCGCCCGATGAGGTCGAGAGCCATCGGCGCGCGAACTCCTCCCGTCGCAGGCGGTACCTTCCTTTGGCCGGGTCGGCGATCCAGAAGCGCGTGCCGTCGCGGTCTATTTTATAGAGCACCACGAAATGGTTCTGGTTCCAGTGCAGTATGCAGGGGAGCGGACAGTCGCGGAGGTCCTTGACCCTGGCTTTTCCGGCGACACATCCGAGTCCCATAGTCGCGCCGAGGTCTTCGAGGGCCTTGAGCGACACGCCCTCTCGTGAGGCGCCGCAATGTTTCTCCAGCCACTGGAGGGAGAATGTCTTACCGTGGAAGCGGCATATCATGGCCATGCACGATATGCCGCACTGCATCGCGTCATACTGTCTGACGAAAGGGAATGCCATTGCGCTTTTCCTTATTCATGAATGTATTGACCGGTCGGTCTCCGTCACTCCAGGATCGCCGATGAGCCGCCGCCTATGCGGGTGCTACGCTCCGAGCGGCTCACCTTCTTTCCGTAGCCGAAGGTGTAGGAGACGGAGAGGTTGAGAGCGAAATGGTTGCCGCCGTCCAGTTCAGCCGTGCGCTGGCTGAACCAGTCCATGTCGAGCTCCGTGGTCGATGACTTCCATCCCCAGTTTAGGAAGTTGTGGATGCTGAGCTGCACGTTCCAGCTGCCGTTGCCCCAGCTTCCGGCTATATAGTGGGTGTTTCCGGTCCTGGTCTTCACCAGCGTGCTGTTGTCGAGGCTTCCCCTCATGGTCTGCAGATAGCCAGAGATGGAGAACGCTCCGAAATAGTAGGCGGCCGTGGCCGTCAGGCAGAACGGATTGTAGGTGCGGGCGTACATCCCCGTGCTCCTGTAGAACCTCACCGTGGGACGCGCGTTGACATACAGCCGGTTGCCGAGCAGGCGCAGCGTGGCGGAGAGGCCGGCCTCGTTGGTCATGAAGTGCCCGTTGTTGACGTTGGTGCGTATGAGCGCGAAATGTCCCTGGTAGGGGTCGTAGACCGTCAGGATGTTGTCGAGATACTCGTAGTAGTCGTAGAAGAGGGTCGCGGAGAAGGCGTTGACGGGCGCCCAGGTGTAGCTGAGGTTGACGTTCACGCTGTGGTTGGTCTTCAGGTCGGGGTTTCCGGTGATGTAGAGGAGCTCGTTCTGCTGCACCACGGCGTCGGAGACCTCGGTCGAGGAGGGCGATTCCGGCTGGTACTGGGCGTAGAGGGAGAGGCGGTGCCTGCTGGAGGGCGTGAAGGAGGTGATGGTCCGCAGGATCGGATTCACCCTCGTGTGCCTCACGTCACCTATCCTCGTGTGCTCGTAGACGAGCATGGCGTAGTTGGTGCTCGAGAACCTTTCGGAATTGAAGGAGTACTCGATATTGAGCGAACCGCCGAACTCGCGGTATCTTGTCGCCGAGGGATTCGTGCCCTCGTATGTGACGTCGTTGGTGGTGAACGAGGGTGTGGCGTGTATGCCTATGCTGTGTCTGTCACCCAGCCTCTTGCCGGCCATCACCGCAAGCAGGCCGTAATACATGTCCTCCGTGGTGTTGGTTACGATCGGGCCGCTGACTCCGTTGTCATACATGGAGTTGTTGTCGCTGTGCCTGTAGGTGAACTGGGGGTTGAGCGTCAGGCTCCATCCCTTGGGCAGGCCGAAATAATAGACGCCCTGCCATGCCAGCGAGCGTTTGTATCTGTCGGCCAGACGCTCCGAGACACTTGTGATGTCTGGAAAGGAACTTACGGTAAGGTTGCCGACGCGCCGGCTCCCTTTTGTCCTGTCGAATGTGAACGCCACTGCGTTGTAGAGCCACAGGTCGTCGCCGGCCTTGTATGTGGCGTCGAGATAGACGGGCCAGTTGTCATAGCGGCCTCCCCTGCTCCTCATGTGCTCCTCTCTGGTCAGCTCGGTGACGCCGTCACCGTCAGGTATGCGGTAGCGCTGAGTGCTCCCGCTGTCGTAGTGGCGGCTGAAGTCAGCGTTGAGGTTGCCGACTGAGACGCCGTAGGTCATCTTTTTGTACACCATCTTGGAGTAGACGTTCTCGTAGTTGTTGTAGCCGCTGAACGGGAATCGGGAATACTGCATGGTGGATAGGCGCGTGTAGCCGCCGTACTGATATACGTCGACGATATAGTTTATGACATACTGCTTTCCCATGAACCTGGGGTCGGAGGGGGCCTCGAGATACTCCACCTTGCGTATCTCGGCCGGCCAGAGGCCTTCGACCTCGCCGGGCTTCGCCGGCTGGCCGTTGACGAAGTAGTCGACCGGCTGGCCGGAGTTGGTGGTGACCTCGTTGGTGCGCGGGTCAACCTGGATCTCCGTCATGCCGAGGCGTCCGAGCAGGTCGTAGGCGTTAGTGGCGCCGTTGCGCTGGTTGCGGTTGGTGACGTAGGTCACGCCGTGGCGGGTGGTATAGGTGTTCCGCCCCTCCACCACGATTTCCTGCAGCTGCTTTGCCGTGGTGTCGTTCTGCTCCGCGGCGGTCGCGGACACGGGGATTGTCGCTGCGGCTGCCATCATGGCTGCGAGCCCCGGTATTCCTTTGAGTCTGTGGGTTCTTCTCTCTCTCATGTCGGTGTTTTTAAGGTGAAGGCAAGAATCACTGTGTGTATGCTCAAGCCTTTTGGATATATACGGACGAAGGTAGCGTGTGTTACCTTCATATGCAAATAAATTTAATTATTATGTCACCTTATGTTCGTGTCTGAGATAGTCAAGGAGCGCGGCCTCGAAAGTCTCGTCGGTCAGGTCATAGCAGCAATCCGTGATGCCGGCCAGATGGTTTCTCGGACACTGGCCCATGCACACCGGCAGCCTTCTGCAGGCGAGACACCGTTCGTTCTCGAACGACTTGCACTGGTATGCGGTTCCGAAGTCGCCGTTCCAGTGTATGGATCCGTCATCCTCCAGATATCCCATTGGGCCTTTCGTCGTTCTGCTGACATTGATGGAGTCAAAGCCAACGCCAACCCTATGAGAAATATGAGTTTCTTCATGCTGATTATGGTTTTGTGAGTTGATTGTTTAAGTGCAAAGTTAGTTGGTTTAAAGTTTACGGGCAAGAAAATAAGTTTAACATCGCGATTTTCTTAATCATCATATATTCAGTCTAATAAGTATATATCAGAAGACGGGGCGATGTGAAAAGTCTTACATCGCCCCGAAAAAGTTTACGGCGCCCTCGCTGAGATGTCTTTTCCTACAGCTGGTACCCTTCCAGCAGTGTGCGCACGTATTTGCCGAGATTGGTGTCGTGCTCGCCGAGTCCCAGCTTCTTCCGTATAGCGCTTCCCATTATGTAATGGCGCTTGTTCCTGATATAGTCGCCGATCTCATTACCGCGAAGCCCGATTGCGTAGAGACATAGATAGCCCACCTCGTCATCGGTGAGGTCATGGTCCGCCAGATGTTTTATGAATCCGGGATGAGACTCCTCATAGGCCTGGCGCATCATCCTCATGAACTCCTTTCTGTCGCCATGCACCATCTCGACCCATTTCTTATACGGCGCGGCATGATCATCCTTGTTGGTGATTTCCTTTCTCAGAAGGCCGTTGAGCATCTCGAGACGTCGGTTGATGGCCTCTCTGACAGGTCTGGCCATCTCGGCCTGCGTCGCCTCAAGTTCCTTCAGCCTGTTTTGCTCCTCCTCAAGGTCTGCCACCTTCTTCCGGAGGTCCTCTACCTCATGGGCTTTTCTATCCCTATCAGCTTCCGCCTTCTGCCTGTCGGCCTCCGCCTTGGCTTTCTCGACTTCCGCCTTCTGCCTGTCGGCCTCGGCTTGTGCTTTCTCAGCTTCCGCCTTCTGCCTGTCGGCCTCCGCCTTGGCTTTCTCGACTTCCGCCTTCTGCCTGTCGGCCTCCGCCTTCTCTTTCCTCGCCTGCGCCTTCAGCCGATCCGCTTCTGCGATTGTTTTCTCGGCCTCCGCCTTGGCCTTATCTTTCTGTAGACTTTCCTGCCTGAGCTTTAGATTCTCATTTTCCTTCTCCGTCAGTCGGCGGCGAGCCTTCTGGCGATAGCCTAAGTAGTAGAGCCATACGGCTATTATCGTTAAAGCGAATACTCCGCAGAGTATACCCAAGATTGTTTTGTCCTTCTTACGCAGTCTGTTGAGGCTGTCGATCTCGAGCTGATGTCTCTTGTCGGCGTGAAGAAGGTCGTTGGTGAAGAGACCCTTATAATATCGGTCGTTGACAGCATCATATTCCTTATATAAAAGGAAGGCATCCCTGTAGTGACCCAGTTTCTCAAGAATGTCGATCTTGTTCAAGTCATATTTAACGGAATCAAGAGTTCTCGGCCCGATAGCTACGCCATTTATCACGTCCAAGGCTCTGTCTGGCTCTCCGATCTGCAGGAAGCCCCGCGCCAGATCTACTGTCTCTTCAGATGTCAGCTCTATATCCTGATATCGGTAAAGGCATTCCTTGATTTCCTGCTGGGTACCGAATTTTAATATGTAAGACAATAACGATGGAGATAAATACATCTTGTATTCAGGATTCTCGTCAACTGCTTTCCGGCAGATTGCCAGCATGCTGTCAGCCTTTACCCTATTACCCATTATGGTGTACCCATCAAATGCGTTTCTGTATCTTCTGAATTCCTTGATAGTGTCATGTTTGGCTTTGTAAAGTTCTGCGGCTGCGAGATTGCACTTGATATAGTCGCTTATCTTGTATTCATTATAAAAAAGATTTCCTTCCGCGACGTATGCGCGGGCGAGCGTCAGCGTGTCTGTCGCCTCGGCATGCAGGTCGATGGCTTTCATCAGCGACTGCATGGCGGCCTCGTCCTCTTTCCGGTTGAGATGGATCACTCCTTGATGGTAATAGGTGCGGAGGCGCTCGTCGGCAGTGCCGTGCTCCGGATAGTAGTCGATGGCAGGCTGGAGGATGTCGAAGGTGGTGGTGTCGATATAGTTCTTGTCGAGGGCCATGGATCTCAACAGGGCATAGCGGGCATTCTCTTCCCGGGCGTCGAGGCTGCCGGGGTCGATGCCGTCTATGATGCGGAGGGCCGAGTCGGGCCTTGATTCCATAAGGGCCTCGGCCTTATCCATTTCGGGCCATGCCGCGCTATGGCGTGCGCAGCCGGCCATGGCAAGAATGAATGTCGCGGCCAGCAGAGGGATGATATGTCTTGTAGAGCGAAGGGTCATGATATGCCTTTTACAAGTCAGAAAGGTCTTGTTTCCGATAGGGACTGCAAAGGTAGCGAATATTCTGTAGAAAACCTATCCCGGCATTTCGGGACATTGCTTTTTCAGATAGTTTTTATAATTTTGCAATGTCAAAACGTCACCATCTCATGCCGGCTGCCGAAGAAGACATACTGCTCCGCAAGGGGATAAGGCCTACCACCAACCGAATATTAGTGGTCAGGGCGCTGCTGCATGCCTCCGCCCCGATGTCGATGTCGATGCTCGAGGAGGAGATATCGTCGGTCGACAAGTCGGGTATCTTCCGGGCGCTGTCGCTCTTTGCGGAGCATGAGCTGGTGCATGTGGTGGAGGGAGGCGACAACATGACGCGCTACGAGCTCTGCCACGGCGGCGACCACTGCACCATCGACGACATGCACGTGCATTTCTATTGCGAGAAGTGCCACCGCACGTTCTGCTTCGCCGACGTGCCGGTGCCGAAGGTGGAATATCCGGCCGGCTTCGAGGTCAGCGGCGCCAACTACATGGCGCGCGGCCTCTGCCGCGACTGCCGTGAGAAATGACTTTTGCAATTCAAGCCATATACTATGAAAGCAAACGAGATATGATTAAGAGGACGATAATAATGGCAGCCTGCATGATGGCTGTATTCGCGATTGGTGCGCGGCAGAACGCGACCTTCACAGTCGACCGATCGGAGAATAGACAGCAGATCGACGGCTTCGGCGCCTCGGACGCCTGGAGCATGTGGCGCATCGGCGAGATGCCCGAGCCGATACGCGACAATACCGCCCGTCTGCTCTTCAGCTCAGCCACTGACTCCAACGGCAACCCCGAGGGAATAGGGCTCAGCATCTGGCGCTTCAACATCGGGGCCGGAAGCGCGGAGCAGGGCGACAGCAGCCATATCAACGGAGGTACGCGCACGGAGTGCTTCCTCAACGCCGACGGCTCCTACGACTGGACGAAGCAGGCCGGCCAGCGCGCTTTCCTGAAGCTCGCGAAGGATTACGGAGTGCCCACGCTGCTCGGATTCCTCAACTCTCCGCCGGTCTACATTACCAAGAACGGACTCGCAACCAATACCGGTCGCGACGGCACATATAATCTGAGAGAAGACCGCTATGATGAATTCGCCCGCTTCATGGCCGATGTGGTGGAGGGGCTTAAGGCGCATGACGGCGTCACGCTCGACTGGCTGTCGCCCGTCAACGAGCCCGACGGCCACTGGAACTGGCAGGGCCCCAAGCAGGAGGGGACTCCGGCCACGAAGTATGAGATCGCCCGCCTCTCGCGTCTGCTCGACGACGAGCTCCAGAAGCGACGTCTCGACACAAAGGTCATCATCCCGGAGTCGTCAGACTACAGATGCATGATGGCCACCCATATGACCGGCCCTGAGAGGGGATACCTCATACAGTCGTTCTTCTCGCCCGACAGCGCCGGCACGTATGTGGGCGACCTTAGGAATATGCCGCGAATGATGGCGGCCCACAGCTACTGGACCAATACTCCGGTCAGCTATATGAAGGAATGCCGCAAGGCCCTGCGCGACACGCTGCGCAAATATGACGTCGACTTCTGGCAGAGCGAGGTCTGCATCATGGGCAACGACGAGGAGATCGGCGGGGGAGGCGGCTACGACCGCACTATGAAGACGGCCCTCTATGTGGCCCGCATGATCCATCACGACCTTGTCTTCGCCGACGCGCGCAGCTGGCAGTGGTGGCGCTCCGTGGGCGGCGACTACAAGGACGGGCTGCTCTTCCAATACCGGGAGCCGGGTGCCGACACCGACACCATCGTAGACTCGAAGCTGCTGTGGGCGATGGGCAACTGGAGCCGCTTCATCCGCCCGGGCGCCGTGCGCTACGACGTGATGCGCGACGGCAGCAAGGATCCCGACAGCTCCACCGACCCCTACGGCCTGATGTGCTCGGCTTTCAGGAATGCCGACGGCAGCGACGTCATGGTAGTGATCAATTACGGCAATGAGCCCGAGACCATTTCCATCGGCGGCGTGGACCCGGGAGAGTGGAAAGAGTACCGCACCTCCGACGTCGACGGAGAGTCGCTCTCCCTCATAGGGAAGCTCTCTGGTCTCGACGCCGTAGCCATCCCGCCCCGCTCCGTCACGACCCTCGTAGGCCCCGCCCGACAGAAACCTTGATGATGAGCCATTACGTCATGTAGGATTATCGACGCCCTGAGAGACTCCGGCTATTCAATCAGGATGTCATTGCGACGTCTGAGCATTATAGTGCCGTCGTTTCCGGCAGTGTCGAGCGGCAACATCCTCGTCATTTCCGCAGCCTGTCTAGCCCGGAAAAATGTTGACTGTCAGATTCAACATTTTTCCGGAAAATGTGTGAAGAAAACAAAAAATCCTGGGACGAATC